>NZ_JBWCCL010000002.1:0-521711 GCF_056279465.1 Peribacillus sp. TE19612 | reverse complement strand
GGTAAAATTAAAAGACCTGAGTCCGATAGAATACCGAACTCAGGTCTTAGAAGCTGCTTAAATTATATGTCTAACTTTATTGGGTCAGATCAACTCGATGAAAATCGAGTTTACCTACAGTTTTTTTAACAGTACAATTTGACCGTTGAGTTCCACTACAGGCACTCGCTTTCCGCGGGCGGTCCGGGAGCCTCCTCGGCGCTATTGCGCCTGCGGGGTCTCCCTTTGACGCGCTTTTCCCGCAGGAGTCTCGTCCCTTCCGTTCTAATCAACTTTGATATAAAATTTAGATAGAAACAATTCCTGAGGTCTTGAAGGTATTTCTATTGGTTATTTGGTTCGGGAACATCATTTGAGCAAAGTTACGTTTTCCAAAGCCCTTTTATTTACAAACTGAAAGGATGGCTAATGCCATCCTTTTTTTCTATTCTTTATTGACGACTGCCGCTTCATGAAGGGCCAAGTCCAAATGAATAAGATCTTCGTAAGTTTCGCGTTTGATGACCAACCGGGCTTCTCCCTTTTCGGCAAAGACGACAGCCGGTCTCGGAATGCGATTGTAATTATTCGACATGGAATATCCATATGCCCCTGTACAAAATACCGCCAAGACATCACCGCGGCCGGCTTTTGGCAATGGTAAATCCCAAATCAACATATCTCCGCTTTCACAGCATTTGCCAGCAATGGACACTGTCTCTTCCACAGGGTCAAGCGGCCGGTTTGCAAGAATGGCATCATATTTCGCTTCGTAAAGAGCGGGACGGATGTTATCACTCATGCCCCCATCTACCGCAATATATTTACGGACATTAGGAACTTCCTTTTCAGAACCGACCTTGTACAGTGTCACACCCGCGTCTCCGACCAATGAACGGCCAGGTTCGATCCATATTTCAGGCATCACTAAATCAGAATCAGCAATCAGGTTCTGCACTTCCCTCACGATCTCCTCAACATATTGAGACGCCGGTAGCGGGTCGTCCTCTTGTGTATACCGAATCCCGAATCCCCCTCCGAGATTCAATACCTGTGGTTGAAACCCTACCGAACCGTGCCAATCACTCAGCTTGCCGATAATTTTTTGGGCTGCCAGAAGGAAACCGGTCGTTTGAAAGATTTGGGAACCGATATGGCAGTGTAATCCAAGAACTTCCAGAAACTCACTATGAAGCGCTTGTCGAAGGGCAGCTTCTGCCTGGCCGTTAATAAGATCAAAACCAAATTTCGAATCTTCTTGCCCTGTCAAAATATAATCATGCGTATGGGCTTCAATACCCGGTGTTACACGAAGAAGGATTTTCACCTTTTGTTCACGGTTTGTACAAATTTCTTCCAACAGTGTCAACTCTGAAAAATTATCGACTACTATACAGCCAATGTCATGATCCAAAGCCATATGTAGCTCTTCTTCACTTTTGTTATTTCCATGGAAGTGAATCCGTTCTGTTGGGAAATTTGCCTTAATTGCCGTATATAATTCCCCCGCTGAGACAACATCGAGAGAAAGTCCCTCTTGCTCAGCTAACTGGATCATGGCAATCGAAGAAAAGGCCTTACTTGCGTAAGCAACTTGAGCTGAAATCCCCAATTCCTCAAAAGTTCTCTTGAACCCTCTCGCCCGTTCGCGAATTAGCTCTACATCATAAACATATAATGGTGTACCAAATTGTTCGATCAATTCGATCGTGTCCACTCCGCCAATCTCCAGATGTCCACGTTCATTGACACCCCCGGTTCCGTACAAATGCATGATAGCCTCACCTTCCTGACTTAAAACTAAAGATTAATAAGAAATGAGGCAGCCTCAAATAAAGAAAACCCGTTCTAATAGGTCCTCTATATGAACAAGCCTCATCCGAATCAATTATCCCATGTAAATATTGTCCTCTATGACTGCTTAGTAGTTCGAAGGGAAAGACAGATTGGTTTAAACTCCAAAGAGTCATAGTAGCTTTATCTCTTTGTTAAGCCTAACTTTATCGCTTTATCCGAATAAAAATAAATTACCACAACTTTTCGACAACATCAACCTTTAGATTTTCTTGGCTGCCTATATAGATCCTGGGGATGTACAATGCTCGGACGTTCTATAGAACCTGGATAAGGTCTTCTAAATATTATATGTGACAAGGCCTTCGGCTGAAACGGGAGAAGCGGCCATAAATAAGGTGTATTTAATGTTTTTATACTAGTGAGCATGATCAAATAGAGTGTGATGCCTATGACTAAGCCAGGCACTTTAAAAAATGCGACCAAGACTATCAGTGCTAAACGGGTAATTTTATTTGCAACCCCTAGTTCTAAACTCGGAGTGACAAATGTACCGATTGTCGCTACGGAAGCGTAGAGAACAACCTCAGGAACAAATAGGCCAACATCTATCGCTATTTGCCCTATCAAAACCGCGGCAACCAAGCCCATTGCCGTGGAAAGCGGGGTCGGGGTATGAACGGCTGCCATCCTTAAAAATTCTATCCCTATATCGGAAATGAAGATTTGGAACACAATGGGTATATGCGTTTTTTCATTCGGCCCGATATACTCGAACTTTTCAGGCAGGAGGGAAGGCTCTAAACAAAACAATAACCAAATCGGCAGCAAGAATAACGAAACGAAAATCCCGAGAAACCGGACCCAGCGCACCAAGGTCCCAACGGCAGGTGCCTGCCGATACTCCTCAGCGTGTTGCATGTGATGAAAAAGGGTGGACGGGGTAATGATGACACTCGGTGAAGTATCCACATAAATAAGGACATGGCCCTCAAGCAAATGCGTTGCAGCCACATCAGCCCGTTCCGTATATCTGACAAGCGGGTATGGGTTATACCTTTGCTTTACGATGAATTCTTCGATCGTTTTATCAGACATCGTTATGCCATCAACCTCAATACTGTTCAATTCCTTACGAACGATTTCTATTAAATCCGGATCGGCAATATCTTTTATGTAGCCGATGGATATATCCGATTTCGATCGTTCCCCTACATGCAGCATTTCGAAACGTAATCTTTCATCCCGGATTCTTCGTCTGGTTATCGCTGTGTTAATGATGATATTCTCGACAAAACCATCCCTTGATCCACGGACGACTTTTTCCGTATCGGGTTCAACTGGCTGTCTACCTGGATAACTCCTCACATCCACGACCAGCCCTATTGGCTTACCATCAACAACAACGACGATTAAACCGGATAATACCTGATCAACAAGCTCATCCATCGTCTTTATTTCCTGAACGGATTGGTGTACGAGCAAGTCTTTGACTACATCAAAAACTTTTGTAGACACGATATCGGCATTTTTGTTATGAATGAGAGAATCGAGGATATCAATGATGTACTCAGTATCCGTCAGCCCGTTTATATAGTAAATATGCACATCTTTTCTTAAGACCTTTATCTTTCTTACTCCTAAGTCAAAGCTGACGCCTAGACCTACTTTCTCTTCCATGTATGCGTCAACTTCCGCTACCCTACTCGGAATCGGCGTCATGTTTTGAGGTTTTTCTGAAGTCATCATGACCACTCCTTTCCAATATGATTTCCACCGCTAGCTTTGTTATCGGTGCTCCTCTTTTAAAATCATCCTGATGGGACATTTTTCCGATATCCCCTATCCCAACTACTATGGGAACATGTAATTGATCGATGCAATACACCGTATCTCCTGTTATCTTGCCCAGTTCAAATTCCTCGGCGCCGTATTTATCAACCCCGTTCGGTGTCAAATTACCATCGCGGTCAATACAGATATCCACCTTGGTCCATTCTTCCCTTCTAGTCTTTGAAGCGACCGCTATCACGCCAAGGACATCAATATCAGGGTGTCCGGCAACTACCTTCATTGCCTGTTCGCCTGATCCTTCTCCTATATAACCGCTATCATCAAACATGACCAATACAGGATCATACTTCGCCTTTTTTATTAATTCAACTAACTCCAAGCCCGTATATCGTGATGGATTACCTTGGGACATGGAGATACATCTTCCCCCTATTTCCTTGGCTACATGCTCGACAGCCCGTTTCGCATACTCATCTCCATCCGTAATCAATATCACTTTTCGTTTGGTCACCATCTTGGGCCTACCTTTCATCAACAGGAATAGTTACCTCATACACTTATAAATCGACAAAATAAATCCATTGGAATAAAGATCCGGCTATTTTACCCAATACGAGTGCCATTAACAGATAAATGATCTTCTCTTGAATTCCGATTCGTTTTGAAAGAACCGGAAATACATTCAGGACTTCAGTTAAGGCAGCCGCAAGCATCCCATTAAATATCCCGTCAGCCAAACCGATCGGAATTAAAAGAAAATGCGGGAGGGAAAGTTCCGTTTCCTGTAATCCTAACCATGTTCCTGCGACAACTCCGGCAATGATGGCTCCTTCGTAGTAATGTATCATTTTCATTGTTTTTGTCAGCTGAGTCAGTCTTGGAATCACCCCAAGTACAGTTAAAAACGCTACAAAACCGGCACCTGTCGCAAACCCCCCGGCTAAACCGACAAAAATTCCGAAGATGATTTTACCGGTCATCAAGGTGGCGCACGTTTTCCTTATTTTCATTCATGATTACATAACGGTCCAAATCCTGCTGATAGTTGAACATTTCAACCTCGAGCGGACTAGGTTCCTCATTGAAGCGTTTTTTAAAGAAATGATTAAAAAATAGAATCATGCCCATACCAAGGCCGAAGCTATATGGGATTTGGATTAATAACGGCTTATCTTCCACTTTTCCCGTTATTATAGTAAAGATTTTTTGATGCACTTCCCCCATGCTGACATCCACATGAAAATTCATGATCGTCATCCCGCCGCCGACAAATAACAAAAACCAAACCAAGGCGAATGTCAGGTATGACATTTTCTTTTTCGAGAGGATGATTTCGATGATCGTTTGGGAGGGGCCGAATGTTTCCACTTCAATAGTCGGATCCACCTTGCGGATGGCCATGATAACTTGAGCTAAATCAATGACAATAATATTCTTATCTTCCTTCTTGACCGTTAATAATATGATTTCTTCAATTTTGATAATCACTTCTTCAGGTCCGATTATCCTTGCAATATCTTTTATCCTCACCGTTTGATTTCCCTTTGCTTGTACACGGTTCCTCATCCTGATATATACAACTGCCATTATCATCACATCCCGACCTTTTATTTCCTTATGCTAGTAGTATGGATTGGAAGCAGTTTGAAAATGCAGGAAGTGAGCCATGTCCAAATATTACTAATTTGAAACCAAAAAAAGACACGCTGCAATGACAGCATGTCTTTTTGGTTTACATTCATCTATTAATGAGTGGGGAAGAAAATCAGCTGGACCAAAAATATCAATCCAAAAATATAAATGAGCGGATGTACCGATTTTCCTTTTCCGCTGAATACCTTCATTAGGGGATATGTGATGAACCCAATTGCAATCCCTGTAGATATACTTGAAGTAAGCGGCATCGTTAAAATGATCGCAAAGGCCGGAAATGCCTCATCAAAAATTTTCCAATTGACTTTAGCCAGCCCTTCCATCATGAAACATCCCACAATGATCAAAACGGGAGCTGTGATTGCTTGAACGGAAGAAATTGCCGATATCAATGGAGAAAAGAAAATCGATGCAGCAAACAAGATTGCCACGACAGTAGCTGTTAATCCCGTACGTCCGCCTGCGGCCACTCCCGTGCTCGATTCCACATAGGCAGTCGATGGGCTTGTACCAAACACCGAGCCGACTGTAGTCGCAATCGCATCACCTAAAAAGGCTTTCTTGGCACGAGGGATTTTCCCATCCTTCGTTAGTCCTGCCTGTTCTGTCACGCCAATCAAGGTACCTGTCGTATCGAAGATCGTCACAAGTAAAAAGGCGAAAACAATTGAATATAAAGAATTCGTGAAGACCCCAGCAATATCGATATCGAAAAATACCGGTGTTGGAGGTACAGATAAGACCCCATCGAAGTTGAGCAAACCGATAAAGTAGCCAATGATTGCCGTAACGATCATACCAATGAAAATGGCCCCTTTTATATTACGGGCCATAAAAATCAAGGTTATGAATAAGCCTGCTAACGCTAAAACGGTTCCTGGCTGATGCAAATCGCCAAGCGTCACCATCGTTGATTCATTTGGCACTACGATTCCAGCATTTTTCAATCCGATAAACGCAATGAATAAACCAATTCCGGATGTGATGCCATATTTTAATGAGTTAGGAATCGCATCCATTATCATTTTACGCAAGCTAGTCACGCTAATTAATAGAAATAGCAAACCAGCAATGAAAACCGTACCGAATACGGTCTGGTATGAAAGGCCCTGTGCTCCCACCACGCTGGCAAAATAAGCATTCAAGCCCATCCCTGGTGCTATCGCAATCGGGTATTTTGCAACAAGCCCCATGATTAGGGTACCAATCACCGCTGATATGACCGTTGCCATGAAAACTTGTTCAAATGGAATTCCGATTGAAGACAATAAAGCCGGATTCACAATGAGGATATAAACCATAGTTAAAAATGTCGTAACACCCGCCATGACTTCTGTACGGACATCCGTCCCATTTTCTTTCAGGGAGAAAAACTTTTCCATAAACATATTTAGACCTCCAGATCTAAAGGAATCACCGACAACCGTTTGCACGAAAAGACAAGGTGTCCTAATATTGTACTGCATCGACGTTTTTCCTGATCATTATTCATTGAAAGAAAGATAAAAAAAACGAATGAGAAACGCGACCTTTACTATAATATTCGTTTTTATTCCTAAATTCAACTAAAAATTCGACCCCATCCCTAGTTTCATCTTAAATCACTTTTACTTTTTCCTAAAATCAGTATTTATTTTCAGCTCAATAAAAAAAAACCACATGAATCACTGATTCATGTGGTTTTTCATTTGCTGAAGGATCTTCTTTTCCAGCCTTGATACCTGAACTTGGGAAATACCAAGCCTTGCCGCCACTTCCGATTGCGTTTGATCTTTATAATATCTCAGGAAAACAATCAGCCTTTCACGTTCATTCAATTCATGTATGGCTTCTTTCAAAGCGATTTGATCGAACCAGGATGTTTCATTATGGTCGGCAATCTGGTCAAGAAGAGTAATCGGATCTCCATCATTTTCGTAAACCGTTTCATGGATCGATGAGGGGCTCCTGCTAGCTTCTTGGGCCATGATGATTTCCTCTGGCGACAGCTCTAGATGTTCCGCCAATTCATTGACAGTCGGAACGCGGCCATACGTCTTTGAAAGTTCCTCTTTGGCCCTGCGAATTTTATTCGCCATTTCCTTTAATGACCGGCTTACTTTAACCGTTCCGTCATCACGGATAAAACGTTGGATTTCACCAATGATCATAGGCACAGCATACGTTGAGAATTTCACTTCAAACGATAAGTCAAATTTATCCACGGACTTCAACAGACCAATACAGCCTATTTGATAAAGGTCATCCGGTTCGTAACCTCGATTGAGGAATCTTTGCACTACTGACCATACAAGCCTCAGATTGCTATTGACAATCAGATTCCTTGCATCTTGGTCACCGCTCTGGCTGCGTTGGATTAAATTCCGCAATTCCTCATCTTTTAAATGGGGCTGGCCTTTCTTGCTCTTCTCGTTTTTAACCTCCACATCCATATGCAAGTCTCCCTTAATTGCACAAAGCTCTGCTTGTAGTTAAGTGCTTTTTTAATCGAATGATCGTGCCTTCGCCCTTATGGGAAATTATATTGATTTCATCCATGAAGTTTTCCATGATGGTGAATCCCATACCGGAACGTTCAAGTTCGGGTTTTGTCGTAAATAACGGCTGTTTAGCCTCCTCGACGTCTTCAATGCCCAGTCCTTCATCCCGGATGGTCAATTCCACAGTATCGCCTTCGATGACCACTGAAATGTAGACCCAACCTTCCGGGTCACTCTCATACCCATGGATGATCGAATTCGTAACGGCTTCTGACACGACAGTCTTGATCTCTGTCAATTCATCCATCGTCGGGTCCAATTGGGCAATGAATGCCGCAACAGTTACCCTGGCAAAAGATTCATTTTGGCTAAGTGCAGAAAATTTCGTTTCCATTTTATTTTTCATATTAGGCAACCCCCAGTCTTTGCAAAGCGTTTTTTTCGGATAGTTCCATTTTAACAATTTTAAACAACCCTGACATCTCAAATAACCGCTTTACTGCTGGAGAAATTGCACAGACCACCATTTCACCTTGCTTTTTGTTTACCTGCTTATAACGGCCCAAAATAACTCCGAGCCCTGAACTGTCCATAAAATCCAATTCTTCCATGTTAAGGATGATATGCTTGATATTATGCTTTTGAATGGCTGCCTCTGCCTGATTTTTCAATTTTTCTGCTGTATGATGATCTAAATCACCTTTGAGACGAATGCACAATACGCGATTTTTCGCCTCCATATTAATCGTAAGACTCATTATATACAGCCTCCTTCACTGTCTTATAAAGAGTCAAATTCTCTTTTTCACCTGCCGATTCCTCCTTACTAGCAAAACTAGTGGAGTTTCGCCTAAATTAGTACGATTAACAGGCAATGCGACAATTTATTCTATTTCGCCTGGGTAAACATGCCGAAAGCCCGTTTATACAATTGCCACCAGCTGGCATTATCAACAGTTTCCTTCGCAACAATCGGAGATTCGACATATACCTTACCGTTTTTCTTCAATTCAAGCGTACCAATTTCATCACCTTTTTTAATCGGGGCATTCAAATCTTTATCAAGCGTGATTTTTTTAGTAAAGTCCTTTGCCGTTCCGTTTTTGGCTGTCAAAACTGAAATAGGTTCACTTGTGACGCCCACCACGGTTTTCTTTTGCCCTTTACTTACCTTGGCTTCACCTAACACCTCACCGCGTTTATAAATAGGGTATGTGATGTATTGTGAAAATGCATAATCTAACATCTTGGTGACCTGAGCGTTTCGTTCCTTTGGAGAAACGGCTCCGAAAACGACGGCAATGACACGCATATTCCCTTTTTTAGCAGTCGCTGTCAAACAATATTTCGCTTCATTTGTGAATCCTGTTTTCAGTCCATCGACCCCAGGATAAAATTTCACTAACCTATTTGTGTTGACAAGCCAAAATTTCTTTTCGGTATTTTCACGGAGATAATCTTCATATGTACCCGTGAACCTTGTAATCGTATCGTATTTCAATAATTCCTTCGCCATGATCGACATGTCATGTGCCGAACTGTAATGATCTTTAACAGGAAGTCCTGTTGCGTTTTGGAACTTTGTATTTTTCAACCCGAGGTCTTTCGCCTTTTTGTTCATTTCCCTGACAAACTCTTCTTCCGATCCAGCTAGACGTTCAGCCATCGCCACCGATGCATCATTCGCCGAACCAATCGAGATGCCCTTAAGCATTTGTTCCGTGGTCATTTCTTCACCTGGCTCGAGGAAGATCTGGGAACCGCCCATCGACGCTGCATACTCACTAGTCCTGATTTTCTCCTTCATGCTGAGTTCGCCTTTATCGATCGCTTCCATGATCAGCAGCATCGTCATGATTTTCGTCATGCTTGCCGGTGAAAGGCGATCGTCTGCATTTTTATCATAGAGAACAGTACCTGTATCCCGTTCAATCAAAATAGCGGATTTAGCATTTGCCGCCAATTCGACTCCTTTTTCTTCAGCTGCTTTTGTATGCGGGATGTTAAAACCCAATGCTACCAAAACGGTTAAAAATACAGAAAGAATCCGCTTCATCTCCATACCCTCCAATCTTTATATTTTTTATTTTTTCCATTAAACCCATTTTTATACAAATAAAGATGAATTTTGAACATATACTGGATATAGGGTAACAAAGTAAACCAAATTAAAAGAGGATGCGCATGGGCATCCTCTTTTAAGAATTCAATGGGATAAACGTAAAAAGGCCGCTCAAAAGCGCGGCCTTTTTTGGAAAATGTTTATTCCATGATCTCTTTATAGATCAATGTAGGTTTTTCTATTTTCTCTTTGGAAATCGCAATGCTTTCATACAATTTTTCTTTTACCTTTGAAACATCTTCGAAATTGCTGTAAATCGTCACAAGTGATTCACCTTTTGCCACGGTTTCCCCGATTTTTTTACGAAGTACCAGTCCGACTGCCAAATCAATCTCTGATTCTTTTGTCGCCCGCCCGGCGCCTAACAGCATGGCTGCCGTTCCTACTTCATCAGCGATGATTTCCGATACATATCCGTCCTCTTTCGCTTCCAGCTCGAAAGTATGAGCAGCCTGCGGTAGTTTTTCCGGCTGATCCACAACCGAACCATCGCCTCCCTGCGCTTCCAGGAAAATCTTGAATGAGTTAAGTGCAGAACCATCCTTGATCGCATTTTCCAGCAAGGTTCTTGCTTCTTCCAGCGAGCTTGCCTTTTTGGCAAGGTATACCATATGGCTTCCCAGTGTTAAAGAAAGTTCCGTTAAATCTTCCGGTCCCTCTCCTTTAAGCGTATCGATTGCTTCCTTCACTTCTAAAGCATTTCCGATAGCGTAACCCAACGGTTGGCTCATATCGGAAATGACAGCCATCGTGTTTCGTCCCACATTGTTTCCGATGCTAACCATTGCATGCGCCAATTCTTCGGAATCTTCGAGAGTTTTCATGAAAGCGCCCGCTCCCGTTTTAACATCAAGTACGATTGCATCAGCACCAGCGGCGATTTTCTTACTCATGATCGAGCCAGCAATCAAACCGATACTGTTAACGGTACCCGTAACATCGCGCAATGCATATAACTTTTTGTCGGCCGGAGTCAGGTTACCGCTTTGTCCAATGACAGCTATCTTATTTTTATTGACAAGTCGGATGAACTCGTCATTTTCTATTTCGACATGAAATCCTTTTACAGACTCCAACTTATCGATCGTCCCGCCTGTATGGCCAAGACCGCGTCCTGACATCTTTGCCACTGGAACACCAACAGCAGCAACCAATGGTCCAAGCACTAGAGTTGTGGTATCGCCCACACCGCCTGTTGAATGTTTATCGACTTTAATTCCTTCAATCATCGATAAATCAATTTGATCTCCCGATTCGACCATTGCCATGGTTAGATCAGCACGTTCCTGCTCATTCATGCCTTTAAAATAAACAGCCATTGACCAAGCGCTCATTTGGTAATCCGGAATCGATCCATCGGTAAACCCATTGATGATGAACTGTATTTCTTCTGTAGTAAGAGCCTTTCCATCACGCTTTTTCTCGATTAGATCTACCATTCTCATATTAGAATCCCCACTTTTTAAAGACACCGATTTTCTTTAGGTGTACTTGTATTTTTTTTGGTTCGTTTTATATGTCTTTAACGATTTGCTTAACAAATTCAAGAAAACTGCTTTTCACTTTTTCAGTCGTTTCAATTACCTCTTCATGTGACAAAGGCTGATCCAGAATGCCCGCGGCCATATTGGTAAGGCATGAGATTCCGAGCACCTTCATTCCGCTATGCCTTGCTACGATAACTTCCGGGACTGTCGACATACCAACTGCATCCCCGCCAAGGATCCTTGCCATTTTCACTTCTGCCGGTGTCTCATAGGTCGGTCCTGTATTACCGATATAGACACCTTCTTTAATATCCAATCCTAGTGAAGATGCTATTTTTTTTGCTTGCGTCCGAAGGTCTTTATTATAAGCTTCCGACATATCAGGGAATCTAGGGCCGAAACGCTCTTCATTAGGACCAATCAATGGGTTTGCCCCCATTAAATTAATATGATCCGTAATGAGCATCAAGTCACCTGGTTGATAGCTTTCATTAACGCTTCCGGCAGCATTCGTGACGATTAACTGTTCAACACCAAGAAGTTTCATTACACGGACAGGGAAAGTGACCTTTTCCATGGAGTAACCCTCATAAAAGTGGAAACGTCCTTGCATCGCGACAACTTTTTTGCCACTTAATTGTCCAATGACAAGCTGTCCAGCGTGTCCTTCAACAGTCGATACCGGGAATTCCGGGATTTCATGGTAAGGAATCGTTATCGGATTTTCAATTTCATCCGCCAATACTCCAAGTCCGGAACCAAGAATCAGTCCTATCTCCGGAGAGCCTTCAATTTTACTTTTTATGAATGACGCAGCAGTCTCTATTTTATTAAACATCTATTTATTCTCCCCTAAATTTAGATCGCCCAATATATTTTTTCCGAAGGCAGGCATTTTCACATCAAAATTAGCAGCGACCGTCGCCCCAATATCAGCAAATGTATCTCTTATCGGGAGTTCGGCACCTTCTGTAAATCGTTTGGAATAGACTAACAATGGTACATATTCACGTGTGTGATCGGTTCCTTCATGGACCGGATCATTCCCGTGATCGGCAGTGATGATCAATAAATCATCCTCTTTCAGTTTATCAAGGACTTCAGGCATCCGAGCATCGAATTCTTCCAATGCCTTTCCGTATCCCTCTGGGTCGCGGCGGTGACCGTATAAAGCATCGAAGTCGACTAGATTAAGGAAACTTAACCCTTTGAAATCCTGTTCTACCGTTTGGATTAATTTATCCATTCCATCCATATTGGATACGGTCCTTACTGATTCAGTGACACCTTCCCCATCAAAGATATCCGAGATCTTCCCGATTGCAAGGACATCATATCCAGAATCTTTCAATTCATCCATTACTGTCCGGTCAAACGGTTTCAATGCATAATCATGACGGTTAGGCGTTCTTTTGAAGTTGCCTGGTTCACCAGTGAACGGTCTGGCAATAACGCGTCCAACCTTGAACTCATCAGCCATTGTCACTTCACGGGCAATTTCACAAATCTTGTATAATTCATCTATCGGGACGATATCTTCATGTGCAGCAATCTGTAATACGGAATCAGCTGATGTATATACAATCAGCGCACCCGTTTTCATATGTTCCTCGCCAAGCCTCTCAATGATTTCCGTACCGCTTGCCGGGACATTCCCAATAATTCCCCGACCCATTTTCGCCTCGAGTTCATTGACTAATAATTCCGGGAAACCATCTGGAAATACACGGAATGGAGTCGATATATTCAACCCCATGATTTCCCAATGTCCAGTCATCGTATCTTTCCCTGTAGAGGCTTCCTTCATTTTCGTATAGTATGCGAGAGGTTGCTGAGCTTTTTCAATTCCCTTGATTTCACGGATATTGCCTAAACCCAATTTTGCGAGAGTCGGCATGTTCAATCCATTCATTTTTTCTGCGATATGGCCGAGTGTATCCGCACCTTTATCGCCGAATAAATCTGCATCAGGTGCTTCGCCAATCCCAACTGAATCCATAACTATTACAAATATTCGTTTAAATGCTGAATTCCCTTTCATGAGTCATTCCTCCTAAAATAGTAAATCACTTTTTATACTCTCTATAATACCCTTATTCTGCTCAGTTACTCTTCATTTAAATGAAATCGCAAGAACGTCAGAAGTCTGACCTCTCTACATTGTAAACGATTACCATGATGGAGACAAATAATATATTTCGGAATGAAACAAAGTGCCATAAGATGTGCGTTAGAATCATCAGCATCCCTTATAGCCGTCTTGCCGACACAGAAAAAAGGCTGCTCCTTCAACTGCCTCGCAGTTAAATTCACAACCTTTCTATCAGTCTACTAATCCTTTAAGCTCGCGGATGGAATTTTGAATAGACATCCTTGATCCGTACGTTCGTAATATGTGTATAAATTTGAGTTGTCGAAATATCCGCATGACCAAGCATTTCTTGGACGGCACGTAAATCAGCCCCATTCATCAATAGATGTGTCGCGAAAGAATGTCTCAGTGTATGCGGTGTAATTTCTTTTTCAATTTGTGCCGATTTTACAAGTTTTTTTAGAATCTTCCAGAACCCCTGCCTTGTCAGCCTGTTTCCATGATGATTCAAAAAAAGTGAATCTGTCCTGTGCTTGGGGCTGGTCATTTTCCCCCGGGAACTTTCCATATAATGTTCAATTGCACCCAATGCAGTTTGTCCAATCGGAATGATCCTCTCTTTATTTCCTTTCCCTACACAACGGACAAAACCCATCGATGCATGGACATCACTCACATCCATGGATATCAACTCACTGACACGCATACCCGTCGCATACATCAGTTCGAGCATTGCCTTATCGCGTAATCCGAATTCATCCATTTTCTTCGGGGCTTCCAATAGTGCTTCAACCTCTTCCATGCTTAATACCTTTGGAAGGCTTCGTTCCGGTTTTGGCGTTTCTATATGTATGGACGGATCCTGATTTGTTACTCTTTCCCTTAGAAGAAATTGATGAAAAGAACGAATGGAAGCTATATGACGCGCCACCGTCTTCGATGATTTCCCTTGATCCTTTAACTGCACGAGAAAATGCAGGATGTTCACCCGTCGTGAATCATTCCAATCTTCAATGGTTTCAACATCTTTCAGAAAGCTCCAATATGATCTTAAGTCACGCTCATACGAGACGAGCGTATTCTTGGCAAGTCCTTTTTCAATGGTTAAAAAATGAATGAAATCCCTAATTTGATTCTCCATATTCATTACTCCCCGTTTAAATAAAACAACATTAGGCGTTCAAGCCATGCATCATCACCCGTATCAACAGCCTTCGATACTTTTACAGCCATGCCTTTCGGTTCATCATAACGATGATAACTTTGATATTCCTGATTTAACCATACCATTCCTATATAAAAAAGAACAGTGAAGCTAACAAAGAGAATCATCACTTTAGCCGTGTGCAAAATAAGCGATAATGATGTTTTCATCCTTTCCCCTCCCATTCGACCCTTTGTATCAATCTATGCCCAACAGGACAAGTTTTATACGTGTTTCGGAAAGGAGAAAACAAAAACAGCTCTTACTTGAGAAAACCAGCTATTAAAATGCAGAAAACCTTCTCCATTAAATGGAAAAGGTCCGACTTCACTCACCTTAATTTTCTTCTTTGTCATGACATCGATGACAAATGCCATGAAAGGTTAATCTATGGTCTTTTATCTTGAAGTTCCAGTCGCGTTCCACAATGTCTTCTACGTCTTCAAGTAGGTCTTCCTGGATCTCATCTACCGCACCACATTCCACACAAACAAGATGATGATGGAAATGCGCAGCTCCTTCTTGTCTTAAATCATAACGGGAAACCCCGTCTCCAAAGTTAATTTTATCTACTATTTTCAATTCAGTCAGCAACTCTAGCGTACGGTAAACTGTTGCCAATCCAATTTCCGGCGACTTTTCTTTGACAAGGAGGTAAACGTCTTCTGCGCTTAAATGATCCTCTTCATGCTCAAGTAAAACGCGGACGGTCGCTTCTCGCTGAGGCGTTAATTTGTAGCTGGACGAGTGTAACTGCTTTTTTATCCTATCAATTCTGTTTTCTATTTCCATACCTAATATTCCCTCCCGCGCCGCTATCTTATCCATTATATCAAAAGAGGGAAAACTGTCAAAATAGATTTCTTGTTAATGATAAAAAAATTTGCGGGAACGGTATATTTCCATCAATGACCCAATAAACTTACGACATTTTTCATTAAAGAAGGGGATAGGTACGCTTCAAATACAGCAGCCGTAATCAAGAATAACCCCGACAAAACCAATGAGAAAATATACCGTGAAATTATCGGCTTCAGCGGTTCACGAACCTGCTTAAGGAAAATCCGGCTGATCATTTTCATGGATAGTGAAACGGCAAGGACGGTTATTACGATGAATATCGGGACGATGAATATATTTTGGGGCAGAATAGCGACAAACGATAATAAGAACCCGCTCCATCCCATTTGATTGACTAAAAAGCCGACCGTGAATCCAACGACCATCCCTTTTATAAATAACAAAACCAGGATGACAGGCAAACCGATGACCGATATTCCGAGAATCCAGATGACCCCGATATATTTTATATTATGCATAATACTTTGGCTGAACATATCATGCGAAGATGCAAATTCACCTTTGGATACTTGTCCGAAAAATTGCGATAAATAATAGAACAAGTCTTCCTTTTGGGTAAAGCTTAAACTATTCACCAATATTGCCCCAAAAATGACACCCATCAAAAAAAGCACAGTGATAAAGACATATAATGAGGAATGTTCGTTAATATGTTTCATTACGGCATTTTGTACGACAGATTTTTTTTTCATCTTTCATCCTCCCAACTCCGCTTACTAGAATCTATGTTTTCACTCTTTCATTTATGCTAAGAAAACTTTCCCCTTCAGCCGAACACATTGAACCCAATTTATGTTATAATTTTCCATATCAATGAGATGGAGGCAGGATATGAAAGCTATATTAATGGATTTTCCCGAAAAAATTGAAACACCTCGATTATATCTAAGACCTTGTCAGCCTGGCGATGGCCCGGACCTTTACGAAGCCATTGTCCATTCTAAACCTGAATTGAAACAGTGGCTGCCGTTTGCCCATCAAGATGTTTCATTGGAAACTTCTGAACAGAACGTCCTTAAGGCCTTTGCGGACTTTATTTTAAAAGAGGATATAAGACTCCATATTTATAGGAAAGAAGACGATCAATTCATCGGGTCCACTGGTCTGCACCGAATCAACTGGGGTATTCCTAAATTCGAAATTGGCTATTGGATTGATACGAGATTCAGTAAACTGGGCTACATAACGGAGACAGTGGAAAAGTTAACTAAATTCGCCTTTTACCATTACGGTGCAAAACGGGTCGAAATCCGCTGTGATCCTAATAATATTGCCAGCAAACGGATTCCCGAGAAGCTGGGATTCACCCTTGAAGGAATTTTGCGTAATGACTGCCTTAGTGCAGACAGCATGGAAGTGCGGGACACCTCCATTTATGCAAAAACAACAAATTAAAAAAGTCCTGACAGATCTCATCTGTCAGGACTTTTTTCAGGATAATTCCTTTTTGACCTTTCCGTACTTTCCTCCGCCCCCTACTTCAAAAGAAAGCGTCCCTTTTCTGGCAGAATCGATGTAGACCGCCAATTTTTCAGGAACGATTTCCATTAGCTGTTCAAGCGTAACTTCATGAAGGATATTCATCTCTGTTCCAAATGCCACCAGCAGTTTTTCCATGGATTTAGGTCCGAGTCCCGGGATGAAGTCGAGTGGCACTTGATGGATATACGGCGGCCTTTCCTTCCCGTCTCTTCTGTCCATCCCGGAAACGGAGAGTTCTTCAATCCTGGCCGATACCCCTTTAATAATGGATTTATTACCACACTCAGGACATTGTTCACTATCCCTCAATACCTGATGTAAACACCCTGAACATACGGTTTGGTGATACTTTCCCAATAAGGGGTTCAATCCATAATTAACGGTCACCTTGCGATTCCCTGTTTCTTTAAGGGCTTTTGCCAGCTCATTGAAACTTGGTTCTTCAAGCAGGACTTTTTGATATTCACGAGCGATTTTCCCAAGCGAATGCGCATCGGAATTTGTTACGAATACATAGGAGTCCAACTCCTCGATATCCTTGACCATTTCTGTATCTGAACTTAAACCAAGCTCGATGGCATCAATTAGCTCCGGATCGAATACTTCAGTCAGACTGGATCGCACCCCTTTTCCATATAAGCTTTTAAATGGGGTGAAAACATGTGCCGGGATAAACAGGCCACCCAGTGACTTCACGGTTTTTTGCAGCGTTCTTCCATCACAATAAATCCTTTGGGAGCTTAAGGTGATATTTTTAACATGTCCGCTCATCCATGAGGAGAATTCCTTCATCGCTTTTAAAGTGGGAAAATAGGCGAGGACATGGATCGGTCCATTACAATTATGATCATAAATTTCAATCTCCGAGCCCGGAATGATGGTTGTATTCTTATATTGAAGTCCGCCTTCAGTCTTTTCCGTGATTTCGCCATCAAGAATCCCCGCTTCGATCTCTTCGATAATTTCAGGAGAATGACAATCGATTATCCCGATTAGATCAAGGCCCTTCCTTTCACTTGCCACTTGCAGCACATTGCTGAAGGTTAACGTTTTAGCACCTGTTATTTTCACGGCCCTTCCGCTTCTCGTTCTGCCTATATGGATATGCAGGTCAGCGTAAAACTCTTTCATTTATGATGTCATCGCCTTTTTCAACTGCAGATACTGAACTGCATATGCCGTTTTGGCATCCTGGATCTTCCCTTCATCCATGTAAGTTTGAGCTTCCTCCAGCGTGAGTTCAAGCATTTCGACAAATTCATCTTCATCCAGCGGTGCCGCATTTTCTTTCTTTTTCAAATTGTGGGCCACATACAGGTGGACCAATTCATCGGCGAAACCTGGGGATGTATAGAAGGATATGATGTGCTCCATTTTTTCACATTCATAACCTGTCTCCTCTTCCAGCTCCCGTTTAGCCGACAGAACCGGTTCTTCGCCTTTTTCAAGCTTCCCTGCAGGAATTTCCACCAAGCTTCTCTCCAGCGCTTTACGGTACTGTTCAACCATGATGATTTTATTTTCTGACGTGAGAGCTATGACGGCAACCGCTCCCGGATGCTTGATTATTTCACGTTTACCCGTTTTCCCATCAGGAAGCTCTACATCATCCACTTGCAGGCTGATTACTTTTCCTGTGAAGATTTTTTTCGAAGACAGCGTTTTTTCTTCAAATTTTTTCATCGTGACCACTCCTCTGTTCTAATTGCAGCATGATTCCTCATACATTTTACCATAATAGAGATGGAGGGCGATTTAATGAAAGTTTACGTATTGGAAAAAAGCGTTACTTTATCCGGAAAGAGCTGGGAAATCCTTCAAAAACTAAAGCAATTACAAAATCAATATGTCTATGTCAATGATTGGATTGCCGACATTCACGATCAGGTGCCACCCACTCCTTTAAAACGGATCAAGTGAATTCTTTGAGTGAAATGGATTTCTCCTTTACAATGAATGTAAAGGGAGTGGATAACATGAAAAAACGCAGACTAGGAAATTCTGACTTGCTAGTTTCTGAAATCGGGCTTGGGTGCATGTCATTGGGGACTGTTGAAAATCAGGCATCCGAAATCATACAGGCCGCTTTAGATGAAGGAATCAATTATTTTGATACGGCCGATTTATATGATTTCGGTATGAATGAAGAAATCGTCGGAAAGAATTTAAAATCGGTCCGCGATAAGGTATACATAGCCACCAAGGTCGGAAACCGCTGGAATGAAAATAAAGATTCCTGGAGCTGGGACCCATCCGGCGCTCATATTAAAACGGCAGTAAAAGATAGCTTAAAGCGATTGGGGACTGATTATATTGATCTTTATCAGTTACATGGCGGCACCATTTCAGACAATATCGAAGAAACGGTAGAAGCATTTGAAGATTTGAAAAAAGAAGGCTATATCCGATATTATGGAATTTCCTCGATTCGTCCGAATGTCATCAAGGAATTCACTGAAAAGTCTGAGCTTGATTCCGTGATGATGCAGTTTAATCTGCTCGACCGCCGCCCAGAAGAGTGGCTGTCCCTTTTGGCCAACAAACAAATCAGCATGATCGCCCGTGGCCCCCTTGCCAAAGGGCTGCTCAGTGAAAAAATGCTTGAAAAGGCAAATGAGGATGGATACCTTGACTATAGCTATCACGAACTTAAAGATTTGCTTCCGCAAATTAAGGACAAACTTTCCGATAGGAAGTTGAATGAAACGGCACTTCAATATGTATTGTCCCATCAAAGCGTAGCTACCATTGTTCCAGGCGCAAGCTCAGTACAGCAGCTTCGTGATAACTGCCAAGCTGCCAACAGCCCTTCACTGTCCACCACCGAGTTGGATATCCTGAAGCGGTTGACCAAAGTGAACAATTATGAAAGTCATCGGAATTAAAAAAGAAATGTCAGGACAAACCTTTAGGCTGCTCTATCTCCGTTTAACCAACGGGATAGTCAGCCTTTTTCCGTTCCATCTTTTTTTCGCCTTCTTTACCAACTTCAAGTTTCCAATCATTCTAATTTAACGGTTTTAAACTTTTCATTGGACATCCCAAAATTAATATTGTACAATTCAGTTGTGCACAATTAAAAATAAAAAGATAAGGGAGAAAAAATGATGACAAAAACATTATTTACAACCTCTGTAACAGTCGATGGCGGAAGAGAAGGAACAGCAATTTCTGCTGACGGCAATTTCACAGTTGATATTGCGATGCCTGGAACACCAAGGGCTAAACAGATGCCTGAAGCATCTAATCCGGAACAGCTTTTTGCAGCTGGATATGCTGCATGTTTTGATAGCGCTTTGCAATCAGTTGGTAAAATCGAACGCGTTTCTTTCGATTCAAAAGTTACCGCAAGCGTCAGTCTATTGATGGGTGAGATGCATCAGTACAGCCTGGCTGTAACTTTGGCTGTGAAAGGATCCGGGGTCGACAAGGAGACTTTCGAAACCCTTGTTCATAAAGCGCATCAAATGTGTCCTTATTCAAAAGCAATCAATGGCAATGTGGATGTCGCCTTTGAAATAGATGTAGACTAAATCCAATCAATAAAAAGACGCTTGGGGTTCCCAAGCGTCTTTTCTTCGCTAAAATTCCTGTAATGTTTTCAATAGTTGGAGCAGCGAAGCTTTTAAATCCTCAACCACCTTCTTATCCTCACCCGACATTGCCGAAATGCGATCGGGAATGAAACAGGCATCTTCCCGTAAACCAAGTCCCTTTTCCGTCAACTTAATCATGACAGACCGTTCATCTTCAGTGGAACGTTCACGGACAATCAAGCCATTCTGCTCCATTCGTTTCAACATGGGGGTAAGTGTTCCTGAGTCGAGGGCAAGGAGCTCCCCAAGTTTTTTTACTGTAAGTGTATCCTGTTCCCATAATAGAAGCAGAACAAGATATTGAGGATATGTCACTTCAAGTTTATCAAGCAGAGGTTTATATTTCTTCGTCATTTCCCGCGAACTTGCATAAAGCAGGAAACATAATTGGTCTTCCAGTACTTTTTCTATTTTATTTTGCATCCTATCACCAGCTAATAGTAGTCCATCCGATATGAAAGCATATCGAACTTATCTTTAATATAATCGTTATACTTTATAAAATAAAGGAATATCAGCAAGGAATAAATCTTCCTGAACAGAAAAAGGGAGCCAGCCCTTTTAAAATTTTAACTGCTCCCTGTTTTTATTTATAGTTCTTCCAGTTCAAATTGCTTTCACCCAATAGTTCTTCGAATGATTTATTCTTCTCCCGCCGCTTTCTTTCTTCACGTTTTTTTTCTTCTTCCGCTTCCCTTTTCTCTTGTTCAGCCTCATTAAGTTCTTTTTGCTTTTGACGAAGCTGGGACATGATATCTTGATTGATCATATCACCGAGTTTCAATGAAGATGAATCTTTATCTTGGTTTTTGCTTTGATTTTGTTTTCGCGGCTGTTTCTTTTTCATCCTTAAAACCTCCTGGCCATTTATGAAATTATTATATCACGACTGCTGTTTTCCTCATCATGGTTTTCAGACAGTGTTTTCCCATTTCCCTCATGGTAAAATAAAGAAAATCAATCGAGGAGGTCCTTTCATGAAGAAATGGTGGTTTACACTGGCTGGAATCCTAGCGTATATCATCGGCGTCGGCCTTTATTTTTCCAATCGGATCATGTACATGAAAAAGAAGGAAGATGATTTTATCCAGAATCGTGAAATCATGGCTAAACGCCTGATCACGAAGGATTTTGATAATCTGCCTAAATCGGAAATTTGGGTATCGTCACCATCCGGATATTCCTTGAAATGCTTGTTTATCGAACTGCATGACACCAAAAAGTGGGTGGTCATTTCTCATGGTGTGACGGAGAACAAAGTCAATTCGATTAAGTACATGAACATTTTTCTTAAGCGGGGCTTCAATGCGATCATTTATGACCACCGCCGGCATGGGGATTCCGGTGGCAAGACGAGCAGTTATGGACATTATGAAAAATTCGACCTGAAGGCCGTAATCGATGAATTGAAAAGACGCAAAGGGCCCGACCTTCATATTGGCATTCATGGAGAATCCATGGGGGCCGTAACCCTGCTTTTATATGCCGGAATGCTTGAAGATGGTGCTGATTTTTACATTGCCGACTGTCCATTTTCAAACTTCGAGGATCAGATCAAACACCAGCTCAAGCATGAAGTCCCATTTCCTTCTTGGACCGTATTTCCGCTCGGGCGTACGTTCATCAAACTCCGTGACGGATATTGGACCAATGAAGTGTCCCCAATCGATTATATGAAAAATATCCGAAAACCCGTGCTCTTCATCCATAGTGAAAATGACAGTTTCATTCCCGCTTCCATGACAGCGGAATTATATGCAGCAAAAGAGGGCCCAAAACAGCTGTACATCGCTAAAAAAGGGGCCCACGCTCAATCTTATAATGAAAATCCAAAAGAATATGAAGATCAAATCGATCAGTTTCTAAAACTTGTCTGAGAAGAAAAGAGAGGGTATCCACGATCCCCTCTTTTGCTTTTAGTTATATTTTATTAAAAAAGCTCATCCTCGGATTTAAGATTTGATTCGGACTTTTTAATTGAAAGCTGTTCGCTTCCGGAACAAAGTCTATTTTCATGACTTCATCAAGAAAAATCATTTTTGATTTCTCAACATATAGCGGAATTCCGTTTGTTTCCACTTTTTCGGTACCTTCTTCAGGTTCGTTGACCCACCATAGCGCCGTCACACCACTTACCACGCAGCCGCAGCCATCAGTATCATATTTCAATTGTAAATATCCTTCTTGTCCCTGTACCTTACCGGCTATTTTCTCAGCCGCTGTTTCCGTCCATTCAATATACATGATTGTTGCCTCCCGATGTCTTTGCATTCCCCCATTATAAACGATAAAAACGTTTCTGTTAACGAAACTGCCTGCTTCCTTACGCAAGATCTGCCCTCACGGAAATCACTTTCCTCATGGACCGTTCTAACAAATGCCGATTCTCTTATGTCACGTCAGTCCTTTCATCACGATGCCGTTTCGAA
This sequence comes from Peribacillus sp. TE19612, assembly GCF_056279465.1. Taxonomy (NCBI): domain Bacteria; kingdom Bacillati; phylum Bacillota; class Bacilli; order Caryophanales; family Bacillaceae; genus Peribacillus; species Peribacillus sp. TE19612. The sequence continues at coordinate 498,738 of NZ_JBWCCL010000002.1, read as the reverse complement.
AATGAAAGGCTGTCCCTTGGGGAACAGCCCTTCCGCTCATCATTCCATTATCCTTACATCCGCTATATCGGAAAGCCTGATATAGTGAGCCTGCTCAAACCGGTCAACGATATGGAGCTTTTGGGTGAGCTCATTATAATAATGGATCCTGCCGATTAACAGCTGATACCGGTTTCCTTCATAATGAGCAATCGTGACATCCTTTCTTTCCTCCATCGCTTCCCCCATTACCGCATTCATTTCTTCCAGTTGCTGCTCATCCAGGATGCGCTTCGTTTCATAGCCATCCTCCACCACCCAATCCCGGAGCATCTTCACATGTTCCGGCAACATCATCGATGTCCATTTGATACGGCCGCGATCACGAATCATTCTTTTCCCTCCTTTCATAGTCAGCCTTACGCCTTATGCCCACCAAGCAGCTTGCTTCGGTATACGGCTGTACCTGCTTCTGTATACGAAACGGCACGCAATAACGATTTGGCTCCATATTTGTGGCGGATTCGATCAACCGTGTAACTCAATTCCCGCTTCTTCCAGCACGAAGCATCAAATAAAGTCAGCTGCATTTCATTATCATCCACAATATTCGAGAGTCTGACCTCTATGCTTCGAACCGTTTTTTGCTTATAGTTCTCATGGAAAAGCTCCAGGCAAACTTTATATAACTCCATCGTGATGTTGGTCGGTTCATTAATCGAACGCGAACGATGGAAACCTCCGCCGAACTCGTCCTTGCTGTAACCAATGCTTAGGCTCACCGTCCTTCCTGCCTTGCGATGGGTGCGTGCCCTTCTTCCAACTTCTTCGCAAATTTCCAGCATGACCTGCTTTACCTCATGCTCCTCCTTATAATCCCACAGCAGGATTTGACTTTTGCCGAAGCTCACCTGCCCTTCGATGATCGCTGCCCCCATATCGGATAAATCTATTCCCCAGGCATGGTGGTAAAGCTGATTGCCCATAATTCCAAACTTCGCTTCAAGTAATTCAAGATCATAATTGGCAAGCTGCCCAACCGTAAATATACCCATTCCATGAAGGGTTTTTTCTACGCGCCTGCCGATCCCCCACATTTCACGAAGCGGGGAAATCGGCCAAAGTTTGCTTGGCACATCCTCATACTTCCATTCTGCAATCCCCTGATGTTTGGCTTCCAAATCAAGGCAAAGTTTTGCCATGAGCATGTTCGGTCCAATTCCAATGGCACAGGGGAGCTGTAATTCCCGTTCAATTTCATCTTTTATCTTTTCAGCTATCATGCGGGCATCTCCCCATAAAGAAGCGGCACCATCGACTTTCACAAAACTTTCGTCCACACTATATACGTGAATCGCTTCTTTTGGCACATAACGGTTGAACAAGCGGGTGATTTCCGTCGAAACCCTTAAATAAGTCGCCATTTTAGGTTCAACGACGACAATCCTCGGGTCATTCGGGATCTCAAACATCCGCGAACCTGTCTTGATGCCAAATTCCTTCTTCATCTTTGGAGAAGCCGCGAGCACAATGCTCCCTGTCCTCTTCAAATCACCAACCACCGCCAGATAACAATCAAGCGGGTCCAGACCAAGCATGACCGCTGAACAGCTTGCATAAAAACTTTTCATATCGATACACATAATTGATTGTTTCGGCATCGTCCCATAATCCATCATTTCTTCACCCTAACAAGAATATACGTTCGCTTTATTATATTCATAACTTTAACCGAATATACGTTCTTATTCAATGGAAGTTTTCATACAAATTTCTACTTTTTATTGTAATTTCCTTGAAAAATATAATAGATACTAAAAATGGATAAAATACAAAATTTAAACTGAGAATCCAGATTGTTTTTTTGAAAAAGATTAATTGGTAGCTTGAATAATTTTTAGTAGGTCTATATGCTTAGTTTTTTAAAATCCCCCCACCCTTTTCAACAGGCTTTCGTCTACTTGGAATCCAGTCTTAATGCTCATTTTTTGTAATGAAAATGTAACCAAAATTATGTCTATTTGTCATAATGGTATTGTAGGATAATATTGTTAAGAAATAATAGAGAGATAGATAGAGAGGAAATGAAAATTATGAAGAAATGGATCGCTTCAGCTGCTGTTGCATCTGCCATGATGCTAACCCCACTGCAAGCTTTTGCCAATATTGGAGACCAAACCCTCAGACCCGGAATGACACATAGCGATGTCAAACAATTACAACAACTTTTAAAAACCAAAGGTTATTTCACATATTCAGGTTCACTGACTACATATTACGGCACCTATTCTACATCTGCAGTAAAAAAATTCCAAACATCTAAAGGGTTAACCGCTGACGGAATTGCCGGCCGTAACACATTTAATGCACTTGGTGTTTATAATGTCAACAATACAACCTTGATCAGCTATGCGAAAACCTTAATCGGCACACCCTACAAATGGGGCGGAACAACACCAACTGGATTCGACTGTTCAGGCTTCGTCTATTACGTATTCCAGAAATCACAAGGAATTACCTTACCGCGTACAACATCCTTGCTCTATTCCAATACAGGGTTAAAAGTAACTTCACCATCTAAAGGCGATCTTGTATTCTTTGATACTTCTTCTGGAAGTACAGGAGTATCACATGTTGGGATCTATATCGGAAATGGTCAATTCATCAGTGCTACGTCTTCTAAAGGGATAACCATTACGGATATGGATAATTCTTATTGGAAACCAAAATATTTAGGTGCGAAAACTTTATAAAATCCAGGACAAACGACCGGACGGAATTCAAAGTGATTCAGTCCGGTCGTTTTATTTTATATATAATATTTCATCCGTTACATCCTCAACAGTCACAGTGAATGAAGAATCCAAGTTGGAACGATTCATCATTTCGATATTATAAACATGCTCTGAGGGTAAATGGACGACTTCGAGAACCATGAATCGCTGACTTTCCGCTTTGCTGACATGATCGAGAGCAGCAATGACCGCCCTTTGTTCGGCTAAGCTGCTTTCATCCGTCAAAACAAGAATCAATTCCGCTTCCGCTTTCCCAGGAAATGATTTCTTCACCCCGCCCCGGTGCCATGGTTTCACTTTCATCCCAATTTCCAGTTCGGAATAATCGAGGTCATTACCATGTTGATTTTGAATATATGTATCATTGGTCACCTTATAGTACGTCCCTTTAATCAAAATCCTTTTATCGTCAAGATCCGTAATGAAACCTTCTTCCCCTTTATCAATGGATTCATCCATGTTCCAATCGGGGGATTGACAGCTGCCCAGAATAAGGGCGACGAATAAATATATATAAAGGTTTACAATCATCTTCATGAAAATCCCTCCTAATAGAAATAGACGGACTCCCCATGAAATAGTTACCCATTCAAATGATAACTTCGGTTAAATCAAAAGGGGAATGTCATCGACATTCCCCTTTACCTATTATTGGACCATTTTTCGTCTGGTATCGAAAGACTAGCCTACTTTTTGAAAAATGCTTTTTTTCCTAATGTTTCGGTGATCTTCGGAAACATGTTATACCATTTCCCAGCTAAATTCATCCAGCCAGGGAGATTGATTTCCCTCTTGTTGGTCAGCATCGCCGCTACGATTTTAGCAGCGACATCTCCAGGCTTAAGCATGAATTTTTCAACGTTCTTTAAGTATGTACCTGATTCGTCCGCAATGTTAAAGAAATTCGTTTCTATAGGGCCAGGATTGACGGTGGTCACAAAAACATGATCTTCCATCAGTTCGAGCCGAAGTGCGTTTGAATAGCCAAGAACTGCGAACTTGGTAGAAGAGTACAATGTTGATTTAGGAGTGGCGATTTTACCGGCCTGTGAAGCGATATTGATGATATGCCCCGATTTCCTCTGCTTCATATACGGCAGAACCAGCTTTGTGCAGGCCATTAAGCCAATGACGTTGACAGCAAACATTGCTTTCGTTTCATTTAATTCCGTATCCTGCGCTTCTTTAAACGTGCCGAAACCAGCATTGTTGACCAACACATCCACTTCACCTATTTGCTCATGGATGTCATTAAAAACATTTGTCACCTGATCAGTGTCTGCAACGTCAAGCTTATAGGCATATGCATCAATCCCATATTGGGTGATCAGTTCATTCTTCAGCAGCAGTAATTTATCCATGCTTCTGGCCAAGAGGACGAGACGGCCTCCCTGTTTTGCACTTTGAATGGCAACTTCCTTGCCAATCCCTCCGGAAGCACCGGTAATAACAATAACTTTACCTTGTAACTTATTCAAAAAAAGTGAGCCTCCTTGCGAACATTAAGCGATTGAATACAGAATGACCCCTGATTGGATTTCTGTTTGGACTTCACCCAAGTCTTCTAAATAGTCTAGCTGACCGACCGTTTCCGAAAGTGTCAGGCCCACTTCCTGAAGGTATACTTTCGGAAACAGCTGCTGACACACTTCAAAGACAGATAAAGGCTTATCTTGAAGCATGCTTTTCACCTGCATGGCACGGTTATGCTGCCGCTCGAATCTATATTGAATCAAGTCTGCAACTGCATCTCCTGCCACTTCAGATCCATGTCCTGAGTAAACAGTGGATATGGGGAAATCCAATAATTTTTGAAGTGATGCATTATATTGCAGTAACGGACGAGGCCTCATGCCTCCAGGGAGTATAGGTGGTTCCATTAATGGGTTAGGTGAAATCTTGGCAAGCAAGTGATCGCCAGCGATCATGACCCCGTCACTTTCCCGGTAAAAAGATAAATGGCTTTGCGCATGCCCTGGAGTCTCGATCACTTTCCAGCCTGGAAGACCAGGGAGCTCATCCCCCTCAGCCAAATATCCATGCAGCTTCCGTTCACTAAGGAAACGGATTTCGTCGCGGTTATGGATCAGTTTATTTTTCAGCTCTTCTGCCACTCCGAACTTTTTGGCATAATCAAGGAAAAAACGATTATGGGTTTCAAGAAACTCATCACTGATAGTAAGCCAGCGCTGATTATTTTTGTGCCCATAAACCGGGATATCCTTTTCAAAGAAATCGAGTGCACCAGCATGATCGGGATGATGATGGGTTAAAATGATTTGTTCGATATCAGTCAGTTTCAGACCCAAATCCCCAAGACCGTTAGTCAAGGCTTCCTTTGAACGTTTTGTTTTCACTCCGGTATCGATTAATGTTAAAGCATCCCCTTTAACGACATATACATTCACATCACCCACTGCAAACGGCGTGGGCAAAGCAATTTTCGCAATATCTCCATTCCAATTCGTCATAATCTTTTCCACCTTAGAAAATTATATTTATATAAATCTTTTTATACGCTAACCAGGATTCTAAGTATAGTTATCATGTATAATTACCATTTTACATGTATTTTTAATTACTGTCATTATTTTCACATAATTCATGTCTATTTTTTATCGTCCATGCATATATTATCATTGACAGAGTACTGATATATCCTTCATAATCACAAGTAATTAAAGACGGCATGGCTTTGATTAAGGCCAAGTAAATTATTGATGGCGTAAAGAGAATGAAGCTCGGAATGTGCTGAAAGGCTTCATCGCCCCCTCATTATTGAACCTACCTTATGAGCCTTCAGGAAAACCTGACGTAATTCCCGCGTTAGAGGAATCAAGTGTAGCTTTTCTGTATATTTATTATGGGAAAGTTGAACAAAGGTGGTACCACGGAAGCTAGACCTTTCGTCCTTTATTGGATGAGGGGTCTTTTTGTTTTTCATAAAGGCTCTTTCGTAAAGATTGTTGTTTTTAAACGAAACTAATTAAGGTTGATTGGAGCGGAAGTGCGAGACTCCTGCGGGAGCAGCGGGACAGGTGAGACCCCACAGGCGTTTACGCCGAGGAGGCTCACCGCCCGCCCCGCGGAAAGCGAGCATCTGGAAGGGAAATCAACCACAACTCACTACCTGGTAAATAGCAACAAAGTATGTGAAAACAGCCTTCATATAATGGCCGAAAATTCAAAAGAAAAAGGAGCGGGAAATATGAAAAAAATCGCGTTTATCGGAGCTGGATCGATGGCAGAAGCAATCATTTCGGGGCTGGTGACCCAACAGGTAATTGAACCAGAAAATATTTTTGTAACAAATAAATCAAATGATGATCGGTTCGTTTATTTAAAGGACCAATATGGTGTAACTGCAACACGATCACTGCAGTTATTAATACAGGATGCAGACCTTGTCGTACTGGCGGTGAAACCGAAAGATATTTTAGAAACGATGCAATCGATAAAAGAATACATTCGTGAAGAAATGCTGTTCATTTCCGTTGTTGCCGGGGTTCATACATCAAGCTTGGAAGGAATCGCAAACAAGCGGTTTTCGATCGTCCGTGCCATGCCTAATACATCGGCAGCTGTAGGAAAATCAGCAACGGCCCTTGCGGCTAACTGTCATACGAAAGACTCGCAATTACAAACGGCGATTACCCTTTTTGAAACGGTGGGTACGGTGGCAGTGGTCGAAGAAACCCAGCTAGATGCGGTAACAGGCTTATCAGGCAGCGGTCCTGCTTATATTTATTACCTGGTCGAGGCATTGGAAAAATCAGCGGAAAAAATAGGGCTCGATTCCGAAACCGCTAAGCAATTGATTCTCCAGACATTGATGGGCGCAGCCGACATGTTACAGAAATCACCTAAAACGCCTGCCGTACTAAGAAAGGAAGTAACTTCACCAGGCGGAACGACTGAAGCAGGTCTGAAGGCTCTACAAGCACATCAAGTGGAAGATGCATTCATTGCCTGTGTACAAGAAGCGACAGAGCAATCAAAGCGAATGGGCAATCAAATAAGTAAAGAACTGGCCAAATATGTAGTTTCGCAGTAAGCCGCATGATGATGATCGGCTGTTGCCTGGCCACTCCTGCAGCAGTGGCAGGCAACAGCCCTTTATATGATCCATACATCTTATAAAGGGTAAACCTTCTGAAGTGAGCGTTACTTTATAATCAGCATATCATTTTCATCGAAACTCCAGTCCTTCGAATACGCAACCTCCCAATAGTAACCATCGGGGTCTGAAAAATATCCGCTGTATCCTCCCCAAAAAACATGCTGAGGTGATTTCTCGATCGTTCCCCCAGCCTTTTCAGCCTTGTTGATCACTTCATCCACTTCTTCAATGGATTTAGCATTATAAGCGAGCGTAAGACCCGGGAAACCATTTTTCTTAGGCGGTTCTATCTCATTAATGTCTTTTGCTAGCTCCTCTAAAGGATACAAAGCAAGTTTCGTACCGGCATTATTAAAAAAAACGATTGCGGGATCGTCCTCTTTAATCAATGTACGGAATCCCAACCCGTCCCGGTAAAACCTTAATGATTGAGTAATATCCCTGACACCTAAAGTTATAATGTTGATCCTGTTCATGCTAGTCCTCCTTTTCCATGTTTTAAGGGTAAATTCGACATCTGGATCATTTTTCCCTTTTTAGCTTAATTGACCATCACCCATACCATAGCAAATGCTTTTTAAAGTTCCTAACACTGCTCACCACTTTGCAAAAAGCAGTTGCACGGGGAATCCACCTTGGATTGACCCTCATGCAAATTACGTAGGAATTCCACTTTCTTTGCCGAATGAATACATGTTTTGTCATCTGTAAAGGAATTCCCCCACACTTATCGAATTCAACAAGCAAAAGGGGGAATCTCGATGAATACAAGTGCAGTTGCCCGGTTACTGAATGTTTCCCATAGTACGATTCAACGCTGGGTCACCCAATTGAACATGGAAGTAGAACGGAATCAGCTTGGCCACTACCAGTTTTCGGATGAAGACATTGCATTATTGAGAAAAATCCAAGATCAGCTGAACGAGGGCATCATTCTCCAAAAGGTCAGCATCTCAGAGAAAAAAGTTAGAAAAGCAACCATCCAGAAACACTCCGAACCGAATAAAGAACATGATCAACTGCTTGAACGGGTCATCAGGCTTGAAAATGGCCTGAAAACAAAAGCGGACGATGTTGTATCCTATCAGCTTTTACAGCACAGAAGTGAAATGGAAGAAATGCACAAACTCGTTAAAAAGCTTGAAGCCCGTATCGAAGCGTTAGAAACACCAACGGGCCAGCACTTTGATTATTTCCTCGCGGCTGAAGAAGCTGCTGCCACTAAAAAGACGAAGAAAAGGCCATTCATAAAAATGATTTTCGGAAACAGAAAGAACGATAGTTCATCATGGAGCACAGCCGACAGCGATTGACATCTAATATCAAGATTTTTCATGAGTACCCCACAAATAACCATTTTTGTTAGGCAAAGCATTTCTTCAGAAATAGGACCTGATCTTATTAATTACCCCAAAATAAAAAGGCCCTGACCCAAGATTAATCTCACCTGGGTCGGGCCTTTTCATCATCTTAAATCAACACTGCACGGTCATTGATCATTTTTTCGCCTTTGATGCGTTGGAATTCGTTAAGCAGTTTTTCGACGGTTAACTTCTGCTTTGCAGCGCCTCTGGCTTCGAAAATGATCTGTCCCTTATCCATCATGATCAGGGAATTTCCAAGATCGATTGCCTGCTGCATATTATGAGTCACCATCAACGTCGTTAATTGGTTCTTTTCGACGATTTCCTTCGTCAGGTTTGTAACAAGTTCTGCCCGCGAAGGATCAAGCGCTGCAGTATGTTCATCAAGAAGCAGGATTTTAGGATCGGTGAAGGTCGCCATCAGCAGTGATAGTGCCTGACGCTCCCCTCCTGACAATAATCCCACTTTTGCAGTCATCCGGTTTTCCAAGCCTAAATGAAGGGTGCCCAAACATTCTTTAAAAAGTTCTTTCCGTTTTTTTGTCACCCCAAAGCCTAAACCTCTTCTATTGGTTCTGCCATAAGCAATTGCCATATTTTCTTCGATTGTCATATGCGGTGCAGTACCCAGCATGGGATCCTGAAAAACGCGTCCAATCATTTTTGCACGGGCATGTTCTTCAATGGCCGATACGTTTTCACCATCGATGATGACTTCACCGGCATCAGGGAGAATCTTACCGGAAATCATATTCATCAAAGTCGATTTACCTGCTCCATTACTACCGATGACTGTTACAAATTCACCTTTTGTCATCTGCAGTTCCAGATTTCCAAGGGCTAGCTTTTCATCTGGTGTTCCCTCATTGAACACTTTATAAATCTGATTTAACCGAAGCATATTCTTCCCTCCCTTTCGGTAAAGTGCCACCATGACGCATCTGTATTTCTTTAAGCCGCTTTTTCTTCCGGGTTTTTTCCTTTTGTTTATCGGAAATTTTTGGAATGACAAGTGCCCCGACCACAATAAGTGCCGTAATTAATTTAACATCTCCCGTTTCAAGGAATTCAACGCGAAGTGCCAAGGTTACGACGATTCGGTAAATGATCGCCCCTCCAATAACAGCCAGCGTAGCACGTGCAATCGTTTTTGCACCAAATAGAGCCTCACCGATTATGACGGATGCCAATCCGATGACAATGATTCCAATCCCCATGCCTATATCGCTAAAACCGTTATATTGGGCAACCAGGGATCCCGAAAAAGCCACAAGTGCATTTCCGATTGCAAGTCCTAAGATCTTCATGTTGCCGGTATGGGCGGAAAAACTCTTGACCATGGCTTCATTATCACCAGTCGCCCGTAAGGCAAGACCAATTTCCGTTTTTAAAAACGCTGACATTCCCGCTTGGATGACTACAGCCACAACCAGCATAACGATTAATATGGCCCACGTTTTTGGCAGGCTGTCACCGAGACCCACGAATGATAAAAGACCATTCAACAAATTGTCCAGTCCGGTGCCAGCCCAGGCATCCTGGATATTCGTGATAATGGTTGTTTGGGAAAGCAACGGAATGTTGGATGCACCCATGATCCGCAAATTGATCGAGTAGAGCGCAATCATCATTAAGATACCTGCCAAGAGAGGATTGATTTTCCCTTTCGTATGAAGGAACCCCGTTATCGTCCCAGCGATGAACCCTGCCACCATGGCACACAACGTGGCTACGATCGGCGAGTAACCGTTAACGATCATAATCGCGGCAACAGACGCCCCTGTCACAAAACTGCCTTCCACAGTCATATCCGGGAAATCGAGAATCCTGAATGTTAAATAGACACCAAGTGCCATGATTGCATAAATCATTCCCGACTCAAAAGAGTTGAATAAGGCTGAGAACATTTTTTTCTTCCTTCCCCGAACAAAAGCAGAGTTTATTTTACAAACTCAGCATCTGCTTTCCATTCTTCTTTTATTTCAACACCCATATCTTTTGCTGCTTTTTCATTGATGACCAATTTCAGTTTTTGTGGATATTGAACCGGGATATCTCCAGGTTTTTTACCATCCTTGAGGATTTCAACCGCTTTTTGCCCCGCTTCATAACCAATATCATAGTAACTGAAGCCATATGCTGCAAAACCGCCAGCATTCACGGAATCAAGCTCGCCGACAAACAAGGGGATATCTTGATCATTTGCCACGGAAATGACCGATTCCAGTGCCGAGACAACTGTATTATCAGTAATGATATAGAAAGCATCCGCTTTTCCGATTAATGATTCCGTTGCCTGTTTAACATCCGCTGAAGTCGAGACGGATGCTTCCACGACTTTCAATCCAGCTTTTTTCGCTTCCGCCTTCACATTTTTTATTTGGACGACTGAATTTTGCTCCCCTGTGTTATAAACCGTTCCAATCGTTTTGGCGCCAAGCTCTTCCGCTAGGAATTTCATTGACTTGGCAATGGCTTCAGGATGGGAATCCGTCGTACCCGTCACATTTCCGCCTGGTTTTTCCAAGGAAGTGACAAGCTCCCCCGCTACAGGATCGGTAACCGATGTAAAGACGATCGGAATATCCTTGGTCGCATTTAAAGCACTTAGAGCACTAGGAGTCGAATTCGCAAATATCAGATCCACTTTATCCCCAACGAAGTTATTGGCAATCGTTTGGCTGTTGTTTTGGTCACCCTGAGCAATTTGAAGATCATATTTCGCATTGATGTCACTATCCTTCAATGCCGCCTGGAAGCCTTCATATGCTTGATCCAGGGAATCATGCTGAACGATTTGTGTTACCCCAATGTTGAAGGTATCCTTTCCGCTTTCATCCTTTGCCGCATCTTTTTCCTTTTCATTTCCACACCCAGCCAATAATAAACCTGCGACCAATGTCATGGCTGCAGTTGAATATAATTTCTTTTTCATATTTTCCCCCCGCTTTTTCCTTATTTAAAATAATGTTTTTCTATCGACGCCAGCTTTTTCGCTTTTATTTCCTAAATTATAATCGTTTAGTCCCAATTATTCCAATATATTTTTTAACTTTTTAGAATTTTTTGAGTTCTGCATGTAAAACATGAAAAAAGCTGCTGTGAAAGGTATGGTAACTTTCACAGCAGCTTTTGGAAAAATCAATGTTCGACAACCTGGCTGACAATTTCGGTAACTGTAGCCCGATCAATTTTTTCTTTGCCTTCTTTTAGGGCTTTCAATGTGGCTTTTGCCAATTCCAAGGGTATTTTACAGAATTGGATGATTTCCTTCGTTTTAATCTCTCCAATGTACGCATCGGCTAATGCAAGATTACGCTCCGTATGGGCAAGCATCTCGTCGAAACCCCAGCCATCGGGATAAAAGTTCACACCACGTTCTGCATCTTCCTCGCGGTTACGCAGGATATTGACCGTTTGGAGTCCACGGCCAAATGCGATGGCAAGTTCACGGTCCGTTTCGGTTCCATCGTACCAGTTCCACATATCAGACAGCATGACCCCTACTAAACCTGCAACATAATAAGTGTAATCATCGAGTTCCTCTTCATTATGGATTTGCCAGTCCTTAATAACCCATTTTGCCATGCCTTCGGCCATTTCCTTTGTCGACTCCAAGACTTTGTCTTTTGCACCAGGGGGACAAAATTCAACCCAGTCCGAAAGAAACAGGGTCACCTCAGGCAGGTCATCCTTATATGGTTCAAATAACTTTTGAAGATCTTCTTCCTTGAAATCCGCATCCGGCAGCTCACTAAGGGCCTGTAACAGGGAAACCTTACTATCTGCCGGAAGACCTGGGTGGTCCTCGATCTCATCAATGGCGCGCATGCAAAGGTATGCAGCTCCAATAGCCTCTTGTAATCCCTTTGGAAGATAACTGATTGGAATGAAAAAAGTCCGGCTTGTTTTTAGGAGAAAATCCATTGCTTTAGTATGTAGGTCACTTTTGTCAGTCATATTTACACTCCTTTAAATATCCAATGAACAATTGATTAATTATATCAAACATTGGCTTTGATTTCAGCTGCCCGATTCCTCTGAATACAAAGGAACTTTAATTGCCATCAGATCTTCACCCATGATCGTATTTGCAAAGATCGCTTTGCTTTCCTCTTTTAGCCTCTCAGCATCCTCTGGAGTATACCGTGAGCTGATATGGGTAAGGATTAGATGCTTAGCTCCCGCTTTCAAAGCCGTTTCTGCAGCCTGAACGGTGGTCGAATGATAATAGGCTGATGCCATTTCAGATTCTTCCGCTGAAAATGTAGCTTCATGAACAAGGTAATCCGCCGATTCAGCAAGAATGAGCGCATTGCTGCACATTCTTGTATCACCAAGAATCGTGATGATCCGGCCTTTATGCGGAGCACTGATATAGTCCTTCCCATTTATGACACGGCCATCATCGAGACAGACCGTTTGTCCATTTTTCAATGCTTTAAAAAGAGGCCCCGGCTTCACACCTTCGGAACGCAGCCGGTCGACCAGTAAGCTACCCGGACGATCTTTTTCCACAATCCGATAACCGATGCTGTAAATGCCATGATCAAGCGACTTGGCCGTCACTGTGAATTGTTCGTCCTCAAACACTGTGCCTTCTTCTATTTCGATGATTTCCAAGGGATATTTTAAATGAGTTCCACTCACCTGTAAGCTCGTCTTAATGAATGAATCTATGCCTTGTGGACCATATACGGTCAATTTATCCACTCCGCCCTGAAAAGATCTGCTGCTTAAAAAACCAGGCAGTCCGAAGATGTGGTCACCATGTAAATGGGTGATGAAGATCTTTTCAACCTTTCGCGGTTTGACTGCCGTTTTTAATATTTGATGCTGTGTTGCTTCCCCACAATCGAATAACCAAATAGTCCCTCGTTCTTCCAATAATTGAAGGGCGATTGATGTCACATTACGCGCTTTGGCCGGAACGCCAGCGCCTGTACCCAATAAAACGAAATCCACTCATACTACCTCCGTTGCAAATACTTTATGCCTTAACTATAGCATAACCAAGGTGCTCTTTCATTTATGACCCATTAAAACAGAAACCAAATTAAACTTTTAATGAAATCTGAGAAAAAATGCGCAAATTGATTGCTTTGAGGGAAAGCTAAACGTAAAATTAGAAATTGGTACACATTCGGGAATTCCAACTTTATAGACAGATTTAACGGAAAGTTGAGGTTTTAACATGACAGAAAACAATAAACCCACAGCATTGATCATGATTTTTGGTGCTACCGGAGATTTAGCGAAAAGGAAATTGTTTCCTTCCATATATCGACTATTTCAAAAAGAGAAAATCAATAAGTTCGCGGTCGTCGGAGTGGCAAGAAGGCCATTGACGAACGAGGAGTTCCAAACAAGTGTCAAGGACTCAATTCTTACGTTCGGACATGCGGAAGAAAAGGTCGACGAATTCATTTCCCATTTCCATTATCACTCCCATGACGTCTCAAGTTCGGAGTCATATTTGCAATTAAAAGACATTGCCGAACAATTAGACGGACAATATCAATTAGAAGGAAACAGGATCTTCTATTTGGCGATGGCACCTGAGTTTTTCGGAACGATTGCCGAACAGATTAAAGCTCAAGGCCTGAGTGACACGGATGGATATAAGCGCCTGGTCATCGAGAAGCCATTTGGACACAGTTTTGAAACAGCACAACAATTGAATGAGCAGATTCGGACTGCATTCGCTGAAGATGAAATCTACCGCATCGATCATTATTTAGGTAAAGAAATGGTACAAAATATCGAGGTCATCCGTTTTTCCAATGCCCTATTCGAGCCGCTATGGAATAACAGATATATATCCAACATCCAGGTTACTTCAAGCGAAACACTCGGCGTTGAAGAACGCGGGCGTTATTATGAAACCAGCGGTGCCCTAAGGGATATGGTCCAAAACCACCTACTGCAAATGGTGGCCTTGCTTGCAATGGAACCCCCGATCGCTTTGACGACAGAAGAAATTCGAAGCGAAAAAGTACGGGCATTGCGTTCACTTCGACCAATGAAGGTCGACGAAGTCAACCAATACTTCGTTCGTGGCCAGTATGGTGAAGGAACGATAGACGGTCAAATGCTTCCGGCCTACCGAAATGAACATAATGTAAATCCCGAATCCAACACAGAGACCTATGTTGCGGGTAAATTGATGATTGATAACTTCCGTTGGGCCGGTGTTCCTTTTTATATCCGTACCGGTAAGAGAATGGATGTCAAATCAACGAATATCGTTGTTCAATTCAAAGATATCCCAATGAATCTGTATTATAAAACGGAAGAAACGCTGAATCCGAATCTTCTCGTCATCAATATCCAGCCTGACGAAGGTATCACATTGTACTTAAATGTCAAGAAATCCGGGACGACATCCAATACAAAGCCAATGAAGCTGACCGTCTCGAACAAAGGGATCGAACACATCAATTCTCCCGAGGCATATGAAAAGCTATTGTTTGACAGCATGCGCGGGGATGCTACAAACTTTACGCACTGGGACGAGGTTGCCCTCTCATGGAAGTTCGTCGATACCATTTCCAATGCATGGGAAAATACTAAAGACGAGTCTTTCCCTAACTATGAAGCGGGATCAACAGGTCCACTTGCATCCGATGAACTCCTGGCGGAAGATGGACATATTTGGTGGCAAGTCAAGAAAAACGAAAATAATGATTGAAATGAAAAAGGGATGCAGATTTGAATCTGCATCCCTTCTTCTTCATGAAACACTCTTCCTCAGCAATTTATTCCGGATAATATGAAACATTTCCTTGGACTTAGACATTTCTTCCTCTTTTTCTGAATTAAGCCAAAATGAAACACCGGATTCTAAGGCAATGAAAAATAAAAAAATGGCTACAGCCCACCAGATAATGAACATAAAGTCCTCCGCTCCTTCTCTCTCTTTCTGCCTACTGTATTCTACGGTCCGCCCATCTCTTTCAATGTTTATATTCCTTTTTCCACAGGTGTTTAAACCTAATAAAAGCAAGGATGAATGTCATACATCATACTACATTTTCCCTAAAAAAGGTAAATTAATTGGAACTATTTACAACTAGTTCATCTTTACCATTTTTACCCTTTTCTAAAAAGAATGGTAAGCCTTTGCTGAGGATACACTAAAAAAGGTGCTTAGTGACAGTACCGCTAACTTCGATGTGGAGGGATTAAACGATGGACATTCGTGAAGGATTAATTCCAACAGCGTTGGGCACAGCCGTGACAGCTGCGGGTTATGCAATGAAGCAGACCCGGGGTTCAAACAAAATGGTAGCTAATACGGTTTTTGGTTTCGGTTTGGCACATGTTGTATTAGGGGTCATTGACCTTGTAGAGCATCGGAGATAGTAATAAAAGGGGGGCGCCAAGCGCCCCCTTTTTACATGATGAAACAAAAAAGCCGGCTTAAAGGGAATCCCCTTCTAAGCCGGCTTGAACTTTTTATTTTTCCATCCATTCGGTATGGAACGTTCCTTCTTTATCAATGCGTTGGTAAGTATGAGCTCCAAAATAGTCACGCTGAGCTTGAATCAGGTTAGCTGGCAGTGTTTCTGTACGATAGCTGTCGAAATAGGCAAGTGCCGATGACAAGCAAGGAACCGGGATTCCGTTCATCACAGCCGTTGATACTACCTCACGTAAAGCTCCTTGGTAGCTTTCGACGATCCCTTGGAAGTAAGGATCTAGAAGAAGATTGTTCAAGTTCGCTTCACGATCGTACGCTTCCTTGATTTTTTGGAGGAATTGTGCACGAATGATACAGCCGCCACGGAAAATCATCGCGATTTCCCCATATTGCAAGTTCCAGCCATTTTCTTCTGATGCTGCTTTCATTTGTGCAAATCCTTGTGCATATGAACAGATTTTGCTCATATAAAGTGCTTTTCGGATACTTTCAATCAAAGCTTTTTTGTCGCCTGTAAATGAATCGGTTTTTGGACCACGAAGGATTTTACTCGCTTCGACACGCTCGTCCTTGATTGCTGAAATAAACCGGGCAAACACGGATTCCGTAATGATTGGAAGCGGAACACCAAGATCAAGCGCACTTTGACTTGTCCATTTACCTGTACCTTTTTGGCCAGCTTTATCCAAAATGACATCGACCATCGGCTTGCCGGTTTCTTCATCATATTTTTTGAAAATATCAGCAGTAATTTCAATTAAATAGCTATCAAGTTCCCCTTCATTCCATTCAGTAAAGACTTCATGGAATTCTTCAGCAGATAGTCCAAGGAGATTTTTCAGAAGGAAATAAGATTCGGAAATCAATTGCATGTCCCCGTATTCAATACCATTATGTACCATTTTAACATAATGACCTGCCCCATCCGGTCCGATATACGTGCAGCAAGCATCACCATCGACCTTAGCTGAAATATCCTTCAAAATCGGTGCAACAAGTTCATATGCTTCCTTTTGACCTCCAGGCATGATGGAAGGACCTGTTAGAGCTCCTTCTTCCCCCCCTGACACGCCTGTACCGATGAAATGGATGCCAAGCTTGCTTAACTCCTCATTGCGGCGCTGAGTGTCCTTGAAGAAGGTATTCCCTCCATCAATAACGATATCACCTTTTTCAAGCAACGGTTTTAATTGCTCGATTGTTGCATCAGTTGCCGCACCGGCTTTAACCATCAATAAAATTTTGCGTGGTGTTTCCAAAGAATTGACGAATTCTTCAAGCGTATAAGCGGCTGTTACGTTTTTGCCTTCCGCTTCCTTCATCATCTCGTCCGTTTTTGATCCTGAGCGATTATATACGGAAATTGAATATCCCCTGCTTTCAATATTAAATGCAAGGTTCTTGCCCATTACGGCTAGTCCGATAACGCCAATCTGCTGTTTTGTCATGATTCATCATCCCTTCTCTCTATCTTTACACAGCTTGTACGCTATTCTTTGTCAAAAGAAGGATCATTCCTCCTGGATTGCTCAAAGAAATCTTTACTGAAGCTAGTGTCTGTTCCTATTGAACGGTTTTTCAAGGGTAATCCCTTTTTAATAATATTTTCTCCGTACTTATTTTGCAAGTGTTCCATCGCATCATACAGAGGTTCTTTTTCTGCATCCTCTTGAAAGGAGAAAATATCCAGTTGCTTGAAGGCCGACTCTTTTTCGATGACATCATAGGCTGTGACACCAAGAAGCCTGATTCCTTCCCCATTCCAATTTTTCATGAAGAGATCGATAGCTTCATCCAAAATATCCTTTTTTTCAAAAACTGGATTAGGAACCGTTCTGCTTCTCGTAATTGTCCGGCGGTCTTTGTAACGGATCGTCACACCTATTTTTTGACCAAGGAGGCGTTTACTTCTCAAGCGGACGGAAACTTTCTTGGAAAGCCTTTCCAATACACCGATCAATTCTTTTTGATTGGCGCAGTCATGCGGAAGAGTTGTCGAGTTCCCGATGCTCTTATGCTCAAAAATCGCTTCGGGATCCACTACCCTTGGGTCAATTCCATTAGCCCTATCCTTCAAACGGATGCCATTGATCCCAAGAAGCTGTTTAAGTTGACTATCATTGGCGTGTGCAAGGTCCCTGATCGTCATTATCCCGATAGTTTGAAGCTTTTCCGATGTCTTATCCCCGATGCCATGCATTTCGCCCACTTGTAAAGGCCAGAGCTTTTCCGGAATGTCCCGTTTCCTTAACACGGTGATACCCATAGGTTTCTTCATATCAGAAGCCGTTTTGGCCAAAAATTTATTAGGGGCAATCCCGATACTGCAAGGGAGATCCATCGTATTAAAAATTCTTTCCTGAATGCTATTGGCTATATCTAAAGGCGAACCCAATTCGGCGCATTCACTGATATCCAGATACCCCTCATCAATCGAAACCGGTTCAACCATCTCTGTATATTGCCTCAAAACATCGAAAATAGCCAGTGATGCCTTTCGATAGCGCTCGAAATTCGGTTTCTGAATGACTAATTGAGGACATAATTTTTTTGCCTGCCAAATCGGCATGGTCGTTTTAACCCCGAACTTCCTCGCCTCATAGCTGCAGGTGACGATTATGCCCCTTCTCTCTTCAACATTCCCTGCAATGGCAAGCGGTTTGCCTTTCAATGAAACATCATATGACATTTCCACTGAAGCATAGAAACTATTCATGTCTACATGGAGAATGACCCTGCCATTTTTGGGATACATGTCCTTCATGCTTGACCGTCACATCCTTGTAAAAATAAAAAACATTTCTATTAAAGTACCCCTATTTATCTTTGGTAACCACGGTGAAAGATGCTTCCACTCCAAGAAAAACAGCCATCATGTCATTGATGACTGTACATATATTCTTTCAATACTTTGAACATCTTGACCTATTATGGGTGATTATTCCCCTGAAACTTCTTTGATGATAGTGATGACCATTTCAGCTAGCTTCGTTAATTCCTCAACTGGAATTCTTTCATTCGTAGTATGGATATCTTCATAGCCCACTGCGAGATTGACAGTAGGGATGCCAAAGCCTGCAATGACATTTGCATCGCTTCCACCGCCGCTTTTAACCAGCTCGCATGGACGGCCGATTTTCTCTGCTGCCTTTCTTGCAATTTCGACAACATGGTCACCAGCACCATATTTAAAACCAGGATACATGACGGTAACTTCAACTTCAGCACGTCCGCCCATTTCAATGGCTGCAGTCTCGAAAGCCTCTTTCATTTTCGCTACCTGTATTTCCATTTTTTCAGGGATCAAGGATCTTGCTTCTGCAAGGATTTCAACATGGTCACAAACAATATTGGTTTGCTGTCCCCCCTGGAAACGTCCGATATTGGCTGTCGTTTCCTCGTCGATTCTTCCTAATGGCATTCTAGAGATTGCTTTGGCAGCGATCGTAATGGCCGAAACGCCTTTCTCTGGAGCGACACCAGCGTGAGCAGTCTTGCCTAAAATGGTTGCGGACACTTTCGCCTGAGTAGGTGCAGCAACAACCACATTGCCCACTTTTCCATCACTATCAAGTGCAAAACCGAATTTAGCCGTTACAAGGGAGCGATCCAATGCCTTTGCCCCTACCAAGCCAGATTCTTCACCGACTGTAATGATGAATTCGATGGTACCGTGTTCGATATTCTGTTCTTTCAACACTTTAAGCGTTTCTAACATGACCGCTAATCCAGCTTTGTCATCCGCCCCTAAAATGGTCGTTCCGTCTGACACTATGTATCCATCTTTGATGGAAGGCTTGATTCCATTCCCCGGTACAACCGTATCCATATGGGAGGTGAAATAAATGGTATCTACGCCTTCTTTCGTTCCTTTTAAAGTACATACTAAATTCCCTGCACCATGACCGGTGACTGCTGTTGTATCATCTTCAAAAACTTCTACACCTAGTGCCCCGAATTTTTCTTTCAGCACTTTGGCGATGGCTGCTTCATTTTTCGTTTCGGAATCGATCTGCACCAATTCCATAAATTCATTAACTAAACGTTCTTCATTAATCATAAAATAAAACCTCCAAAAAAGTTTTCCTCTTCAATTATACTTCTAAAAGCGGCGCCCCGGCAAATAATGTGGCATGCTGATCCTAAAGACCGTTTTAAAAAGTGAATGATGACTTATTTCAAAATGATATCTTGGCCCCGTATGGAAAAGAGCCCAAAACAGATAAGTTTGGGCTCCTTGCAACGTTTGATCACAATGGGATATTTCCGTGTTTTTTCCATGGTCGAGTTTCTTTTTTGTTGCGTAGCATATCAAGAGATTGAATGATCTTAATCCTGGTTTCACGGGGATCGATAACATCATCCACCATTCCAAGACTTGCGGCAACATATGGATTGGCGAACTTCTCACGGTATTCTTCAATTTTAGCTGCTCGTGTCGCTTCCGGATCCTGGCTATTTTGAATTTCACGGGCAAAAATGATATTTGCCGCTCCAGCAGAACCCATTACAGCGATTTCAGCATTCGGCCATGCAAATGTAAGATCCGCACCGATGGATTTACTATTAAGAGCCACATAAGCTCCTCCGTATGCTTTTCGCAGAATGATCGTCAATTTAGGTACTGTTGCTTCCGAATAAGCATATAGCAGCTTTGCACCGTGGCGAATGATCCCGCCATGTTCTTGTTTAACGCCGGGGAAAAAACCTGAAACGTCTTCAAACGTAATAAGCGGAATGTTAAACGAGTCACAAAAACGAATAAAACGGGCAGCTTTATCTGATGAATCTATATCAAGTCCCCCCGCCAACACCTTTGGCTGGTTACAGACAAGCCCCACAGATTTCCCTTTGATCCGCGCCAAGCCGACCACTATGTTTTTCGCAAAGCCCTCTTGCACTTCCATAAAGGAACCCTCATCGACAACCTGCTCCAATACTTTCCGAACATCATATGGGCGGATGCCTTCATAAGGGACTACATCCGTTAAGTCCGGCCGGTAGTCATCTCCCTCATCCGCTTCCAAAACCGGCGGCTTCTCTTCATTATTTTGTGGAAGATAGCTCAGGAGCCGTCTAACGTCAGCCAAAACTTGCTCCTCAGATGCTCCTTTGAAATGGGCATTACCGCTTATGGTATTATGTACAGTCGCTCCGCCCAATCCTTCGGATGAAATCTTTTCACCTGTAACCGTTTCAATGACTTTAGGGCCTGTTATGAACATTTGGCTCGTTTTTTCAACCATGAAGACAAAGTCGGTAATGGCTGGGGAATATACGGCTCCGCCTGCACAAGGTCCCATAATAACCGAAATCTGTGGAATGACCCCTGAATATATGGAATTCCGGTAAAATATTTGGCCATATCCGTCAAGCGAAACTACGCCTTCTTGAATACGCGCCCCGCCGGAATCGTTCAAACCTATGAAAGGGGCTCCATTTTCCGCTGCCAAATCCATAACATTGGCAATTTTCAGAGCATGCATTTCACCGAGTGCACCGCCAAAAACAGTAAAATCCTGTGAAAACAGATAAATGTCGCGGCCGTTGACCTTTCCGTAACCGGTGACAACCCCTTCTCCCGGCCCTTCTTCCTTTTCCATTCCGAAATTGGTATTACGGTGTTTGATAAAAGGATTAAGCTCGATGAAAGTACCTGGATCAACTAGAAGTTCAATTCTTTCCCTTGCCGTAAGTTTGCCCTTATCATGCTGCTTATCGATTCTTTCTTCACCGCCGCCCATTTCCACTTTGCGGCGTCTGTCATATAGGTCATTGATCGTATCATAAATGTCTGTCATTTCTGCTCCTCCTTTGATAATGCTTGTTCACAAAGCTCATATAATACTCCCGCGGTAGACTTCGGATGAACGAAAGCAACATCCGCATTGTGCGCTCCCTTTCTTGAAGAATCATCAATCATGCGCAATCCAGCTTCTTTGATTTCTTTTATTCTATCTTCGATGTCTTCGACGCCAAGTGCCACATGATGAATCCCTTCACCGCGTTTTTCGATGAATTTGGCGATTGGGCTTGCAGGTGACAACGCTTCCAACAATTCCAAACGGGTATTGCCTGCCAGGATGAAGGCCACTTTCACTCCTTGGCTCTCCACTGTCTCGATTCCTTCAAGTTTCAATTTCAACGTTTCCGTGTAAAGCGGCAAGGCTTCGTCTAGTGACTTGACGGCAATACCGATATGATCGATATTTTTAATCATCATAAAAACCCCCATGCTATGTATTATTGGATGACTCCATTAAAATACTACTAATCTTGCATTAAAGCCTTTTAAGATTCGGAATAATATGAACATTATACTTTTACTTGTTTCTACTAAATGTTCAAGTTAAAATAAAATCAATCAAACTGTATTGAGGGAGAGAGCATATGGGAAACAAGAAAATCAGAAAGATCGTCGTGTATTTAATGCTTATCTCAATGTTATTAACGAGCTTATTATCAGGTATCGCATTTCTTATGTAATAGACACCGTAATGGGGAGGGGAGCAAAAAGCTTCCCTCTCTTTATTTTATCGCTCCGTTTTTCTTAGCCAGCGTTTTGAAATCCTCGTTCGATAGGGTGATCAACACCTTAGTGCCGATGGGGACTTTTTCGTACAAACGCTCCACATCGGATTTATGCATCCGTACACAGCCATTTGAAATATATTCACCAATCGATGATGGCTGATTCGTACCATGTATGCCGTATATCCTCCCATCGGTATTTCGCGCATCGAAGCCAATCCACCGCGACCCCAAAGGGTTCCTGGGATCACCGCCAGGAATATTCTTTTTCCGGTAATATGGATTGACCGCTTTTACTTTGACCGTGAAGATCCCTTCAGGTGTCAGTTCCTGACTCTTTCCCGTACCGACCGGCAGAATCTCCTTGACCTCGTTATCATCAATGAACGCCAATTTATTGTTGGCTTTATTGATGATGATAAACGGATCGACAGGCTTAACCGATTGAGGCTGGGCCTGTACCTGTAACGGCCACAAAGATAGCATAAGCAACAAAGAAAGGATCCATTTCATTTGTATCATTCCTTTACTTTTTTACTTAGTTTAAGCCAAGTGCCTCTTTTTCATTCGGTTGCCGGTCAGCTTGGGTAATCCCTTGAAGGAATGCTTCAACAATAAATAGCGCTCCATTTCCTTCATGAGCTGCAGTAATGCAGCCCTGGATTCGAACTCTTCACGTGTCTGCGGCAGTGCCATTCCCCTAAAATGAATCTCCATTTCTTCAAGCTTCTTCAGATAAAGGATGGCCGTATTTTGTGGGTGGACGTTTTCTGCCAAATCTTCTATAAAATCAGCCACTATCCCGCTTTGCTTGACGACCAACGGAATATTCGTGACCAGGGGAAGAATTCGTTCAATTATTTCAAATTGCTTTTCACGCATTTTGAAATAATGGTAATACAGGTCTTCTTCCCTTAAGAAATGATTTTCCACGTCCCTGAAGGCAAGGCTCTTGGCTTGATTAAGAAGATTGGCTGTTTCGGTAATTTCCTTACCATCCCATGTGTGATCATTATCCCTCAAATAGCGGACAATTCCCATCAAGATCGCACTGAAGTTCGTTTCGATATTTTCCTGATAGGCCAGCAGTTTGTCATCGACACTGGGCATGTACAGATTCATGACAAGTGCCACTCCAACTCCAACTGCAATTAATATCGTTTCATTGATCAGCAGGGAAAAAGTGATGTTACCGGACCCGTATAGGTGCATGATGATGACGCTGCTCGTCACGATCCCCTCATTAATCTTCAAGGCCACTGTCGTTGGAATGAAAATCAAGAGAATCAAACCTATTATCAGCGGATGAAATGCGATGAACTGAAATAATAGGGATGCATAGGCCATTGCAATCAAACAAGCTAAAAACCGGTGCCAGGAGGCATACACCGACTTCTTTTTTGTAACTTGGATGCATAAGATCGCAATGATTCCTGCGGCAGAAAAATATTCGAGATTAAGCATTTGTGCAATAATAATTGCCAGGGTGGCCCCCAAAGCAGTTTTAATCGTCCTGTATCCGATTTTAAACATTGTTATGTATCACCTGGCTCTTTCTCTATCTATTATAATACTATCAGGAAATCAGATATTTTTACAGTCCTTTGCGAGTTAAATTTCCAATTTTTCTAAATACATGCACGCAAAAATACATTATAGGAAAAAAATAAAAAAGGTAACTAAACGTTACCTTTTTTCACAATTATATACTATTTGCTTTAGCTTATAAAACTTTTTCCAAGAAGTCTTTTGCACGCTGGCTTTTCGGATTGGAAAAGAAATCTTCCGGAGCACTTTCCTCAACGAGCAGACCCCCGTCCAGGAATAGTACTCGATCGGCCACTTCTTTGGCGAATCCCATTTCATGCGTTACGATCAGCATGGTCATCCCCGTATGTGCCAGTGACTTCATAACCTCGAGCACTTCTTTTACCATCTCGGGATCAAGCGCTGAAGTCGGCTCATCGAAAAGCATTACTTCCGGGTTCATTGCCAATGCCCGTGCAATCGCGACCCTTTGTTTTTGTCCGCCTGACAGACGATTCGGATAAGTCGATTCTTTATCGGCCAAACCGACTTTAGTCAATAGCTCACGAGCTTGTTTTACAGCCTCGGCCTTTGATAATTTTTTCACCTTCATAGGTGCATATATCAGATTCTCCAGTACGGTTTTATGTGGAAATAAATGAAAATGTTGAAATACCATTCCGACATTTTCACGCACTTTCATGATATTGGTCTTTTTTTCAGTGATGATTTGATCTTTAAACCTGATTTGACCATCAGTTGGAGTTTCAAGCATATTGATGCAGCGTAAGAATGTTGATTTTCCCGAACCGGATGGACCGATGATCGCTACCACTTCACCCTGTCCTATCTCGGTGCTGATTCCTTTTAAAACTTCGAGCTTACCATAATTTTTTTTTAGTCCATCAATTTTAATCACTGCGTCTCATTCTCCTTTCAATCACTTTGCCTAAGATGGTAAGAATCATGACCATCACATAATAAATGAGACCGGCAAATAAAATCGGCTCGAAGAATTTATATGTCTCACCGCCGACAATATAAGCACGGCGCATGATATCCCCTAATCCAATAATTGTGACAACGGCTGATTCCTTCGTTAAGGAAATCAATTCGTTAACAAGGGATGGCAGGATGTTCTTGATGGCCTGCGGAAGGATAATATTAAGCATCATCCCTGAATAGGGAACCCCAAGTGCAAGTGCAGCCTCTCGTTGGCCTTTATCGACCGCTAAAATGCCTCCCCTGATAATTTCAGAGATATATGCAGCTGAATTTAGACCGAATGCTAAAAATGCTGCTTGGAACGCTTCGATTTGAATCCCTAATATTTGTGGTGAACCAAAATAAATCAGCATTAATTGCAGCACCAAAGGGGTACCGCGAAAAATGGATGTATAAAAGTCAGCAATCCAATTCAATGGCTTGATTCTGCTGATTTTAAGTATAGATAATAATATTCCCAAAACAAATCCGATTACTGCCGCTACCGCTACAACCTTTAATGTAGTCGGTATTCCCTCCAGGATATATGGAAGGGAAGGCATAATCCTTTCAAATTCCAGATTCACTCCATTCATCCTCTCTTATGAGGCCGTTATCGGGCCTTTCTCCTGCTTCATTTTATTAACAATAAAGCGCGGAAAAACGTTCAGAAGGCATTCTGAACGCTTTTCATCTCTCTGCATTATTCAGTTTCACTGCCACCGAACCATTTTAATATTAATTTTTCCATTTCACCATTCTCTAACATTTTTTTCAACTCGGCATTGAATTCTTCAGTTAACTTGCTTCCTTTTTGGAAAGCGATTGCCGAACCGGCATCTTGTTCACCGGACTCGATCAAATGCCCCACCAATTCTTTATTATCTTTCAAGTAGCCTTTTGCCACAGTATCTTCCATGATCACGGCGTCAAAACGTCCTGTTGACATTTCTTGAACAACCTCAGGAATACGATTCCTTTTTTCAACTTTCATCCCGATATCTTGGGATTTATTCAAGTCATTTGCCAATGTCTCCTGAATGGATGCAAGCTGTACGCCAACCGTCTTCCCTTTTAAATCTTCAACAGTTTTGATTTTACTGTCCTTTGTCGTAATGATCATGTTTTTAGCTGTATAGTAAATATCACTGAAATCGACTGATTGCTCACGTTTTTCAGTTGGAGTCATTCCGGAGATAACGAAATCGACCGATTTATTTTCCAGGGCAGGCACAAGACTATTAAAGTCAATGTCCTTCACTTCGACCTCATAACCTAATTTTTTTCCGATTGCTTTAGCGATATCAATGTCAAATCCTTGGATTTCATCACTTTTAGATGTTTCAACAAATTCAAATGGCGGATAATCCGCAGATGTTCCCATTACCAGGACCTTTTTGTCTTCATTGTCAGCTGTGTTCTTATCTTCTTTCTCTGATGTTCCGCATGCCGCTAAAATACCTACTAATAAAATAGAAGTAAGCAACAATGCTAACTGCTTTTTCAACTTCATTATTATTCCTCCAAAATGATATTTTCAATTCTCTTGTTATTAAAATAGGTTAGTTAAATTTCGAATAACTAATATTCATACACTAATGTGTATTTTAACACACTCTAATAATTATTCAATAACGTAAATAATAGATTCATTTTTCAGAATATTATCATAATTTAACATTTGGGCTTCGTGCTTTCTCACCAAAGGTAATATATCCGCTTCCATATCTATCTTCTTTCCCAAAAGTTCCTGACTTATGCAATTTCATGAATAAAAAAAACCACCGATTGGGTGGGTATAGACTGTAGACAAAATTCGAACAAAAGCCAGTTTTCATATAGTTTTTTTCTTAAAAAAGTATTTCTGTTGATTCCAGAAATCTGCTCCCTTTCCGCCGACTGTCTGCCATGCCTCCTCGGCGCAAGCCGCCTGTGGGGTCTCGGCTAGCCAGTTACTCGGCAGGAGTGTCGCAAATTTCTTCATCCATTAAGGATCAATGTAAAACACAATCAAGGATCATCTGTTCTTAAATTTGGTTCGGGAGTGTCCAGCCTACAGGTTCTCTAAAAATTACATTTCTGTTGATTCCAGAAATCTGCTCCCTTTCCGCCGACTGTCTGCCATGCCTCATTAAAGCAAGGGCTTAAAAGCCAATTATCCTGGAGGGGTTTCGTAATCGCTGCAATCCAATTATGGTTTAAAGCAAAAACCACCTATGAAGTTCTAGTCTTGTTTTAAGCATGTTCAGGATGAGACCATTCCAATCCTCTTTTTGTCGACAAACTAAAACCCGCCGATTGGGCGGGTTTTTTGGTTATCGATACGGATTAAACTTCTTCGCAATATTGATCGAAGTAGTCTTGTAATTTTTCTACTACAGACATCGGGTGGTGCCCTTCAATTTCATGGCGTTCTATCATGGTGATGATTTTTCCATCCTTCAGCAATGCAAATGATGGGGATGACGGCGGATATCCTTCGAAATAATCACGGGCTTTTTCCGTCGCCTCTTTATCTTGCCCAGCAAAAACGGTTACAAGCTGATCTGGGCGTTTATCATTATGGATTGCATGAGCAGCTGCAGGTCTAGCTATTCCCCCAGCGCAGCCACAAACGGAGTTTACCATAACAAGTGTCGTTCCTTTTTGTGCAAATACTTCCTCTACTTCTTCGGGAGTGGTCAGTTCTGTATATCCAGCAGTCTTAATCTCATCACGAGCCTGTTTGACTACGTCGTTCATTAAAAAATTAAAATCCATATTCATGGCATTTGCTCCTTCCAAGTTTTCTCTTCAATCCTATCATAACAATTGCCTCTTCGTGATTCAATAAATTTACCTGTTAAAACCGCATAATCCGTTCCGAACATGTTTAAAACGAAAGGGGAGCGGCAATCATGTGTGTAACAACAAGACTTACAAAAGGATGGGGCAGGCGTGGGAGATGATCCATGCCTGCCCCATCCCATTTATTTTTCATTAGACTTAAATGTTTCGGCAAAAGATTGAAAGGCCTGCTTAACGGCAGCAGTGACCGTTTTATTCCCTGACATCACTTGATTCTCGAGTATAGGGAGAAGACTCTTGACGGTTTCATTTTTATAAAACATCGTTTTAAGCTGGTGATCGATCAATGAATAAAGCCATTCCCTAGATTGCATTCTTCTCCGTTCTTGAAAAACACCCAATTCCTTGGTCATATGGGAAAATTCATTCAATACATCCCAAAGTTCAGGAATTCCTTTACCGGTTATGGCGGAACAAGTATATGCCTTTCCTGCCCAACCCTTTGTGGCTGGCTGAAGGAAGTGCAGGATTCTGCTATATTCGGATTTCGTCCTAATCGCCAGGGGGAGGTTCTCGCCGTCGGCCTTATTGACAACAATTCCGTCCACAAGTTCCAGAATCCCTTTTTTCATCCCTTGCAATTCATCTCCGGCACCCGTTAGGACAAGAAGCATGAAGAAGTCGACCATACTTCGAACTATAGCTTCACTCTGACCGACCCCGACAGTTTCTATCAGTATCACATCAAATCCTGCCGCTTCACAAAGCAACATCGTTTCCCTCGTTTTGCGGTGAACCCCGCCCAAAGTTCCTTCGGATGGTGAGGGTCTTATGAAGGCATGGGGGTTTCTAGCCAGTTCCTCCATCCTTGTCTTATCGCCCAGTATACTTCCGCCATTGACCGAAGAGCTTGGATCGACGGCTAGAACGGCAACCTTATGGCCCCTGTCACATAAGTAGGTTCCGAACGTCTCGATGAAGGTACTTTTCCCGGCACCGGGCACTCCGGAAATCCCGATGCGCATTGAGTTCCCTGTATAAGGAAGGACGGCCTGCAATAATTCCTGTGCATGATCCAAATGGTGGGATGCATTGCTTTCAACCAATGTAATCCCTTTGGCTAGCTTGGCCCTGTCCCCTTTTATGATTCCCTCTTTAAGTTCATGGACCGGTATGTTTACATTATGTTTTTTGACGAATTTGCTTTTTGAAGGTTTGTTTTGGCTGGCCGCTAATTCCACACCTGGCTTTAATGAAGAAGCAAAACCTTCCTGATTGTTAAGATCGACCCATTCCGGCTTCTTGTCTTCACTCATTATTGGGCCACTTCCTCATATCCGAGGCGATTGTATATTTCCTGAAGCACTTTCTTTGCTGCCTGCGGAATGACCGTCCCAGGTCCAAAAATGGCTGTAGCGCCATTTTCCATAAGATAATCATAATCCTGTGCAGGGATGACGCCGCCTACTATCACTATGATGTCCTCTCGTCCCAAGTTCTTCAGTTCCGTCATAAGCTGCGGCAACAATGTTTTATGGCCGGCAGCAAGGGAACTCATTCCGACTACATGCACATCATTTTCCACTGCCTGGATGGCGGTTTCTTTCGGTGTTTGGAATAATGGACCGATATCGACATCATAGCCTAAATCCGCAAACCCCGTTCCGACTACTTTAGCTCCGCGATCATGACCGTCCTGGCCCATTTTAGCCATTAACAAACGCGGTCTTCTTCCTTCATTTTCAAGGAATTCTTCCGTCATGCGGACGACTTCCTCAATTTCCGCTTCTTTTGAGTATGCCGAGCTGTATACGCCGCTGATAGAACGGATCGTTGCTTTGTGACGTCCAGCCACCTCTTCGATCGCATCGGATATTTCACCTAATGAAGCCCGTACTCTTGCTGCTTGCACAGCCAGTTCAAGAAGGTTACCCTCTCCAGTTCTGGCAGCCATTGAAAGCGCTTGAAGAGCTTCATCCACCTTTGCCTGATCACGTTTCGCTTTTAATTCGCTCAAACGCTTAAGCTGACTTTCCCGAACTGCTGTATTGTCAATCTCCAGTATTTCAATCGGATCTTCTTTTTTCAACCGATACTTATTGACGCCTACGATCGTTTCATCTTGAGAATCGATTTTAGCCTGACGCTTTGCAGCGGCTTCCTCGATCCTCATTTTTGGAAGGCCGGTTTCAATTGCCTTCGCCATTCCTCCCAGACCTTCGATTTCTTCTATGTGCGCCCAAGCCCGTTCGATCAATTCATTAGTGAGCGATTCTACATAGTAAGAACCCGCCCATGGATCGATTACTTTTGTGATCCCGGTTTCCTCCTGCAGATAGAGCTGTGTATTACGTGCAATACGCGCCGAGAAATCCGTTGGCAGGGCAATGGCCTCATCCAATGCATTAGTATGGAGCGACTGTGTATGTCCAAGTGCAGCAGCATGCGCTTCAATAAGGGTCCTTGCGACATTGTTAAACGGATCCTGCTCGGAAAGGCTCCAGCCGGAGGTTTGGGAATGAGTCCTCAATGCCATCGCTTTATTATTTTTCGGTTCGAATTGTTTCATCAGTTTTGACCAAATGAAACGAGCCGCCCGCATTTTCGCAACTTCCATGAAATAGTTCATTCCTACAGCCCAGAAGAATGACAGACGTGGTGCAAATTTATCGATATCAATGCCTGCTTTCATTCCGGTACGTGCATACTCAAGCCCATCCGCCAACGTATAGGCAAGTTCGATATCAGCCGGCGCCCCCGCTTCTTGCAGATGATAACCGGAGATGGAAATGGAATTGAACTTGGGCATATATTTGGAAGTATACTCAAAGATATCAGCTATGATTTTCATGGACATTTCAGGCGGGTAGATATACGTATTCCTAACCATGTATTCCTTTAAGATGTCATTTTGAATCGTGCCTGAAAGCTTATCCTGTGTTACGCCTTGTTCTTCAGCTGTCACGATATAAAACGCAAGGATCGGTAATACTGCACCGTTCATTGTCATTGACACGGACATCTGATCAAGCGGAATGCCGTCGAACAGGATCTTCATGTCAAGAATGGAATCAATGGCAACTCCCGCCTTCCCCACATCACCGACAACGCGTGGATGATCGGAGTCATAACCGCGGTGTGTAGCTAAATCAAAAGCAACTGAGAGCCCTTTTTGCCCCATCGCCAGATTACGTCTGTAAAACGCATTGGATTCCTCAGCAGTCGAAAAACCTGCATACTGCCGTACCGTCCAAGGACGATTGACATACATCGAAGGATAGGGCCCCCTTGTAAAAGGAGCGATGCCTGGCACACTTTCCATATGTTCCAGGCCGCGAATATCTTCCTCAACATAAAGCGGTTTGATTTTTATTTGTTCATTGGTTTCAAACAGAAGATCCTCAATGTTTTTCCCAACGGCTTTTTCGACTTCCTTTTTCCATGCTTCCACTGTACCTTTCATTTCGGACTTAGCAGGATTTATAGCAGAAAAATTCGGTTTTTTCATTTCAGTTCACCCCTAGCTTTTGCAATAATTCAAGTAAAATGGATATTGCATTCGTTTTAACATGGATAAAATCTTTGACCCCGGCTTCTCTTAGTGTAATCTCCAATTCTTCTTGCTGCTTGCCGGCACTATAAATAGTGATTTCAGGGAATTGCTTTTTAATTTCTTTAATGATGACTGGCGCTAATTCCGAATAGTCACCATCACTTCCGCAAAGACAATAGATTGGGAGCTTGGTCGCAGCTACATAATCGATTGCTTCCTCAACGGTTTGACATCCCTTACTGACGATTGTTTCGATACCACCTGCTGCCGCAAGACTTTGAACGAAATCTGCACGAGGTTTATAGGATTTGAGATTTTTCAAATTAATTAAACCGATAGTTGGAGCCGTTCCGCTTATTCCTTTAAACTTTTCACTGCGTAGTCTTATCTGTTCGAACTGACTGGATACCCGCTCCAATTCAAGTGGGGTAATGCCAATCGGCTTCGCAACTTTCATATATGACACATGTTTATCCTTTGTCGTGGTTTTAATCTTATCAGCGGGATTTGGATATACATTCGTTCCGATGATACTTTCTTTTCTGAAAGCCGCATTTTGAACTCTTCCTTTGAAAACTTCAGCTATTTCTTTCTGAAGGGTACTTTGTTTAATTAGCTCCAGAATCCCCCCAGCTGCATCGATTTCAAGGAATTTTGCCCAAACCTTTTCAGCCAATTCATCCGTTAGTTGCTCAACATACCATGAACCGCCAGCAGGATCGACGACTGTTGTAATATTTGTTTCTTCTTTTAAAATCAAGTGAGTATTACGGGCAATTCTTTCTGAAAACTCATCGGTTTCACCTGTTGCGTGTGTAAATGGATGGATTTGAAGATATTGAATGCCTCCGATAGCTGCTGCAAAAGCTTGGTTCGTGGTCCGAAGAATATTGACGTGCTGATCATATAGCGTTTCTGTCAACTCGGAAGTTACGGCATGTATCGTCATTTTAAAATGGTCCGATGCTGTATCGAAAGCTTCTGCAAGACCTGCCCAAAGCCTTCTGGCAGCCCTCAGTTTAGCGATGGACATGAAGTAATTTGAATCCACTGCAAACGAGAATACTATTTTTTCAGAAACCGCAGCAATAGAAAGCCCTTGCTTTTGCCCTTCCAATAGATATTGGACGGCTGCCGATAATCCGTAAGCTATTTCTTGTACGGCGTTGGCTCCTCCATTATGGTAGACTGCCGTATTAATCAAAACTGTTTTTAAATCACTGCCTACCTTCTGATAATCCTGGATCGTCTTCAGCCATTCTGCAAAATAGTTATCCGTATCTTCTGGCAGCTGACCGCAAATGAGCCATTCTGCAATTGGATCTTCAGCAATGACGCCTGTCAATTGGGTATTTTGTGCTTCGGCAACAGCTTTGAATTGAGGGAATAATTCTTTTTGTTTCCCCTTAAGGTCAATGAAAACCGGCATTTCTTTTAATGGTATTTCCTTAAACAATGTTTCAGCCCTTGCTCCCTCGGAAAGCAATCGTGCAGGGTATGCCACGACATTTTGACCGCGCTTGAATGCAGCCCTCATCTTTTCATTTGCTTCTTCAGCCGTGATACCGCTTACAGGTTGAACGACAAGCCAAGGTTTGTCATGATATCCCGTTGGGGACGTTCCTCGGGTGAAAGGGAAAAATCCTGGCAATTCAGCTACTTTTTCCGTTGATTCCGCCTTTTCTGTATAGAGTGGATATAAAGCGATGCCCTCATATGTATTCGTTTTAAGCTTTTCTACACTTTTCCCTTTTAAACTTGCTTCCGCAGCTTCTTTCCACTCTTCATAAGAAGGCTTAGGAAAGGTTATGTTTTTTACATTTTTCAGTTCCATCTGTAATCGCTTTCTTATCCTCATACGCCCTTTTCCTTCATTGGGAGAACGAACGCTCAGTCAGTTTTGGATAAGAAAACCACCCTCCCGTCAATTTGATCTGGATTATACTAACATTCTACCATAATTTTCTTGAAATTTAAGACAATAGAAATTAGCAAACCTGTTATTAGGGAAACCACTAGCCTATTTTGCCTCTTCAAATCAAGTACAGCCCCTGACCTGTATTAGAACAGCTCTTAATAAAATAATAGCAAAAATAAAATTTTTGTCGATGTTTTTCTACGGAAAAGCGAAGTGCAAAAAAAAGGAAGGACCTTCCGGCCTTCCTTTTTTCATTTTAGTATATGGGAGTGTTGTCTTTGGAAATCTTTTCGATGATTTCTTTGACCCTCGCGAGGAATCGTCCGCATACCAGTCCGTCCAAAACACGATGATCAAGTGATAAACAGAGATTCACCATATCTCGTACTGCAATCATGTCATTAATGACCACTGGACGTTTTACAATCGTTTCAACCTGTAAAATGGCTGCCTGTGGATAATTGATGATTCCCATGGACTGGACAGAACCGAAAGAGCCAGTGTTATTAACAGTGAACGTACCACCTTGCATATCCTCTGCTTTTAACTTACCTGACTTCACTTTGGATGCAAGTTCCTGTATTTCCCTTGCTATACCTTTGATTGATTTTTCATCTGCATTTTTAATGACCGGAACAAATAGGGCATCTTCAGTTGCAACGGCTATCGATATATTGATTTCTTTCTTTTGTACGATTTTTTCGCCGGCCCACATCGAATTCAGTTCTGGAAATTCCGTAAGGGCTTGAGCAACCGCTTTTACGAAAAAGGCAAAGTACGTTAAATTATAGCCTTCTTTTTGTTTGAAATCGGATTTTAGATTATCACGCAATTTCACCATATTGCTGGCGTCAACTTCCACCATCGTCCAAGCATGCGGAATTTCGTGCTTACTTTTCAACATATTGGACGCAATTGCCTTACGGATGCCGGTTACCGGTATTTCCTTGTCACCTGCCGCAGTCGGCACGTTTGTTACTGGACTTGTTTGACGATTGACTTGAGGGGCGATCTCTTTAGGAGCCGCATCGGAAATTGCGGAAGGCTCATCCGCCTTAGGAAGATTCCCTGATTCAACAAGTTTCAGTAAATCTTTACGGGTGATCCGTCCCTCATTCCCCGTTCCTTTAACTTTTGATAGATCGATTCCATGCTCCTGGGAAAGTTTTAACACAGCTGGCGAATAGCGAGCTTTCCTTGATGGTTCTGCCGCTTGCTGCACATCTCTTGTAACAGGTGCATCAACTTTTTCCTCACTATGAGAAACTTGCCCGGCATTTTCGTTATCCGTCTTTGCCGTTTCAACTTCAATCGAGCAGATGACTTCCCCGACTGCCAATGTTTGATTCTCATCCGCTTTCAATTCCTTGATGATGCCGGTGAAGGAAGAAGGAACCTCAGCATTTACTTTATCCGTCATCACTTCAGCTAGCGGGTCGTATTTCGTGACATGATCCCCAGGCTTCACAAGCCATTTACTGATGGTTCCCTCCGTGACACTTTCGCCTAGTTGGGGCATCTTCATTAATTCCATAGCCATAATTCATTCCTCCTTCTTAACAGTCATTAATACTCGGCCAATTCCCTCATTGCTTTTTCCACTTTATCGGGATTCACCATGAATTGTTTTTCCATCGTAGGCGCATAAGGCATGGCAGGTACATCCGGGCCGGCCAATCGTTTTACAGGGGCATCCAAATCAAAAAGGCAATGCTCGGCTATTATGGCTGCGACCTCACTCATGATGCTTCCTTCTTTATTATCTTCCGTAACAAGTAATACTTTCCCTGTTTTAGAAGCCGCTTCTATGATAGCATCCTTATCCAAAGGATAGACGGTACGCAAGTCAAGAACATGTGCAGAAATTCCATCTGCAGCTAATTTTTCGGCTGCCTGAAGGGCAAAATGCACACAAAGGCCATAGGAGATGACAGTAATGTCTTCCCCTTCCCTTTTCACATCCGCCTTACCGATGGGAAGTACATAATCTTCAGTAGGCACCTCACCCTTGATCAAGCGGTACGCGCGTTTATGTTCAAAGAAAAGCACTGGGTCTTCGTCGCGAATGGCAGCTTTAAGCAAACCCTTTACATCATAAGGAGTGGAAGGCATCACAATTTTCAAGCCCGGCTGATTGGCAAAGATCGCTTCAACCGATTGCGAATGATAAAGAGCTCCATGAATCCCCCCTCCATATGGAGCACGGATTACCATAGGACAGCTCCAGTCATTATTGGAACGGTATCTGATTTTGGCTGCCTCTGAAACGATTTGGTTAATGGCAGGCATGATGAAATCAGCGAATTGCATCTCAGCTATCGGCCGAAGCCCATACATGGCGGCTCCAATCCCAACTCCTGCGATTGCAGATTCAGCGAGCGGGGTATCGATGACCCTCTCTTCACCGAATTGGTCGTATAAACCATTAGTGGCTTTAAAGACCCCGCCTTTTTTTCCTACATCCTCTCCCAATACGAATACACGGGAATCTCGTTCCATCTCTTCCCTCATTGCCATTGTCACGGCATCTATATATGAAATCACTGGCATTCTATTACCCCCTTACTTTTGTGCATATACATGATTCATAGCACTTTCAGCCTTCGGATATGGAGCATTTTCAGCATAATCGGTTGCTTCGTTGACTATCTTCATTACTTCATCATTCATTTGTTTCTCAAGGTCATCATCCATGATTCCCACTTCTTTTAAATAGGCTCCAAATGTCATTATGGAATCCTTCGTTTTGGCTTCGGCCACTTCGTCCGCCGTCCGGTAGCTTCGGTCATCATCATCACTTGAATGTGGTGTGAGCCTGTATGAGACGGTTTCTACCAGTGTAGGGCCTTCTCCCCTTCGTGCACGGTCAGCCGCTTCTTTCACCGCAGCATACACTTCCAATGGGTCATTGCCATCCACCGTTATTCCAGGCATCCCATATCCAATCGCCCTGTCGGAAACATTTTCACACGATAGCTGTTTCTCAATAGGAACGGAAATCGCATATTTATTATTTTCACACATGAAAATGACCGGTAGCTTATGCACACCTGCAAAGTTGGCCCCTTCATGAAAATCGCCCTGATTGGATGAACCTTCCCCAAACGTTACGAATGTTACCAAATCCTTACCTTCCATCTTCCCTGCAAGGGCAATTCCGACAGCATGCGGGACCTGTGTCGTTACAGGCGATGAACCAGTGACGATCCTATTTTTCTTTTGACCAAAATGACCAGGCATTTGGCGCCCGCCGGAATTGGGATCTTCCTCTTTCGCGAAGCCTGAAAGCATCAAGTCTTTTGCGGTCATTCCGAAGGTAAGCACAACACCTACATCCCGATAATAAGGCAGTACATAATCCTTTTGCCGATCAAGCGCAAACGCAGCCCCAACCTGAGCAGCTTCTTGCCCCTGGCAGGAAATCACGAAGGGAATTTTCCCGGATCGGTTTAAAAGCCACATGCGCTCATCAATTCTGCGGGACAAAAGCATTGTCCGGTACATATCTAAAACCGTTTCCTCATTTAAGCCTAATTGTTCATGACGTTTTTCTACCATCATAAAACCTCCTGACCTTATTCTTTATGAATGAATGGCACGTCCATCGACAGCAAGGGCCGCCTCTCCGATTGCTTCGGAAAGGCTTGGGTGCGGATGAATTGTCTTGCCTATTTCCCAAGGTGTCGCATCAAGCACTTTTGCAAGTCCAGCTTCTGAAATCATATCCGTAACATGTGGCCCGATCATATGAACGCCCAGTATATCATCCGTTTTCTTATCGGCGATGATTTTGACAAAACCATCCGCTTCCCCGAAAACAAGGGCCTTACCAACTGCACGGAATGGGAATTTCCCTATTTTAAGGTCATAGCCTTCCTTATTTGCCTGATCTTCCGTCAAACCGACACTTGCAGCCTCTGGGCTTGAATATACACATTTTGAAATGAGCGAATAATCCAGCGGTTCCGGTTTTTTGCCTGCAATATGTTCAACGGCCGTAATACCTTCATGGGAGGCAACGTGTGCCAATTGCAGACCGCCGATACAGTCACCGATCGCATAGATATGTGATTCCTTCGTTTGGAAAAAGTCATTGGTTTCAATAAAACCTTTTTCTTTCACAATCTCCGTATTTTCAAGGCCGATCCCTTCAACATTTGCCGATCTGCCTACGGAAACCAGCATTTTTTCAGCTGTGAATTCCTCTACCGAACCTTTGACTTCAGCAGAAATGGATGCTGAATCATCCGTTTTCAGGGTTTCAGGCAATACCTTGGCACCTGTAACGAATTTGACGCCTTTTTTCGTCAGGAGACGAAGCATTTCACTGGAAATATCATGGTCTTCTGTCGGGATGATTCTATCTGCATATTCCAGTACTGTCACTTCCACACCAAAATCATTGAGCATCGAAGCCCATTCAATGCCGATAACTCCACCGCCTACAATAATCATCGATTTTGGCAGGCTCTCAAGCTTTAGAGCTTCATCCGATGTAAGCACCAATTCCCCATCAATCGCTAAACCGGGCAGTGTCTTCGGACGCGATCCGGTGGCAATGATGACATTCTGGGGGATGAGCATTTCATTTTCAGTGCCATCATTCATTTCCACGGAAATTGTCCCAGGCATCGGTGAAAATATAGAAGGACCAAGTATACGCCCTAACCCTTCATAAACCGTTATCTTTCCCTGTTTCATCAAGTGCTGAACTCCTTTATAGAGTTGATCGACCACTTTATTCTTTCTTTCCTGCACTTTAAGGAAATCTACCTTTACATCCCCGGTAACAATACCGAATTCCTCACTTTTCACTGCAGTCTGATAAACTTCCGCACTCCTTAAAAGTGCTTTCGAAGGGATACAGCCATTATGTAGACACGTTCCGCCGAGCTTGCCTTTCTCCACGACAGCCGTTTTCAATCCTAATTGAGCAGCCCTTATTGCCGCCACATACCCGCCTGTTCCTCCTCCGAGGATAACGAGGTCAAATTCTTCAGCCAAAACCACTCCTCCTCACAAATACATACAATTTGTCACCATTTTTACTTGCCCTATGTTTATTACGTTATCCATGTTGAAAATTCCTGTGTTTATTTAAAAAAACACAGGAATCTAATCTTGTAAAATTACATTCATTTTCTTCCATTCAGGATATGTTTTTCATTTTGCAGGAATTGGCTCCTTGAATTCCTCATGCGAGCAATTCGCTCCTCTGCCATCCTATCCGCCGCTTTATAAGTTGGGATTTGATCACGTTTTGCAATCTCGATGACTCTTTCAATTGTATCATAAACCGTTTCCACTTTCTTAAGGGCTCTTTCCCGATTATACCCTAAAAGCTCATCGGCCACGTTTATGACTCCCCCTGCATTAATTACATAATCAGGAGCATATATAATCCCTTTTTCATGAATTTGATCGCCATGAACAGTTTCCTTTAATTGATTATTCGCAGCACCTGCAATGACCTTCGCCCTGATTTGATTAATTGTTTGATCATTTATGACAGCCCCTAATGCACAAGGTGCATAGATATCACATTCGACTCCATAAATTTCATCTGGATTCACTGCAGTCGCCCCAAAGGATTCAACCGCACGGGCCACGCTTTCTTTATTGATATCCGTAACGATAAGCTTGGCGCCCTCCTCATGAAGATGACGGCATAAGTTATAAGAAACATTCCCGACGCCTTGGACTGCAACCACCTTGCCTTCTAAGGAATCAGTTCCGAATGCCTCTTTTGCAGCAGCCTTCATACCGCGGTATACCCCATATGCCGTTACTGGGGAAGGGTTACCCGAAGAACCGAATGCTGGGGAAATCCCCGTGACAAAATCCGTCTCCTCATGAATGAGATCCATATCCTCAACCGTTGTACCTACATCTTCAGCTGTTATATAACGGCCATTCAGCCCTTGGATATACCTTCCGAATGCACGGAACATTTCTTCATTTTTATCCTTACGCGGATCGCCGATGATGACGGTTTTCCCCCCGCCTAAATTCAAGCCGGCAGCGGCGTTTTTATATGTCATTCCTCTCGAAAGCCTTAAGGCATCTTCAATGGCATCTTCTTCAGATGCATACGTCCACATCCTTGTGCCTCCAAGCGCAGGCCCTAATGTTGTATCATGAATGGCAATAATCGCTTTCAAACCCGATTGTTTATCCTGACAGAATAGCAGTTGCTCGTAATCATACTTCTCAAGATATTTAAAAATTTCCATAAAGGAATCCTCCCTAGATGTTTAATACATGTCAGATATGAGACTACTGAATTTCTCCTCATTCTTACTTGTTCCTACGTTCGTTTTAAATAAAAATCCGCTACTCACATGATATTTTCCCCATGGGGAATGGTTCCCTTGAGAAACCCATGCACCTTTAAATATGCAAATAACATGCCAATAAAATACATAATCAGCATCTTTTTATCCAAAAAAAGGACATGCTGGTTAATATGTTGGGCAACTATAGCCTATAACAAATTCAAAAAAATTTCATGTCAGAAGTGGAGTCTCGCTTAAATTAAAATAAATCAGAAAATTCCACGCATTTTTTTCACAGTGTGCAAATGATTGCATGCAAAATTTTTCACAGTTTTAGTTTTTCCATTTTATAATATAGATTTCTAACTGAAATCCCCAGCGCTTTTGCCGTAAGTGTTTTATTTCCCTTGTGGGTGTGGAACGCTTGCTGAATGATTTCGGCTTCATACTGGTCTATTATCTCCGAGAGCGGTTTCCCCGATACGTAGCCGGAAGGCTTCATTAATAATTTCTCTTGTTGTTTTAATGGAATCTCTTCGATAAAATCCGGAATATGATGGATATCAATGATTGTCTCGTTCAATTTCATGAAAATGATTGCCCGTCCTAAGATATTTTCCAGTTCCCTTACATTTCCCGGCCAGTTGTAGATTTGCATCTTATGTATAGCTGCTGCTGTAATTCCCTCTATGCTCCGTCCATACTCCTGATTGATTTTATTAATCAAATGCTCCGCCAATTCTCTCAAATCTTCTTTTCTCTTTCTTAATGGAGCAATGAAAATAGGCATGCGGTTCAGCCTGAAATATAAGTCTTCCCTGAATGATCCGTTTGCGATGGCCTGTTCAAGATTGATATTCGTAGCGGCTATGACCCGGACATTGATGGGGATCGGCTTCGTCCCCCCCACTCTGACGATTTCCTTTTCTTGTAAAACCCGCAGTAATTTAGCTTGAATGTTGGCTGGCAATTCACCAATTTCGTCCAAAAAGATACTCCCTTGATTTGCCTCTTCAAAAAAACCGACCTTTCCGCCCCTGCTTGCCCCGGTAAAGGCTCCTTCATCATAACCGAATAGTTCACTTTCAAGTAATGATTCCGAGATGGCCGCACAATTTACCCGAACGAATTTATTGAACTTCCTATCGCTCGCATTATGGATGGCATGTGCAAATAACTCTTTGCCCGTCCCTGATTCCCCTCTTAATAAGACAGTAGCTGGTGTTCTTGCCGATAATTTCGCCTGTTCAATGGGAAGCTTCATCTCTTCGGAAGCCCCAATTATATCATCAAAGGAATATTTAGCCTGCAATGTCCGGATGATCTGTCTTGCCCGATTAAGTTCGTGGGTCAAGGCTTGAATTTCCGATACATCATGAATGACGCCAACACTTCCTTTCAGGCACCCATCCACAATGATTGGAGCAACATTCACGATCACTTCCTTGTGTTTTGGGCCGACACGCATATTGACACCACGAACAGGTTTTTTTGTCTGAAGCACTTTCATATGCATACTTTCGCCTTCGTATATATCGATGGAAGCCGGCTTACCGATCACTTGGGTCTTTGTTAAGCCAGTGATTCTTGTATATGCCGGATTGATCAAAAGCCCCCTTCCTTGATCATCCACAACAGATATGGCTTCATCACTGGATTGAATGATTGCCTGGAGCATCGTCTGTATCTCTTTTAAATCAGTGATCTGCTCCGCCAATTGCACAGCTTCCATTTTATTCCTGAACACAGCAAAAGCCCCTATGATTTCCTTATCGGCATTCACCAAAGGTATCCTTGTCGTTATGAGTTCCATCCCATTGCCAAGGGTGATTTCCTGATTCACTTCTTTTTGGTTCGTTTGCATCACTCGCAGCAATCCTGTTGATGGGATGAAATCTTTGATATGTCTCCCAATCAGATCCTCGCGCTTTGTGTCTGAAGCACGTTCCGCACTATCATTGAACATGATGATGAATCCTTCATGGTCAATCACCACCATCCCTTCACTGGTCGTATTAAGGATCAAATCCATTTTTGCGGAGGTATTCTCCAATTTACTTATTAAACGATTTTTCTCTTCAAACAACTTAGTCATAATGAGGGCGACACTTCCAGGAATGAGAATCGTTTGTTCGCCCATGTCCCTTTTTATCTTTTTATAGACAGACGGGTCACCGGTCGTATCAAATATGATGTCCAAATCCCACTCCAATCCCATGCTCCAATTAGTCACAGTAGGAATCTTTCGTTCCTTCGCAGCAAGCATCCCTTCAGCGGATTCATTCGTATCAGCCATACAAACAATGGAGAACACTTCACTTTCCGATAGGAGTTTCAACACGGTCGTCCCTCCTACTCCTCCCCCTACTATCATGACCTTTTGCATCAGCCATCCCCCTTAAGAAATAATTTCCCCTTTAAATAGATCATTCCCTGCAATTTTTTTCATACTCCACACCATTTTACCATATCGGCCCCCTTTAAAAACAGCCGCCAACTCCCAGTCATTATCTAGATTCCCGTTACTTGACAAATAATTTATATCCTTTATCATTTTTTAAAGACGGAATTTTCGGAAGGGATTTGACTGCATGAAACGTTTAATCGCTTTTTTGATTCTTTTTATCCCCGGTGCCTTTGCTGCCTATGGCATAAAAATAATGAGGGACATGGTGTTCGGTATTTTACAGTCTCCCTATCCATTCCTTTGGCTGCAATTTTTAATAGGACTGCTCATTACGATAGGCGGAATAGCCTTTATCGCCGGCTTCGTCCTACATCGAGATCGAAAACAAAATAAGGTCCAGAGCAGGTTCAATAAATTTTAAACGCAAAAAGAAAGAAGGTGCCTCTTATGGCACCTTCTTTCTTTATCTTGACTCCAAACCTTCTCTGACCCGTACCGCTGCTTCGGGGAAATCGGTTATGATGCCGCTGCACCCCAATTTGAATAACCGCTTCATCTCGGTTTCTTCATTAATGGTATAGGGCCTTACAGGAACACCCATACTAACCGATGATTGAATGAGTGCATCAGGGGCAGCCCGGATATTTGGGTGAATTGCACTTCCGCCTATTGCCTTTGCATATATCCACGGCATGTACAGGCCATCCCTATATAGCGGTGCCGTTTCCAATTCAGGTGCCAATCGATGGCAATTGACCAAACTGTAATGATTGAAAGAAGAAAGGATTATCCTTTCCTCCATTTCGTAGGTACGGATGAGCCGGATGACTTTCTCTTCTAAGCCTGGATACAGAAAAACCGTATTTTTCAATTCAATATTGCAAAAAAGCTGATTATCATTAAGCCAAATAAACAGTTCTTCAAGTGTGGGAATCTTTTGTTTGCCAAAATTACCCTTATGGGTTGCGGACGCATTAAGGGTTTTCAACTCCTTTAAGGTCCGGTCTTTTACATACCCCGAGGCATTCGTGGTCCGATCGAGCTTTTCATCGTGGATGATGACCACTTCTCCATCTTTCGAGAGCTGGACATCCGTTTCAATTCCGTCCGCACCGACACGGGCAGCTTCCTTGAACGCCGACATCGTATTTTCCGGATGAGTTCCTGCAGAGCCTCGATGTGCAAAGATTAAGGTCATGATGAAACGCCGCCTCTCTCAAAAATTGTTATACACCGATTCTATGAACAGTAACAGCAAATTATTTTCATCTAGATCAATTCTACAATCAAAACGCAGGTGATTATTTTCTGCATAGAAGGTTCCTTTCCTCAAATCACTCCACTTCATTTCCAAGCTATTGATTTGCAAGCGGATATCCGGAAATCGTAATTGCCCTTTTGGTTCAAGCATATCCATGTTTGACTTCCGTTTTTCGTCCTTGAGACATACCCTCTCGAATTGATTTCTTGTTTGTTCATATTGACAATTTTGCTAATCGCTCAATTGTCTTTCATATACATCAAGCTTCCCCCTTTAATTTTTTTGATTTATATAAAGCAAAGTCTCATTCAGATTCATTTAAATCTAAAACATATTTTGTTTTCCCAATTCCTCAGTCATCGTCTATAAATAAAGAAATTCCACCAAAAAATATCATAAGTTTAGTTTTAAAATATCCGTTCCAATACATACAAAAAAAGATTGTCCAAAATGGACAACCTCCAATATGTTTTGCGCCTCTGAACTTTATATCTTAAGATTAAACTATGCACCTTTTTTAACGAGTTTCTTCTACATTTTTAACATTTCGCTCATCTCGGATATTTGAATACTCCCCATCCTCCCTCGCGCTCTCTCCCTCCCAACGTTTCTTATCAGGTTTCCGGATTCCTATTACACCAGCTTTATCGCTCATATAAGTCCATTTTACTAACTGAGTTGATTCTGCAACTGAATCGAAAATTAAAATAGCCGCCATAACAACAGTGTTGCAGTGCGTATAGACGAGTGTATGGAAGTGCCTTATCCAAAAAAATTCAAACGGAGCGGCAAGCCGAAAGCATAAAAAAACGCCCAACAATGGACGTCATGATTCTTCCCTATCAATGATTTCGTTGACCATCATTCCAAACCTTCCTGATGAGCATCGC
The DNA here is from genome assembly GCF_056279465.1 of Peribacillus sp. TE19612. Lineage (NCBI taxonomy): Bacteria > Bacillati > Bacillota > Bacilli > Caryophanales > Bacillaceae > Peribacillus > Peribacillus sp. TE19612. The sequence goes on along the minus strand of NZ_JBWCCL010000002.1, from coordinate 454,924 downwards.
TTTGCCAAGCGAAGGTTCACCTGTCTCTTATTCGCAGGGGTAAAACTGATATTCCGTTTGGGACATACGATGGTCATGACGTATTTCTTTCAATCGATTACGGATTGACATGAATACCAGCCCCTACGCAAAAATAATAGCCGCCCAGTTTGGACGACTGCGGAATTTTCCTATATACTGACTCGTAAAGATGCCGTGTTCATTCATCCGCCAAATACGATCAGTCTTTATTGGTATTCCACCGGAAGGTTTATCGGAATAGCGATAAATTCACGGTTAAATTCCCGTCCAAATTGCGTCAAATCAACGTTCCTACCCCTGTCAAGAAGCTTTATGTTCGAGGCGCAGCTTATCGGCAACCATGGCAATGAATTCGGAATTTGTAGGTTTTGCCTTTGTCATGCTTACGGTATAGCCGAAAAGAGATGATATGGATTCTATATTTCCACGGCTCCAAGCCACTTCAATCGCATGCCGGATAGCACGTTCAACTCGGCTGGCCGTAGTATTGTATTTTTTTGCGATATCCGGATATAAAACTTTGGTGATGGAACCCAATAGTTCAATATCATTATATACCATAGATATGGCTTCCCTTAAATACAAATAGCCCTTAATATGTGCAGGCACTCCAATCTCGTGAATGATGCTGGTGATGCTTGCATCAAGGTTCTTCGGTTTGGATTCATTTTGGGGACGATAGCTAAATTGACTATGATTTTTTAAAACCGCCTGCCCTTTACCGCTTACCTGACGGATGTGATTGGCCAGATTTTCCATATCAAATGGTTTCAGGATAAAATAAGACGCACCCAAATCAACTGCTTTTTTCGTTACATCTTCTTGACCAAAGGCAGTAAGCATTATCACATTAGGCATGGCACCCCGTTTTACTTCACGAAGTTTCTCAAGTACACCTAACCCATCTAAATGAGGCATGATAATATCGAGGATCAAAATATCCGGATCAACGCTTTCTAGCATACCCAGGCAATCTTGACCGTTATGTGCCACCCCAATCACTTCCATGTCTTCCTGTGCAGAAATGTATTCTTCCAGAAGGCCAACAAGTTCTCTATTATCATCTACAACGCACACCTTAATTTTTTTCACGCTTGATTTCCTCCTCAACTACAATTGGTCTTTTTTTCTATATGACTAAATTCTATTGTAATTGAACTTTTCGACAATGGAAACTAAATTCCTTTTATTTTTGAAAAAATATAAGGAATTCAATATTATTCTCCGGATATCTCTTGTTTTCGACTTCGTTTGCTATTGGAATAAACCGTTTGTCGAAAAATCTTCATATCGTTTTCATTTTATCACATCGTTCCAAAAAAACCTCTATTTTTTGAAGAAATCAAAATTAATTCCGACCCAAACCTATGCTAATCATAATTTTCCATTAAAAAGGGGCATCCAAAAGGATACCCGGATTCTTAGCTTGCCTTTTCATAATTATCTTTGTCGTATATATTTATACCGGCTTCGTTTAACATCCATTCGATATGGACTCCATACCCACTTGTAGGATCATTAACGAATACATGGGTGACTGCACCGATTAATTTCCCATTTTGTATGATAGGACTGCCGCTCATACCTTGAACGATCCCACCCGTTTTTTGAAGCAATTCTTTATCCGTCACTTTTAAGACCATTCCTTTGATTGCAGGAAACTTCTGTGGGATGGAACTGACGATTTCTACATCGAATTCCTCCACTTGAGAACCATCCACCACTGTAAGGATTTTTGCTGGCCCTTCCTTTACCTCATGGGAAAGGGTGATGGGGAGTGGTTTGTCGTTAATTCCATTTTTAAAATCTTGATTTAATTTCCCAAAAATGCCAAAGGGACTATTGCGATTGATATTTCCTATTTTTTCTTTATTGGAAGAAAAGCGTGCCAATTTTTCTCCCGGATCACCATTGCTTCCTTTTTCGATGGATGTGACCGTCGATTGAACGATCTGTCCGTCCTTGACAACAATTGGCTTTTTTGTATCCATATCGGATATGACATGTCCCAACGCCCCATATTTTTTTGAATCCGGGTGATAAAACGTCATCGTTCCGATACCAGCTGCCGAATCACGGATATACAAACCCAATTTGTAAGTTCCTTCATTCTTATCTTTTAGCGGTAATAAGGTACTATGAAGGACTTCATTATCACGGTTAATGACAATTTTCAACGCCTCACCCTTTTCACCTGCCTGCTGAACAAAAGGGGTTACATCCCCCATCTTCTTTATCGTCTGACCATTGATTTCTGTAATAATATCACCGATTTCAATTTTCGCTTTTTCTCCCGGTGATTTTTTCCCCTGCGCCGTATCAATAAGATGATGACCCACTACGAGCACCCCAAGAGTATTAAGCTTCACTCCAATGGATTGGCCTCCAGGCATGACCTTAAAGTCTTTTAACACCCTGATGTCGACCTTTTTGGCAGGCAAGCCTGCTACATCGAGTAACACTTCATTCGTACCTGGTTTCTCAGCACCAAGCGTAATCGAAGCTTGTTCATCATGAAGTGAAATTCCATCACTGGTTCCCGAAGCTTTTGCAGAAACAGGCAATGATTTGGAAATACTATATTGACTTCCTTCAAATAGTACAAGATGATTTGGAATTAAAAAATATTCACGAGATGGCTGGTATAACCCTAATGTTAATAGCGAAACAAGGAGAATTCCACCGATGATCCTGTTTATCCATATAAATTTCAATCCATTCACTCTCCTCGCTCTCTGAAACTTTATGGCTACACCTTTAATTTAGCCCTCATGACAGTCATTTATAACAGGTGGAAAAAATAAAAGCTATCCGTTTTTGGATAGCTTTACAATGAATGCTTATGATAAGTTCAAATAATGTTCTTACCGGCCCATCAAGATGTAATCTTCAGCCTTTTGGCCAGCTGAATTAATTCATTGGCATGTTGTTTCGTCAAGTCCGTAATCTCTACTCCCGAAATCATCCTGCCAATTTCTTTTATTTTTTCAGTTTCAATTAGCGGCTTGACCGAGGTATTCGTGCGTCCGGCCCTTACATTTTTCGCTATGAAAAGGTGAGTATCCGCCATGGCTGCCACCTGAGGCAAATGGGATATGCACAATACTTGTGATCCAGTTGCCACTTTATAGATCTTTTCGGCAATGGATTGGGCAACCCGTCCGCTTACACCTGTATCCACTTCATCAAATATAATGGACGTTATGCCTTGATGCTTGGAGAAAATGCTTTTCAAAGCCAGCATGATCCTCGACAGTTCTCCACCAGATGCGATTTTAGAAAGAGGTTTTAATGGTTCACCTGGATTGGTGGAAATATAAAATTCCATTGAATCCAGCCCTGACTGATTAATGCCCCTATCTGACAATTCATCGAAAGTATAGGCTGTCTGAAGGAAATGAGGTTCGAAAATTGTTTTTTCCATATATAAATCCTTTAATTCCTGATGAATCTTTTTGGTTAGCTGCTGAGCGAATTTCTGGCGAAGTTCAGACAGATTCTTTGCTTCGACGATTAGATCTGCCTTGATGGATTTCATTTCCTTTTCAAGCTTCGCGATATGGGTTTCCCTATTTTGCAGCTTTTCGACTTCTTCTTCAATTGCGGCCCCATATTCCAGGATTTCCTCGATGGTCCGCCCGTATTTACGCTTTAATTGATTTATTTCATTAAGTCTACTTTCAATGAATTCCACACGTTCTGTATCATAATCCAAAGAGTCCAATTGGTCCCGGATGTTTGACACAGCCTCTTCGAGCAGAAAGTAGCTATTTGAAACGGTTTCAGAGCTGTGCTTTAAACCTTCATCAAGCCCTGCCGCTTCCTCCAAATTATTCATGGCTACGGAAAGCCAATCAATTGCATGCTGCTCGCCATTTAAAGCATTATAACTGGTTTGCAGCGCTTCATGGATTTTTTCGAAATTATTAATTTTCTTCCGTTCTTCCATCAATTCTTCATCTTCGCGTAATTTCAAATCAGCTTTTTGGATTTCATCGAATTGAAATTGGATCAGATCAAGGCGATGGACCATTTGCTGTTCATTTTGGCTCAAACCATTCAATTGTTTAGAAGCCGTTTCATAACGTTTATATAGCTTTTGGTATTCAGTGAGTGCAGATGCGATTTTTTCACCGCCAAATTGATCGAGCAGCGGAAGATGGAGTCGTTCATCCATTAATTCCTGATGTTCATGCTGACCATGGATGTCTATCAATGTCCGCCCTATCTCACGTAATGTGGAAATCGTTACCAGCTTCCCATTTACCCTGCAAACGCTTTTACCGCTCTGTGAGATATCCCTTCGAAGTATCGCCATCCCATCATTCATATCCAGGCCAAACTCTTCCGCTTTGGCAAAGACCGGGTGTTTTTCATCTTCAATTTGGAATAGTCCTTCTATTTCAGCCTTCGACTCACCATGCCGAATGAACTCTGCAGAACCACGGCCCCCAACCAAGAGATGAACGGCATCTATTATGATTGACTTCCCTGCCCCTGTTTCTCCTGTCAAGACCGTCAAGCCTTTCTCAAATGAAACGGACAGGCTGTCTATGATCGCAAAATTCCTAATCGATAGTTCTGTTAACAAACTAGGTCACCTCACAACATTATTAGAGCATGTCCAAGAATTTGCCGGAAATGATCTTTGCATCTTCCTCAGAACGGCAGATAATTAAACATGTATCGTCGCCGCCGATCGTCCCGAGTATTTCTTGCCAATTTAAATTATCAATCAATGCACAGATGGCCTGGGCATTACCCGGGAGCATCTTCATAACCAGCAAATTGTTGGCTGAGTCAATGCGTACAAATGCATCGACAAGGATTCTCTTTAATTTTTGAAGTGGATTGAAACGTTGGTCGGCCGGCAGACTGTATTTATACCTTCCATCCGTTAAAGGAACTTTTACAAGGTGAAGCTCTTTAATATCCCTTGAAACGGTGGCTTGAGTTACATTGTATCCAGCTAATTTCAATTCTTCAACTAACTCATCCTGTGTTTCGATATCATTATTCGTTATAATGTCCCTTATTTTTATATGTCGTTGTCCTTTATTCATAAGTAGAAGCACCTCTTCTCAACTGTTGCTCATTTAATGGTAATGGTATCACTTTCATTTCTTACTTTAAGCAAGCTGCCCAATTTGCCTCGGTATCATCAGTACGTGCAAATAGGCCGCTTTACTAAGTGGCTAATATTAATGTTATCGGATTTTTATGCAATTGTACAACTTTTTCTCTAAAATGAATACAAGTCTAATTTTTGCACTTACCTATTTTATGTATCCACCCATAAATGATTCAAGTTCATGACGACAATGTATAGTCAAAAAGCTCCTTTAGCCAACCGTTCAGCCAAAGGAGCCATACAAAGTTCCAGCTATTCTTTTTTAAATTGGGCATGGGCCTCTCCAACGATGTCATCAACCGTTTTCGAAAGCAATAATGCTCCATCTTCCTTCGACCCTTGCCAGTGTAAATGAAGTAAGAATTCAATGTTTCCATCACCGCCGGTAATCGGTGAGAAGGAGGCATCCTTGATATCATAGCCTTCCTTTAAAGAAAAAGAAATGATCTTATCCAACACTTGTTTATGGATTTTGGGATCGCGAACAATCCCCTTTTTACCCACTTGATCCTTCCCGGCTTCGAATTGCGGTTTAACCAAGGCAACGACATCACTATTCGGGACGAGCAAGGTCTTTAGCACCGGTAAAATTAACGTAAGCGAGATGAAGGAAACATCAATGCTTGCAAAGTTTGGCATCTCCCCGTCGAGATCGGCGGGTGTAACATAACGGAAATTGGTTCTTTCCATTACTTTTACCCGCTCATCCTGCCTAAGCTTCCAGGCAAGTTGATTATAGCCGACATCAAGCGCATAAGACATTATGGCGCCATTTTGCAAAGCACAATCCGTAAACCCGCCAGTTGATGATCCGATATCAAGCAGTATTTTTCCATTCACTTGTAAATCGAATTCCCTTAATGCCTTCTCAAGTTTAAGACCGCCTCTTGAAACGTAAGGCATGACTTTTCCTTTGATCGTGAATTCGAGATCGACCGGCACTTTTTCCCCCGGTTTTTCGTATCTCTCTTCATTCGCGTAGACAAGGCCTGCCATAACCATACGCTTCGCTTTTTCACGTGTATCGGCCAAGCCTTGTTCTACAAGTAATACATCCACTCTTTCTTTCATCACTTTCATATTTTCAGGCCCTTTTTTCTTTTTTGGGTGTTATCATTTTAATCTTTTTGATGGCTGTCTCAGTCGTCAGACCGATTTCTTCAAGAAGTTCATCGACGCTTCCATGTTCAATGAAATAATCAGGTATCCCCATTCGATCTATAATTGCCCCATAAAATCCTTGATCATGAGCATATTCAAGAACAGAACTACCAAAACCACCTTGAAGAACCGCTTCTTCTATTGTCAAGATAGGCATTTTTTCACCAAGGAGACTGCTTAGCATGTTTTCATCCAAAGGCTTAATGAACCGGGCATTGACCACCTTCACTGAATAATCCTCTTTCTCGAGCAGTTCTGCCGCTTCAAGAGCCATGGGAATCGTTGTGCCGAACGTTAAGATGGCAGCATCCGTTCCTTCTTTAAGAACTTCCCACGAACCGATCGGAATCTGCTGTAATTCAGCATCCATCTCAACTCCCCAACCATTCCCACGAGGGAAACGCATCGCAATCGGACCATCATTATAGTTTAAGGCCGTATTGACCATATGCTGGCCTTCGTTTTCATCTTTCGGCATCATCAGCACCATATTCGGTACGTGGCGCAAGAAAGCAATGTCGAAAACGCCTTGATGCGTTTCACCATCGGAACCAACCAATCCGGCACGATCGATTCCTATGAATACGTTCAAATTCTGACGGCAAATATCATGCACCACCTGGTCATAAGCCCTTTGCAGGAAGGTTGAATATATAGCCAGGAATGGTTTCATTTTTTGCGTTGCCAATCCGGCTGCAAAAGTTGCAGCATGCTGCTCGGCAATCCCTACATCATAGAAACGCTCTGGGAACTCTTGAGAGAAGCCCACCAATTTCGAACCTACGGGCATTGCAGGTGTAATCGCGACAATCCGCTCATCGTCACGGGCTAGCCTGCTGACAGTATCGCTTACGAGAGCGCTCCAAGCAGGACCCTTACTAGGGGATTTCACGAAATCGCCTGTCTCTATCTTGTATGGGCCTGTCCCATGCCAATTCCCGGTTGTATCCAACTCGGCAGGTGAATATCCCTTGCCTTTTTTCGTGATGACATGCAGCAGGACCGGTCCCTTCGTTTTCTTGGCATATCTTAAATTCTCAAGCAATTCTTCATAATTATGTCCATCTACTGGTCCAAGGTATGTGAATCCGAGTTCTTCGAAAAAGATTCCTGATACCAATAAATACTTCATGCTATCCTTCAAGCGTTCAGCTGTAGCCGCAAGTTTACCACCGACTGCAGGAATTTTTTTCAAAAGCAGCTCCAATTCATCTTTTGCCCAGTTATATTTACCTGCTGTCCGCAACCTTCCCAATATCGTGTGTAAGGCACCTACATTGGGGGCTATGGACATTTCATTATCATTCAGGATAACGATCATGTCCTTTTTTTCATCACCGATATGATTCAACGCTTCAAGCGCCATTCCCCCTGTTAGGGCACCGTCTCCGATTACAGGCAAAATAAAGCTGCTTTCCCCTTTGATATCACGGGCAGCCGCCATCCCCATTGCAGCTGAAAGGGAAGTCGAACTGTGACCGGTTTCCCAAACATCATGGGGGCTTTCAATCATTTTAGGAAAACCGCAAAGACCTTTATATTTCTTTAAGGTGTCGAACTCCCCTGCTCTGCCAGTCAGGATTTTATGGACATAGGATTGATGTCCGACATCCCATAAAATTTTATCATTCGGACTGTCGAATTCTTTATGCAAGGCAATGGTCAACTCGACGACACCTAAATTGGGACCAATATGCCCACCGGTCACCGATAATTTTTCCACAAGGAATTTCCGTACTTCCACACTTAACTCGACGAGTTCTTCATTATTCATCTTCTTCAAAAAAGAAGGGTCTTTTATAGATAGAAGATCCAAACAGGACCACTCACTTTCTGTCATTTTCGGTTGATAGCATAAACAAAGCCTCATAAAAGAGGGCTATGGAAGACTTGACCGAAAAATTGGTTTTAAGTTAAAAAATAGCCGCCAACACCCAGGTGATTTCGGCGGCTTATTATACCTATTTTATCACGTATCTCAATTAAAAAATTCATTTTGATTTTCACATATTTTTGCACAATGAGTATACCACAAAACCTCAATTGATAACAAATTTAGCCACAATCAATGATTACGGTTCGCAATTAAATCAGTTAGTTCATTCAACAAACCCGTTTGTAAGGTTGTTTTTCCTAAAGCGGCATGGGCAAGTTCTATATGATGTTCCAACTTTTGCTTTGCCCCTTGAAGGGTTAGTAAAGAAGGATATGTGCTTTTATGATTCCCCACATCACTGCCAACCGGCTTGCCGATCAACTCGACTGACCCTTCAATATCCAGAATATCATCGCGAATTTGAAAAGCAAGCCCCAGGTGGTATGCAAAGTCACGTAAATGCAGTTGCTGTTCTTCACTCGCCCCTGCTAATATAGCACCGGAAAGGATGCTTGCAGTCAATAACTTCCCTGTTTTATGTTCATGAATATACTCCAATTCCTGAAGGGTCAGCTGTTTATTCTCACCTTCCATATCGGCAACTTGACCCCCAACCATTCCTTCGGCTCCGGCAGACTTCGCAATTTCACTTACAAGGTTCAGCTTCATTTCAGCCGTGACCTCGGGATCGATCATATCCGTCACCAATTGAAAGCTATAAGTAAGAAGCGCATCACCTGCCAGTATGGCCACCGCTTCACCGAACACTTTATGATTGGTCGGTTTTCCGCGGCGGAGATCATCATCATCCATTGCCGGAAGGTCATCATGAATCAAAGAATATGTATGAATCATTTCAATGGCAGCCGCTGCTGGAATCCCTATCCTCAAGCTTTTTCCAAAGGCCTCCAAAACCGCAAAGACCAATAATGGGCGAATCCGTTTACCCCCTGCCTGCAGTGAATAGATCATGGCTTCTTTGACTACTGCCGGGGCTTTAAGTTTATTGACATATTCGACGATTTCCCGTTCTATAATTGCCTTATATTCATTAGAAAACATTTCAAAGGACGCCGTACCCATGTCAATCTTCCTCCTGTACAGCAAAGTTTTCAAGTTCCCCATCTTCGCGTAAAATTTGAGTCAACTGATCTTCAACTGCCTTAAGCTTTGAATGGCAAAGCCTTGATAAATCCATTCCTTGTTTATATATCGAAATGGCTTCTTCCAAGGGCACATCGCCTTCTTCCAACTGCTCTACAATTTTTTCGAGATTCTCCATCGCTTCTTCAAATGTAGCTTCCTGTTTTTTTGTCATGATTCAATCCGCTCCTTAATTTCTTTAATTTCACATTCAAGAGTTCCATCTTTTATCGAAACCGCTATTCTATCCCCTTTTGATACTTGCTGTGTACTTTTCACTAATGTCTCATCCTCAGCAAAAACCAATCCATAGCCCCGTTCCATGATTTTTAGTGGACTGAGGGCAGATAAAGTGGCTGTAATATGGACGAACTGCTGAGATTTATGCCGATAGATGGCTTCCATGGCCCTCCGTAAAACCTTTGCATGCTGCTGCAGTTCATCTTTCGCATTTTTCACCGCTTGTTCAGGATGCTGCTTTTTCAAAATATCGTTCAGCTGATTCAGCTCATCTCTCTTTTTCATGAAATATCGCGTGCTGGTCCTCCCTAGCCTGTCCATCGTCTTGTCTAGTTGTTCCAGCTTCTGTTCGTACATTTTATGTGGGTAACGGAAAGCATAAGACCTCTCCATCCTGGTTAAACGGGTTCGTTCAAAATTCACCGCTTCTTGAATGGAGCGGGTCAATCGATTCTTGCGGTTCATCAGGCGTTCGAGTATTTCATTCAAGTGAGGAACCGCTAACTCTGCTGCACCAGTAGGTGTAGGAGCACGCATATCGGCGACAAAATCAGCAATCGTAAAGTCGGTTTCGTGACCGACAGCAGAAATTACCGGTATATCGGAATCATATATAGATTCAGCCACTATCTCCTCATTAAAGGCCCATAGTTCCTCGATCGACCCGCCGCCCCTTCCGACAATGAGAACATCGCTTTCTGCCCTTGCGTTCGCCATGGAAATTGCCTTGGCAATCGATTTAGCCGCATTATTCCCTTGTACAAGTGCTGGATAAACGATGATCCTGGCGATCGGATATCTCCGCTTGATGGTTGTCAGGATATCTCTTAATGCAGCTCCGGTCGGCGAAGTAATGACCCCTACAGACTTAGGATACTGCGGGATCGGCTTCTTGTGTTCGGCCAAAAACAAGCCTGCCCCCTCCAGCTTTTTCTTCAGCTGTTCATAAGCAAGATATAAATCCCCCACACCATCAGGGGCCATGCTTTTCACATAAAGCTGATACTGTCCTCCAGCTTCGTATAATGATATATCACCCTTAACAAGTACCTTCATGCCATTTTCAGGCAGGAATTTCATCCCTTTATTATTGGCGGCAAACATAACGGAGAGAAGTCGTGCCTTCTCATCCTTTAAAGTAAAATACATATGTCCGCTTGTATGTTGTTTAAAATTTGAAATTTCACCTTTTATGTATACATTTTGCAAATGGGGGTCGGCATCGAACTTCCTTTTGATGTACTTCGTTAAAGCCGACACACTCAAATATTGTTGGTTGCTCATATAATGTCTCCTTCCGATGGAAATCGGATATAAAGAAAACTCACCTATAGATTATCATAAATCCATGAATGGAAAAAAAGCGGTCTCCCGTTATTATAAAACAAGAGGTCCGCTTCTTTAAAATAATTTAACGTTTTTTTCAGCTTTTTAATGCTTGCTTGTTTAATTCAAGTGCTTTTTGAGCAGATTTGACCGTATTCTTCATAAGCATCGTAATCGTCATGGGACCAACGCCTTTAGGAACAGGTGTAATGTATGAAGCCTTATTTTTCACTTCATCAAACGCCACATCACCGCAAAGCTTCCCTTCATCATTCCTGTTCATTCCGACGTCAATGACGATTGCGCCTTCTTTAATATGGTCACTCGTGATCGTGTCCCTCTTTCCGACCGCTGCCACAACGACATCGGCTTGCTTGGTATAATAAGCAAGATCCTTTGTCCGTGAATGACAGTATGTAACGGTTGCATTTGCATTTAAAAACAATTGTCCGGCTGGTTTTCCGACGATATTACTTCTCCCTACGATGACAACATGCTTACCTTCAAGGTCATAGTCGATATACTCAAGCATCACCATGACGCCGTATGGAGTACAAGGTAAAAATGCATCTTGTCCCGTCATCATCCGCCCAATATTAATCGGGTGGAATCCATCTACATCCTTTTCAGGGGAAATCGCTTCAATGATCGCCTTTTCCTGAATATGTCCAGGCAAGGGCAGCTGCACCAATATACCATGAATGCTGTCATCTTGGTTTAATTCAGCAATGCTCTGAATTAATTCCTCCTGAGAGAGTTCCGCAGGCTTTTTAATTAGTACGGAATGCATACCCAAGTCCTCACAGGCCTTTTGCTTATTGCGCACATAAGTTTGAGATGCTTGATTGTCACCCACCAGGATTACAGCTAAACCCGGAACGATATTTTTTTCACGTAACTGTTGAACTTCCTTACTGATTTCCTGCCTAACTGACTCTGCAATTTCTTTACCATTAATGATTTGAGCTGACATGTGTTTATTCCTCCCAAGTTAATTTTGCTAAAGAAATTGCTGAGAGAATCCTTGTTCAAGGCTGCAGCTTTAGCTGCCGCTTTTCACCTTTACTTTGGATAAAACGGCATTTACAAAGCTGCTTGATTGATCATCACCGAATTTCTTAGCAATTTCAATAGCTTCATTCATTGCAACACTTACAGGAACATCTTCACTGTGAACCATTTCATAAACCGCGATCCGCAGTAAATTCCGATCAATGTTCGCCAGTCTTTCCAACGTCCAATTCTCTAAATTGTCCCTGATCATTCCATCAATTTGTTCACGATTTTCCGTTATCCCCATTACTAATTTCTTGAAATAATTATCAGTGGGAGCACCATCCAGTACGCTTTCCATTGCTTCTTCTGCATTCGAGTTCGCAATATCTATCTGATATAGTGCTTGAAGGGATTTTTCACGGGCTTCTCTTCTTTTCATAATCTTACTCCTTTTACATCTACTATTATATATGAAAATGCTAGAACAAACGAACATTAAATAACATTTTTTCAAAAATATTAAGATTCTCGCTATATTATTTATAAAAACAAGCTAAATCCCACTAAATTAAAGGCCAAAGATTCAATATCTTGATTCAAGATTACTTTCCAATTAAACGGCCAACACAGTCCCATACTTTTTGAAAGTGTCAAAAAGCTCTTGCCTAGCTTTCATGCTCATATTTCACCTTTTACACTCTAACAGAAATCACCCTTGAATTAAAGGGAAATTTCCAGACACCGCCTTATTATGCTCATTTAAATTTAATATTATAAGCAGGCTCCAAAAACGGGTATCTTCGAGTTTCCATTCAAAAAAACAAAAACCCGGCTTTTTGCCGGGTTTTTGCAGGTGTGAATCGAATGAAGCCCACTTACACTTCTTGTTCGTAATCCGCTTCTTGTTTAGCGTTTTCAAACGCAATGCCCACTACATGAATGTTCACTTCGCCAGCGTCGATAGCGGTCATATTCAACAAAGCTTCACGAATGTTATCTTGCACTTCCTGAGCAACTTTCGGAATTGAAACACCAAACTTCATGACACAATAAAGTTCGACTTTGATGGATTCTCCCGTTAAGTCCACTTTAACACCTTTACCGTGGTTCTTTTTACCAAGCTTTTCAACAACACCCGTAGCGAAATTCCCGCGCATATGTGCAACACCTTCAACTTCCGATGCAGCGATACCCGCAATCACCTCTATCACCTCAGGCGCAATCTCCACTTTGCCCAGCCCACTATTATAATCATTCATTTCGAGTAATTGGCCTTCCATTTCACTCATTCAAAAGCACCTCCTGTCTTCCTTTACATTATGAGTTCATTACATCATATATTTCAAGGAATTTGGTATTAAATTCTCCGGAAACAAATTGTTCATGCTGAAGCAACTTAATATGGAAAGGAATTGTGGTACTGATCCCTTCAATGACAAACTCACCCAAGGCGCGTTTCATCTTCTCGATCGCCTCTTCTCTAGTCGGTGCATGGACAATCAATTTAGCGATCATGGAATCGTAATACGGCGGTATGGAGTACCCAGGGTATGCCGCAGAATCAACACGAACTCCGTAGCCGCCTGGAGGTAAATACATTTGAATCTTACCTGCGGAAGGCATGAAATTCTTTTCTGGATTTTCGGCATTGATCCGGCATTCGATAGACCATCCGTTATAAGTGACATCCTCTTGCGAAAGCGATAGTTTGTTGCCTGAAGCAACTTTGATCTGTTCTTTAATCAAATCCACGCCCGTTACCATTTCTGTAACTGGGTGCTCAACCTGGATACGGGTATTCATTTCCATAAAGTAGTATTTTCTATTCACATAGTCATAAATAAATTCTACTGTTCCGGCACCTGAATAGTTTACGGCAAGTGCAGCCGTCACAGCGGCCTGCCCCATTTCCGCACGTATTTCACCATCCAACGCCGGTGACGGGGTTTCTTCAACAAGTTTTTGCAAACGTCGTTGGACCGTACAATCACGCTCACCTAAATGGATGGCGTTGCCATGATTATCTGCCATGACCTGTATTTCAACGTGACGGAAGTCCTCGATGAACTTTTCAATATACACGCCAGGATTCCCGAATGCCGTCGCGGCTTCCTGTTGCGTGATGTTAATGCCCTTAATGAGATCTTCTTCCGTCCTTGCGACGCGGATACCTTTACCGCCTCCGCCTGCAGTAGCTTTGATGATGACTGGGTAGCCCATTTCATTAGCTAGTGCTACACCCTCATCCGTATCTTTGATTATGCCTTTAGAACCTGGCACGATCGGTACACCAGCTTTGCGCATGGTTTCCCTTGCTACGTCCTTTGTTCCCATTTTATTGATCGCTTCGGGGCTAGGACCGATGAAAATGATATTGCATTCATGGCATAGCTCGGCAAAGTCGGCATTTTCAGCTAGGAAACCATATCCCGGATGAATTGCATCGGATCCCGTTTTCTTGGCTGTGCTGATAATGTTGGTTGTATTTAAATAACTGTCTTTTGATAATTTAGGGCCGATGCAATATGCTTCATCAGCAATTTGAACATGTAATGCTTCTTTATCTGCTTCTGAATAGACAGCAACAGTCTCGATTCCTAATTCCTTGCATGCCCGGATGATTCGGACAGCAATTTCCCCACGATTGGCAATTAATACCTTTTTAATCATTTAGAAACAGCTCCTCATTCCGGCTTTACTAAAAATAATGGTTGACCATATTCTACAAGCTGACCTTCTTTTACAAGGACTTCCACGATTTCACCGCTTACTTCAGCTTCGATTTCATTGAAAAGTTTCATGGCTTCCACGATGCAGACGATGGAATCCCCCGTTACTTTATCGCCTGCTTTTACGTATGCAGGTGAATCCGGTGCAGGAGATTGGTAGAATGTCCCTACCATCGGGGAAGTGATTTTATGTAAATTTTCCTGTTCAGTGACGGCAGCAGCCGGTTTTGCAGGTTCAACAGCTTTCGGTACTTCAGGGGCAGGGGCCGCTGCGGGCTTGACCTCTACAGCTGCATTGGCTTGAACAACATCTGGAGCAACTGCTGCTTGGTGTAATACTGTACCCGTTTCGGTTTTTTTCAATTTAATTTTCGTTCCTTCATTTTCGAAAACGAATTCACCGATATTTGATTGATCGACTAACTTAATAATTTCACGAATTTCTTGCACTTTCATTTTGTGGCACCCCTTGTCTAATTTAATATGAGTTTGTGAGGCAATAATATTTTATGTAACCCTACCCTTAGCTTATCCTACTTTGTCCAATACTGCACAAAGTAGCCGCTTTCTTTACGCGAATGCGAATAAACTGACTACAAACCTCATCTGTATTATAACAGATATTTCACTTTCTCAAAATATTGTTTCCCTAAGAAAATTGAAAAGTTTATGACCAGCTTCTAACATCATACAATATTAGCTTATACAAATTCAATGATAGATTAATTGTTACTGAATATCCATACTTCTATCTTACACCTTTATTATAATATTGTGAATATTTATCAACTGGGGCACCTTAACGCTTTCTCTTGAATTTTGCATTTCATTCCTGGAAAACCAGCCATAATATCCATTGTAATTACTTTTCTAGAATATTACGGATGACCATTATCACCATTTCTATTTGAGTTCCTGATTCCAATCGACATAAAAAAACTTTTCCTCTAAAGTTTCCAGGTTTGTTAGATAGTTAAAAAAATCATAATAAAAAGCCTCCCATTTTTTTATTAAGGGGGCTTTCAAATTTTTATGATGTTGAACTGTTCTGTATCAGTCACTTTTTTCTGTATGTGTGTTTACTTTTCCGGTTGGAAATCGACCACTACATTTTGTGCATCGCTCACTTCTTTCCTTACGAGGCGGATAATGTTATTGGCCTCTGTTTTCGTTTGTTTATCCGCCTTGACACTCACCTTTACATCCGTTCCGTCAACCCGGACCAGAGCAGCATTATAATCCATGGCAACAATTAAGTTTTCGATGATATTTTCTTTCACTTTCGTTTCACTTAATTGTTCGATTTTTGCATAAGCCTCGTCTCTTTCTTCAGCTGATAATTCTGTGTTGCCCATCTTTGCAGTCAATTCTTCATTCAGCTTCGCCCGTTCATCTTCAATCTGCATCCTTAACGATTCGAACTCATCTCCAGATGCAATGGTTACAGAGGAACCTTCTGTATTTTTGGAAGTTTCTTTTTCACTTTTATTTTCCCCTTTTGTCACTGCTTTGTTCTCTGTTTTGCTTTCTGTTTTATTTTCTTCCTGTTCCATTTGCTCTGTTGCCGTCATATCGGCGGCATTTTCTTCAGGAGCGGTTAAATAATAGACTGAAAGCACAACGACCAGACTTAGCATAGTCAATAACCAAACGGTTTGTTTTTTTAATAACATGTAGATTTTCCCCCTTATTTTTTAGGCATGACAGAAACCCTGTGACTCGGTACATCAAGTGAGCGTGTGACAGCCTCGATGATCCACTTCTTTATTTGAATGTTTTCGGCCCCTTTAGCGACTACCAGGACTCCTCGTACACTAGGTTTTTTCGTTTCCGAAATGATCGGTCCTTCTTTTTCACCGCTCTTGACCAAAACTAGCTGTTCATCAACGGATGTGTCTTCGACCGTCCTTTTGCCGCCTTCCTGGTCGGTTTCTTCAGTGACTTGTTTTTGGGTGACTTTATTTCTTTCATATACTTTTTTCTCGGATGCATCGACGTAGATTACGACTTTCACATCCTGGACGCCTGCGATGGATTCTAGCGCTTCCTTCATTTCATTCTGTAAATATATTTCATAGTCTTTTGTAGTCTTGAATTCTGATTTCTTCTGGCCGAATGTTTCAACATCCTCATCTTCTTCCTGCTGTTTATCATTATTGAATACAGTCGTCACTTCAGATGTTTGTCCCGTCTTGTTGGTGGTTAACAAATTCCCGGCCATCATGATTCCCGATCCCAAAAGGACAACTATTAGAGCATAGACATACAGGGAAGGTTTTTTTTCCTTAGGCTCTTTTTGGTCAGGGTCTTTATTTAATAGTTTTTGCAGCCAGGATAATGGACCTTTGTCTTTGTTCAATACTCAGTCACTTCCTTTCCCCGGCGATTTCAATGATCTCTTCATCAACAGACCAACTTGTTGCCAGAAACCTTTTGACAGCATCCAGATTGGCATCATTCGAAGTGGATGGGCTATCTGTATTGATATCAACCTTCGCTACTGCCTCTATCTCCGAGTTTTCTTTCCCTTCTGCCTTTTCCAATGAGATGGTTATGTTCTGCAGATCATCAACACCCGGCTCTTCCTCATTCTTGACCCCTACATCAATTGAACTAATCCTCATGTTATAATCCGCCATCAGCTCCTCTTCCACTTCTGCCTGTAAGTCAACAGCCATTTGTTTTAAAATATATGCACCCTGGGTAGCTTGTATTTCTTTTTTCTTCATTTCTGTCAAATTTCCTAAATCTTTTTTTTTCTGATCCTCAAATTCACTAGTGGCCGCAGTGAGAATATCATCGAAATCCTTATTGAATAATCCCAATATAGGATTGATGATGATTGCAATCAGTAAAAGCCCGATAACCATTTTGGCATACTTCTGTAAAGCTGAATTCGGCAGAAGCATATCGATCACAGTAGCCAGCAGTACAAATATGATGATGTTGGATACCCAGCCAGCTAAAAAACTCACCAAGTCCTCCTCCTTTCTAACGAACCATCAGGGTAATGTTTCCAGAGGCGATGATTACCGTGATACTTAAAAAAAACATGAGTGAGACAATGGCCAATGCGGCGAAAATATAAATCATGCTTTTACTTATAATGTCAAGGCATTTTATTACAGGTCCTCCGCCCAGCGGCTGCAAAAGACTCGCTGCCAATTTATAGACAAAAGAAATCATCAGGATTTTTATGGCGGGAAATGTGGTAATCAGCAAGAGAATGATGACGCCTGACAATCCCACTGTATTTTTCAAAAGGACGGAGGCACTAATGACCGTATCCGTTGCATCGGTAAACATGCGCCCTATGACCGGTATAAAGTTACCTGTCACGAATTTGGCTGTCCTGATCGTCACTCCGTCAGCTACAGCTGAGGATGCTCCCTGAACGGAGATCACACCAAGGAATATGGTCATGAATGCTCCAAGGATCCCGATGGCAAAATTACGGAGAAGTTGTGCCAGCTGAGTCACTTTGTAATGTTCGGTCAACGTGCTGACTATGCTTAAAATCGCTGCAAAGAATAATAACGGAAGGACGACGAACTGAATCAAGATGCCGCTTGTATTCATCAAAAACATCAATACCGGATGAAAGAAGGCTGCCGATACAAGTCCGCCTGAAGCAGCTATCAATGCCAAGAGTAAAGGGATGAGCGCCATTAAAAAGGAAATCATCAAATCTATCGTATCTTTTGTATATTCAATCGCCACATGAAAACTGTTAAGTGCCAAAATGATCAGCACCATATAAACGATTGCATAAGCGACCTTACTTACGGAGCTTTGCTCGAACGCATTCTGCAAAGACTGGAGGAACATGCTGAAAACGGTTAATAAAATGAGTGACCCCAGCAGCTTTCCATTCACGAGCAGTTCATGAAAAATGAATTTTGTGATTCCCTTAATCCATTCATCAAAAGAAAATTTCTTATCGCCGCTTACAAAATCCATGAAGCTCCCTTTCTGGCTTTCCGGTAAGAATCCTCCATATTCCGTAACGATGTCATCCCAATATTGTTTGAGCTCATCGACGCCCAGCCTTTCTATTTGGGCTTGTACCAGTTCGGACTGCATGATCGGTTCTTGATCAACTTCACCATTTTCTGGATTTTCGGCAGCTTGTCCAATAGATGCATGCAAAAAAAAGAGTAAAACGAATAGTATGGATAAGTAAGGCATCCGCTGCTTCATACATTCACCTCATTGACTAGTAGGAGTAATCCATTAACTTGGGAGCATCTGTAGAATCGTTTCGATAATGACCGTCAAAATCGGAATCGCCATGGCAAGAATCAAGATTTTTCCGCTTAATTCTATTTTGGAAGCGAGCGAACCTTGCCCTGCATCTTTTGTAATTTGGGAAGCGAATTCTGCAATATAGGCAATTCCGATTATTTTTAAAATGGTCTCTAGATACACGGTATTTACATTCGCATTAACTGCAATTTTTTCTAACATTAAAATGATTTCGTATATTTTGTCAGCTAAAAAAAGAAAAATGGAGCATCCTACAAAAACAACAAGCAGGAATGCTAAATTTGGTTTTTGCTCTTTGACGATCAGTGCCAAAAAGGTGGCAACTAGGGCAATGGCCACGATTTTTATGATTTCAATCGCGAATCCCTCCCTTACTGAAATAGAAATACAGATTTAATTTTTTGAAATAAATCCTCTACTACAGAAGCAACCATGAATAAAATATAGATAAATCCGAAAAGTGTCACCCACTGGGCATATTCCTTCTTCCCAACCTGATCGAGTATCGTGTGAAGAAATGCCACTACAAGCCCCACACCCGCTATTTTAAATATGATGTCCACGTCAATGCCCATTTTCATTCCCCCCACATATTCCTACATCAGCAAGATAATCAATAATAGCCCTGATAAAAAACCAAGACTTTTCATCATTTTTTCATATTTCCCCTGGCGGTCGAGTGCATCGGTTTCTTCCCGTTCCAGATGTGCCATCGTTAGCATGATTTGCTTTTGCTGATGATATTTATCGCTTTTCCCAAGCGTCTCCCCAAACTGTGAAAGAATCTCGAATTCTCCCTGTTTTAAAGCAAGGGATTGCCATATTTTCTTCAAACTATCATCCCATGCTTCTTTGACGGTGGTTTCACCTGACTCGAGTCGATTTGCAAATGTATCGAAAAAGCTGGACAAAGGTTTGGCCATCTGTTTAGAAAGTTTCCTTGCCGCTTCTTTCAAAGGTGTATGACCGAACATGATTTCAGCTTCAAGCGATTGCATGGCGACTTTCAGCTGTCTCAGTTGACGAGGCCTCATACTTAATTTTTTCGCCGCTTCAAAACCTGCCCAAGTCGTCGCTATAATAATTATCGCTGCTCCTATTAACTTAAACATGCGGGTTCACTCTTTCTCCCAAGTAAATGGGAACCCCTGCTGCATCAAGGACTTTGTAGCTCCTCCTACCGGATTTACTTCTTTTTAATTCAATAAAGCGTTCAAAGATGTTTTGCTTTAATATTTCAGCGATAATGGGTCGCTTCTTGATTTCATCCAGTGTATGGCCATGCGTGGTTATCATGAGTTTAATACCTGCATTCACGGCTTCCAGCACAGCCTGCGTATCCGCTTCGCGGCCTATTTCATCCACGATCAATACATCCGGGGACATCGAACGGATCATCATCATCATCCCTTCCGCTTTAGGACATCCATCGAGAACATCAACTCTTGTTCCGAATTCGAGCTGTGGCACTCCATGCACACATCCGGCAATTTCTGAGCGCTCGTCCACTATCCCCACCTTTTGAGGGGCAATGTCGAGTTTTTCATTACCACTGGATATCATTCTTGCAATATCACGTAATATGGTCGTTTTTCCCGTTTGCGGAGCACCGATCAACATGGTATGCTGCCATTCCCCGTCATATAAATATGAAGTGAGAGGTTCAGCTGCACCTATTTTTTCACGTGCAACCCGAATATTGAATGAGGAAATATCCCTGATCGCTTTGACCGAACCATTTTCCAGGATCACCTTGCCAGCAAGCCCCACCCGGTGTCCGCCCGCTATGGTTATATATCCTCGCTTTAATTCTTCCTCAAGCGTATATAACGAAAATTGACCTATATTATTCAATAATTGATCTGCATCCGAATGGGTCACTTCATAGGAAAAAAAGTATGGTTCCCCCCCTACAATGACCTCAAGCGGCCTTCCAACCCGAATTCGCAGTTCTTCCATCTTATCGATCATCATCGGTGTCATACCGCGGAGTTGCTCGTATAAACTTTTCGGTAAAAAAGAAAGAATCGTTTCCATTTTGACAATCCTCCTGTATACACCACTTTCAATAAAATATATGCCGACAAGCCCGCAATGATGACAGGCTATTAAAGAAACGGACCATTTATTGATTTTTTATACCTTCCTGGATCTAAAAAAGACAAAAAAAAGACCGAGAAATTAATCTCGGCCTTCTTTCATTTATGCACGTGATACGTAAGAACCTTCATTTGTATTGATCAATAGTTTGTCACCTTGGTTGATGAAGAATGGCACTTGAACCGAAAGGCCCGTCTCAAGTACGGCTGATTTCGTGCCGCCTGAAGAAGTGTCGCCTTTAATTCCAGGCTCTGTCTCCGCCACTTCTAGTTCCACTGTGTTTGGAAGCTCGACACCAAGTGTTTCCGCTTGGAAAGTCATGATATGTACTTCCATATTTTCCTTTAGGAACTTAAGTTCACGTTCAATGCTTGAAGCCGGGAGCTCGATTTGGTCATATGTTTCGTTATCCATGAATACATGGCTGTCTCCACTTGCATAAAGGTACTGCATCTTGCGGTTTTCGATATGTGCTTTAGCAACTTTTTCACCAGCACGGAATGTTTTCTCCTGGATTGAACCCGTACGAAGGTTACGAAGTTTAGAACGTACAAAAGCTGCACCTTTACCAGGTTTAACGTGTTGGAACTCGATAACCTGCCAAATTCCATTATCTACTTCAATCGTAACACCCGTGCGAAAATCGTTTACAGAAATCATAAATTTGTCCTCCTACATGTACATGTTTACAGAATGATTAACTCTTTAGTTGAATGAGTAAGTGCTTCGTTACCGTCAATTGTAACGATTGTATCATCTTCAATCCGCACTCCGCCTACGCCCGGTAAATAAATGCCCGGTTCAACGGTTACAGCCATACCTGGTTCTAAAATGATATCAGACCTAAAGGATAATGCTGGACCTTCATGAACTTCAAGGCCAATTCCATGTCCGGTCGAATGTCCAAAATACTGCCCATATCCCTTTTCTTCAATTAGATTTCGAGTTAGTGCATCCGCTTCCCTGCCAGTCATACCGGGTTTGATCCCAGCCATTCCTCTCAGTTGAGCTTCTAAAACAATGTCATAAATATTAATAAGTTCTTCACTTGGCTTGCCAACCGCTAATGTCCGAGTGATGTCAGACACATACCCGTTATAATATGCCCCGTAATCCAATGTGACAAAATCGCCTTTTTCGATGATTTTATCAGTAGCCACTCCATGCGGAAGTGCGGACCTTATTCCGGATGCTACTATGATATCGAAGGAAGAAGAAGTTGCCCCTTGTTTCCTCATAAAGAATTCAAGTTCATTGGATACATCCAGTTCCGAAATCCCTGGACGCAGGAAATCCAGTATATGCGTAAACGCAGCATCAGCAATAGCAGCCGCTTCCTTTAATATCTTAATCTCTGATGAAGTCTTTATCAAGCGTAAATTCTCAATAACCCCAGACACCGGCAAAAGTTGGCCATCAATGGCCGCTTCATAAGCTTTATATGTAGCATAAGTCAGGTGCTCTTGCTCAAAACCCAGCTTGCCGATATTCATCGCTTTAGCCTGCTTGCCGACTTCTTCGATGATGGTTCCTTTGTGTTGAACGACTTCATAGTCCGGTGCCTGCTTGCCCGCTTGTTCCACGTATCTGAAATCAGTGATGAATTTAGCTTCTTTTTGGGAAATGAGGACAACGCCTGCACTTCCCGTGAAGTTGGTCATGTATCGGCGGTTATATGTACTGGTGATCAAAAAACCATCAATGCCCACCTTTTCCATCGAGGCTCTTAAGCGCATTAGTTTATTCATTTAATTTCCCCCTTTGCAATCTTTGTGATCGCCTGCAACGCCAATTCATAACCGTGTATCCCCAAGCCGACAATCTGTCCCGCCGATACCGCAGCGGTCACTGATTCATGTCGAAAGCTTTCACGGGCATGTATGTTCGAAATATGCACTTCCACCACTGGAACATCAATTCCGGCTATTGCATCACGAATCGCATAACTATAATGAGTAAAAGCCCCAGGATTAATGATAATCCCGTCGATCCCATGATCCTCTGACCAATGGAGCTTGTCGATAATCGCTCCTTCATGGTTAGTTTGAAAAGTGGTTAATTCCACATTTACCCCTTGTGCTTGCAGCATTAATTGCGCTTCCACATCCGCAAGCGTCGAGGATCCATAATGTGCAGGTTCCCGCTTCCCCAAGCGATTTAAATTCGGACCATTGATTAGTAAGATTTTTGTCATCATCAAACACCTGCTCATGTTAAAAGAATGCTTTCCATGAACATTCTATCATAATTACAAATTGTCTTACTACTTTTTTACAACCAAGAAGCCATCAGCTTTCCGATTGCTTCTCGGCCTTGTTTTTATAGCGTAAATATTCCTGATGATCGTATGATATAGAAAACCCTACAAAAAGACCGTATATAATAAAAATGCATACACTTGTTATAATTGTATTTGCTGACATTTTATAAAAGGTTGGCAAATCGATGAACATCGGTTTCAGGACAAATACAAGCAAAGCCCAGCAGATCACCCCCAAAATAATACCCGGAAAAATACTCTTCATCCTTTTAAAGAGGCTATAGTATATAAAAGCGATCCCCACGGATAGAATTCCGAATATAATCATGGTCATTACCGTACCAAGCCAATGATCGATCCAGGTCATATTTGACCACGAAGTCAGTATGAATTTTGGGCTAAAATCCATAAAGTTAACATAATGGGCTAGAATTCCGATAAAACTGGCTAAAGCCCCCCCTACAAAACCGACAGCAAGTACATTGTAGATTAACATGCTTTGATATTCCTGTTGAATTTGTCCATTTTCATTAGAAGACATATCAAACACCTCCGCTACGTAGTATGCCCTTTGTTAAATAGAACTATTTTTTTTTATTATTGGGGAGGAGAATCACTAGAGGTTTTGTGATTAATTCTGTATGATTAAATCATAAATAATCTGCTTTTTTCAGAGGAAAATCTCCTTCCTCTGTTGAAATTTATAATGTACACAGGATAATACCTTCCTGTGATTCAACATTCAAAAAGCAATTGCAGGGGGTAAAGCTTCCATTCCATTTTGGAGGACCGCCTTAAACCCTTGTGATGCTTGATAATACACATGTTAGCACCCATGAGAGAGCTACGTGAATAACTATTAGGTTGGTGTAGAAATGTCTGAGGTTCAAAAACCCGTTTATGGAGGGCAGGCTGTAGTGGAAGGCGTCATGTTCGGTGGCAAACATCACACAGTCACTGCGGTACGCCGCAAAGATTCGACGATTGTATATTATCATCTGCCGCGTGAATCGAAACCTGTTGTAAACCGCTTAAAAAAAATACCGTTTCTGCGGGGTATCGTATCACTGCTTCAGTCAAGTGCCACCGGTTCGAAACATCTTAACTTTTCAACTGAACAGTATGAAGAAGAAGACGGGGAAAAAGAGGTCGAAACGAAAAAAGAAACGAAAGACCCCTCTAAATTAAGTCTTTGGCTAGGTGTTGCCGTGATCGGTGTGATCTCCTTCCTTTTTGGGAAATTGCTTTTCACCTTGATTCCTGTCTTCCTCGCAAAATTGACAGAACCCATTTTCAGTGGCCATACGGCTCAGGTATTAGTGGAAAGCTTGTTCAAGCTGATCTTACTGCTCGTATATATTTATGTAGTTTCCTTGACGCCATTAATCAAGCGGGTCTTTCAGTATCACGGAGCAGAGCATAAGGTGATCAATTGCTTTGAAAGCGGAAAAGAATTGTCGGTTGCGAATGTGCAGGCAAGTTCCCGCCTTCATTATCGCTGTGGCAGCAGTTTTATTTTATTTACTGTCATTGTAGGGATGTTTGTCTATCTTCTTGTACCAACGGATCCGCTATGGGTTCGTGTCGTCAATCGCATTTTGCTTATCCCCGTCGTGCTCGGCATAGCATTCGAAGTCTTGCAGTTGACTAACAAAGTAAGGGACACTCCCATCCTGCGTTACCTTGGCTATCCCGGCCTTTGGCTTCAGTTATTGACAACCAAAGCCCCTACCGATGATCAAGTCGAAGTCGCATTGGCATCCTTCCAAGAACTGTTGAGGATGGAAAAAGAGACCGAAAAAGGTTTAGAATCGGATGTAATTGTGTAAAACATCTATACACATTTTGATGATGAAAAATCATATACTAACTAAATGAATGATCTTCATTTTTTTCAAATATTTAACAATTAGAATGTTTAAAATAAGCTAAAAATGCTTATGATGCTCTTAAGGAGGTGTCTTTGTTGAAACGTTTCATATCTTTCATGATATACGGAATCATCGCCCTCGGAGTCCTCGGACTATTGAGCCGACTATTTAATGACCCGATTGGCTTTTTTAGAAACATTCTCATAATAGCCATTGTCGCAGGGATTATTTATATGATTTATACCGGATTAACAAAGGGAAAACCAGTTAAGAAAGAGCAGCAAGCATTCCGAAAGGCTGCCCGCCAATCGAAAAAAAGGCTAAAAAACCGAACTTCGAAAAAGGATAATGTGGCTAGCTTCTCTGCAGCAAAATCATCAAAGAAAATAAAATGGAGAAAGAAAACGGATAGTCACTTAACCGTCATCGAAGGGAAAAAGAATAAAAAGAAAAATCGGGCTTCTTTTTAAGAGCCCGATTTTTTTATTTAACATCAATAAGTCCATTTTTTAAGGAATTCTTTCGTACATTGCCTGCCTTTATTGATCAATTCACCCTTTTTTTCATCATCCAGATTAAAATCCATTGCAGAAATTCCCTTCATCGGGATGAATACAATATTATGGACGTGTTTCTTGGAAATATACCGTGCATCATGGGCATCTTTCATCGTTTTGAATAGTGCGGAGAACAATTCGACCGCATTGTCCACCTCATGCGGTTTCCATATCTCATCGACGCTTAACCGCAAGCCAATGACCGGTCTTTCCTTTCTAACATGATCTGAATTGAATAACCACATTGGAAAATTGCTTAACACACCTCCATCAACAAAAAGGAACTTGCTTTTTCCGACATTAAGTTTGACTGGCTCAAAGAAATAAGGAATGCTGCAACTCATTCTTACTGCCTTTGCCACTGGAAAAGCACTCGGGTCTATTCCATAATTCGGCAAATCATCAGGCAGTACGACCAATTTTCCATTTGAAATGTCAGAGGTTATGATACGGAGTGATTTCGGCCGAACATCCTTAAAGGTGACTACATCCCTTTCGGCAAGTTTACCGGCGACCCATGCTTCCAAGGCGTTGCCTTTATAAAGGCCCAGTTTCCAGTATAAAAGAAGCCATTTGGCAAATGGGATAGGCAAAAGACCACGCCTTTTATCCAGCAGGCCGCTTAAATCTATATCAAGAAAGAACTTTTCCATTTCTTTTCCCGTGTACCCAGCCGCTACGAATGCTGCAATTATGGATCCTGCACTCGTACCTGCTGTTCGATGGAATACAAATCCCTTTTCTTCTAATTCCTGCAGGGCTCCCACTAAACCATAGCCTTTAATCCCGCCTCCGGAAAAAACGCCGTCAATAATCATAGCTGCCCTCCCCTAATCCGGTCTTTACATTTCTAAGCAGGATTAGAGCGATTTATGACAGTTTTAAAAAGAAAATTGCCTTGATTCAGGTAAAATACTGAATTTCTGCTCTCGGGAAGAATTCCGCTATATACCCACGAATGGTCGTTTCCAGTTCTGCCGCTTCCTCGTTTTGATAAACATATTTACCAATTCCATATCGGCCCCATTTATATTTACGCTTCGTTTCGTCCAGTTCCAATTTTGTTTTCGGATAGTTTTTTTGAATCACTTTTTTTGCTGGACCAGTGAACCGATGCTGGATTAATTCGAAAGTCAAGTCAGGGATATCCACCCCTTTTAAGGCCTCACTCAACCGTTCGAATAATTCATGGTAGCCCTCCTTCCATGCTTCATGACGGTATATTGGAGCTACGATAAAACCCAGGGGATATCCGGCACCTGCCACTTTACGTGCCGCTTCCATCCGTTCTTCGAAGCTCGAAGTCCCGGGTTCAAAATTCTTTATCACATAACGTGAATTTATACTGAAGCGAAATCTCGTTTTTCCATTATGTTCAGCATCCAACAGATGATCGACATGATGGAATTTAGTGACGAATCTAAGAACCCCATATTCACTTTTCCCAAAATACTCTATTGCCCTTTTTAACGAATGTGTCAAATGATCAATTCCGACGATATCCGATGTACAGGCTGCCTCAAAACGGGTAATTTCAGGCTTTCTCTCATTTATATATTTTTCGGCTGCCTCGAAAATCTCGTCAAGATTCACATATGTCCGAATATATGGCTTTGATCCGAGTGTCGTCTGTAAATAACAATAGTGACAATGCCCCATGCACCCTGTAGCAAGAGGGATGGCATATTCAGCAGATGGCTTTGAAGAATCGAATTTCAATGTTTTTCTGATTCCTACCACGAGTGTCGATTTGGCGACACGATATTTTTGCAGATCATTTTCTCCAGGAAGATCCCTAATTTGGTTATGCGATGTGGTCTCACGGATTTCAATGTTCAAATCTTCGAATTTCTTCTTCAATTCCCGGCCAAGCGGGTATTCCAATGCCCTCGGCTCGATATATACTAACTGTGGCATAAATGGTTTCATTTCGATCTCCATTCTTTTTTCGATTTGTTCATACTTTCAATCGAACTACACAATCTAATTCATAAGGATAGTTTTTCTTTATTCTTTTATCCTCATGATTGTTTTTACTTGGAAATTCAAAATGAAGGAGATGCGATATGGCTAATAAACGAGACTTCTTGACAAATGGAATGGGAAAACAAACGATCACCGTCCAAACAGATAATAAATTTCCAAATCCAAGGAATATACCGGGAGACTCTGTCGATGAATTTTCGGTATTGAAAGATGGCAACCAATATCTAGCCGAAAAGGAAATAGGGCAGCAAAATGAAAATGGTTGATTGAACGTGAAAAGAAGACCGAATTTACGATGATTCGGTCTTCTTTATTGATATTTAATTGAACAGACTGTCACTGGCCTGGATTAATGACTCTAAAAAAAAGCCGTTAAGATAGCTTTGCAGCATACTTAACGACTTCCTTTGCATCATCTTATAGCCCGCATTTCAATTGCGCTCCGCAATTCGTGCACGTATTGCATCCGCCCATTTCCTGAACTTCACCCTTACGGCATACGGGGCAAGTGTTACCCACTTCCGAACCAATTGTAACATTCGTCGAACGCAGCTCATTTATCGTATCGACCAATACAACTTTTTTCTTTTCTTCCACATCTGTCAATTCATCCATTTCAAGCTGCTCGTCCATTTGGTTTTCTTCCGCTTTGAGCGTAAGGACCTGACTGTCACGGCTGCCATCCACATATACCGTTCCGCCTTTTGCTCCGCCTTTGTATAGACGTTCATATACCTTTTCAACTTGTTCGACAGTATATCCTTTTGGAGCATTGACCGTCTTGCTGATCGAGCTGTCAATCCAGCGTTGAATGATGCATTGAACATCAGCATGTGCTTCTGGAGCTAATTCCATAGCGGAAATGAACCATTTTGGAAGCTCTTCTGTATCGGCTTCTGGATGGCGATCCAAGTATTCCTGTACAATGTCAGCCTTAACTTCAATGAATTTACCAAGACGGCCGCTGCGGAAATACGTGAAGGAGAAATATGGTTCAAGACCTGTTGATACCCCAACCATCGTTCCTGTACTTCCCGTAGGAGCCACTGTCAATAAATGAGAGTTACGGATACCATGTGCAGCAACACTTTCCCTGATATCTTCCGGCATTTTTTCCATAAATCCTGTTTGTGTGAAACGTGTTCTAAGCTCATTGGTTTCTTTGTCCGTTGACCCGATCAGGAACGGGAAACTGCCTTTTTCTTTAGCAAGTTCCACTGAAGCCCTGTAAGCTGTGGTCGCAATCGTTTCAAACACCTTGTCAACCAGGATATTTCCTTCTTCAGAGCCATATTCCGTTTCACAGTAGATCAACAGGTCATGCAGACCCATTACACCAAGTCCAACCCGTCGCTCGCCCAGTGCCTGTTTTTTGTTTTCATCCAAGAAATAAGGAGTTGCGTCAATGACATTGTCCTGCATGCGCACACCGACTTCAACTGTCTGCTTAAGTTTCTCGAAATTAACCGTTTTGCTTTCTTTATCAGCCATTTCAGCCAGATTGACAGCCGCAAGGTTACATACTGAATATGGGGCCAATGGCTGTTCTCCACAAGGGTTCGTGGCTACGACCTGTTGACCGTATGCTTTGGCATTCGTCATTTCATTAGCATTATCGATAAAGAAAATACCTGGTTCAGCAGAATATGTTGCACAAATGTTTATTAAGTTCCAAAGCTCTTTAGCCCGGATTTTACGGTAAACACGGACTTTATGGCCCATTTTCTCCCATTCGCGAACATCACCGACATTATGCCATTCTTCATTGTAAATGGCCATTTCTTCGGCATTATAGCTTTCAACATCAGGAAAACGCAATTCATATTCCGCATCTTGTTCAGCCGCTTCCATAAATTCCTTAGTCAGGCAAATAGAGATATTGGCTCCAGTCAGGAAATCCGAATTATGAACACTGTACGTTCCGCCTGTACGGATCTTTTCCTCTGCATCCCTAATGATTTTCTCGCTGAACCCGCCTTGGCCAGGAATCTCCTTATAATTGATGATCCCTTGATACATAGCCGTTTCCTGTTCCGTGTGCGGCGTGAATTTCAATTTATCCGTCGCATATTTCTTTATGGCTTCATCTTTAGTGTTTTCCACTAGGTAACGCAAGATCCTTGGATTTTGCATTTTGGAAATGATGAACTCTGCAATATCGGGATGCCAATCAGCAAGCATGATCATTTGCGCGCCTCGTCTGCTGCCGCCCTGTTCAACAAGATGCGTCAGTTTTGCAATATCGTCAAGCCATGACACTGAACCCGAGGATTTTCCATTTACCCCTTTTGCCAGAGTGTTTCTTGGACGCAGTGTCGATCCGTTCGTACCCACTCCGCCGCCGCGGCTCATGATTTCCATCACTTGTTTCCTGTGTTCTGAAATACCTTCACGTGAATCCGGTACGAATGGCATTACATAGCAGTTGAAATAAGTAACATCCGTATTGGAACCTGCACCGTATAATACTCGGCCTGCCGGGACGAAATTAAGGTTCTTTAATTCTTCATAGAATTTATTGAACCATTCCGTTCTTTTTTCTTCCGTGGTTTCCACTGATGCCAATCCCGTTGCATTACGTTTCGCAATTTGTTCATAGTATATTTCAAGCGGCTTTTCGATTATATCCAACGGACGGTTTACAATTCCCGTCTCGACTTCTTCCGGATTATCCAATACGCCACGGAATTCTTCATCCACCAATACCTTGGCTTTTTTGGTTTCCCAATCAATTTCAACGATGTAACCGAGACCCCTTGCCGGGAATTTCGGATCTTCCTTAATCGTCAACACGACGAAATCGCCTGCCGAGAGTGTGATTTTTTCAGTATCCTTAAAAGAATAGCGGTCAAGCATGACTAGACGGGACACTCCCTTATGCGCCATTTTCATATCAGCAGTTACAGGGTGAACCTGGGGAAATAAAGAAATATCCTTATTCAACCTTTCTAGATCAACCTTTAAAGCTTCTTTTATTACAACCGACATAATTCCCTCTCCTTTATATGTTTCATGATCCGTTCTTGCTGCCGCAAAAATCCTTATGTAGCCTTACATGTCCGTTTCGCTTAACAAGTACCCTAAATCTATCATAGCGAAACCCAAAAATCAACATATAGTGTCGCATTAAATATTTCAACTACTATATATTGTGTTTGTTTTGAATAACTTTTAATTTTGTCAAACGTTAAATCAATTAATATAGTTAGCAAAAGGGAGGAAAATGTCGATTTACAATAATTTTTCATCAGATTTCAATTAATTTGGACCTTGCTTTTTCCCCATCCCTTTTAGGGCTTATCCCTGCAAGGGATGTGTTATTCGGTCAAACAAATCTGAAAAAACTTTTTATTATCCACTCTAATTATGCTTCCTCTATCTCATGAAATTCCATTCATCGCTTTCATATTTGCTTTCTGCAATCGCCTTCACTTCCAGCAATTGCTTTTCGGTGAGGACATATGGCTCTAAATCGACCGAAAGTCCTTCGGCAAAACCTTTTTCGAAAGCTTCTTTCGCTTCAGGGATGGTTATCTTTCTCCCGGCAATGTCATTCATGGCCACAGCTTTGTTTTTTAAGTTTTTTTGCATTCTCTCTTTAACCCTGTCATTTGAGAATTTAAATACGCTAAAGAGCTTATCATCATCAAGCTCAAGCAAAATGGACCCGTGCTGAAGGATGACGCCTTTTTGCCTGGTTTGAGCGCTGCCAGCGACCTTCCTGCCCTCAACGACCAGTTCATACCAGCTAGGTGCATCAAAGCAGACGGAAGACCTGGGCGATTTTAAAGCCGCTTTTTCCTGTTCGCTTCGAGGCACGGCAAAATAAGCATCCAATCCAAGATTCCTGAACCCCATCAATATTCCTTCAGAAATGACACGATAAGCTTCAGTAACGGTGGTTGGCATTCCCGGATAGGATTCTGGAACGATTACACTATAAGTCAATTCATGTTCGTGCAGTACCGCTCGTCCTCCTGTCGGCCTGCGAACAAAACCAAGGCCCTGCCTTTTGACCTCTTCCAGATCAATCTCCGCTTCTGCCTTTTGAAAATAACCGATCGACAATGTCGCTGGATCCCAGCCGTAAAAGCGTATGATCGGCGGAATTTCCCCTTTGCTTTGCCAGTTTAACAGGGCTTCGTCCAGCGCCATATTAAAAGCCGGTGAACAATACCCCGAATCTATAAAACCCCATTTTTCTTTAGTCATCCTTACCCCTCGTTTCGATAGACGTTTTTCAATCCCCCACAAAAAACTCACATGTAGTAGTTTAACAGACTTTAACACTCTAAAAAAGAAAGTGCTATCAAGTCATGAAGAATTTGATGAAAATTCTTTTTGATTATTGGGTAAAGCAATTATATAATAAAGATTGTCTGTATTCGTTAAGGTAGAAGGGAGTTTTTATGTTTGGAAATATTATATACACTGCTCATCATCCTAGGAGTGGTTATTGCGTATTCACTTTTTAATTGGTACCGCCAGCGTAAAATCGTTAAAACACTAACACAGGACGAATTTATCGCCAACTACAGAAAAGTGCAGCTAATCGATGTGCGGGAACCGAATGATTTCGAAAATGGTCATATCTTAGGCGCAAGAAACATCCCTATGACTCAAATGAAAACCCGCTTGGTCGAAATTAGGCCGGACAAGCCTGTATATTTGTATGCTCAAAGCGAAATCATCAGCGGCAGAGCTGCAGCCATGCTATACAAAAAGGGCTACAGGGAACTTTTTCACTTAAAGGGCGGTTTCAAGATGTGGACCGGGAAAATCAAAGCAAAGAAATAAGACCCCATCTCGGCATGGGCTCTTTTTAATTCCATAGCTCAAGTAAAAGAAAGTCAACTGTTGGACTTTAATGGAATCTTACATAAACATGAAAAATCCCCGCCGGATGGCAGGGATTTTTTTCGTGTAAGCTACTAATCTAGGCTTGATAACGCAAAACGGGTTTTCTGGCAGCAAGAGTTTCATCAAGCCGCTTTATAACGGTTGTATGCGGAGCTTCCTGAACGATTTCCGGAGTTTCTTCCGCTTCCTTGGCAATCTGGATCATCGCATCGATGAACGCATCCAGCGTTTCTTTTGACTCGGTTTCAGTCGGTTCTATCATCATTCCTTCTTCGACGTTCAACGGGAAGTAAATGGTTGGAGGATGATACCCGAAATCCAGCAATCTTTTAGCTATGTCGAGAGTCCTTACCCCCAATTTCTTTTGCCGGCGTCCGCTTAATACGAATTCATGCTTACAATGACGATTATATGGTAAGTCAAAATAAGGTTCCAACTTACGCATCATATAATTGGCATTGATGACCGCGTTCTCTGTGACGGCTTTAAGGCCATCAGGACCCATTGAACGGATGTACGTATATGCCCTCACGTTTATTCCGAAATTACCATAATATGGTTTTACCCTGCCAATGGATTGCGGACGATCATAATCAAGGACGAATTGCTCACCTTGCTTGACTATAAGAGGTTTAGGCAAGTAAGGAATCAAGTCGGACTTCACACCTACAGGACCAGAACCCGGGCCGCCGCCTCCATGCGGGCCTGTGAATGTTTTATGGAGATTTAAATGAACCACATCAAAGCCCATGTCACCCGGTCGTGCTTTTGATAGGACTGCATTCAGATTGGCTCCATCATAATAAAGCTTCCCACCTGCGTCATGGACAAGTTGTGCCATTTCCAAAATATTTTCTTCAAACAATCCCAATGTATTGGGGTTCGTCAGCATCAAGGCCGCCGTATCAGGTCCGACAACACGTTTTAAATCTTCAAGGTCGACTAACCCATTTTCATCGGACTTAACTGTAATCGTTTCTAGTCCGGCAACAGTGGCAGAGGCAGGATTAGTACCATGGGCCGAATCAGGTACAATCACTTTCGTCCGTTCTGTATCTCCATTCGCTTCGTGAAAAGCGCGAATCATCATCAATCCTGTCCATTCACCGTGGGCACCTGCTGCAGGCTGTAATGTCACTTGGTCCATCCCGGTGATTTCCGTTAAGTGTTCCTGCAAATCAAATAATAGTCCCAATGCTCCTTGTACAGTAGCGGGATCTTGATATGGATGGATATGGGCAAAACCGTTGAAGCGTGCCACATTTTCATTTATTTTCGGATTATATTTCATCGTGCATGAACCCAGTGGATAAAAACCCGAATCCACCCCATGATTCCGTTTGGAAAGTGCAGTATAGTGACGCATGATATCCAGTTCGGACACCTCAGGAAGCTTTGCCTCTTCTTCACGGATGTAGTCGGCAGGAAGAATTTCTTCGAGCGGAATAGTTGCAACATCCATTTCTGGCAGACTGTACCCGATCCGGCCGGAAGTACTGATTTCAAAAATGAGTGATTGATCTTGATTATTCATGTTGATCCCCCAATTCCTGCGCAAGTGCATCAATTTCTTCTTTTGTTCTTAGTTCAGTTACCGCAACCAGCATATGGTCTTTCAATTCAGGATAAACCGTCCCTAAATCGAAGCCGCCGATCATCCCTTTTTCAAAAAGGTTTTTATTGATTTCTGAAAACGGAGCAGGCAGTTTAATGACAAATTCATTAAACGAAGGACCGTCGAATATCACTTCCACCCCTTTTGCCATAATTGCTTTTTTCGCATAATGTGCTTTTTGAATATTTTGCACGGCCATTTCTTTGACACCCTTTTTCCCAAGCGCGGTCATTGCAACAGAAGCTGCCAAGGCATTCAAAGCTTGATTGGAACATATGTTGGATGTGGCTTTGTCACGGCGAATGTGCTGTTCACGAGCTTGAAGCGTCAGTACAAACCCTCTTTTTCCATTCTCATCAACCGTCTGACCGACGAGTCTGCCCGGAACTTTCCGTACAAATTTATTGGTAACCGCAAAATATCCACAATGAGGTCCACCGAATGCCGCTGGAATGCCGAATGGCTGAGCATCCCCCGTTACGATATCTGCACCGAGTGCACCAGGGGATGTCAAAGCTCCCAATGCAAGCGGATTACTGGAAACGATAAACATGGACTTGACGCCATGAATGATTTCTTCCATTTCTTTCAATGGCTCGATCCGGCCAAAAAAGTTCGGATATTGCACGATCACTCCTGCAATGTCATCATTCGCCAATTCCCTTAAAGCAGCTAAGTCAGTCACACCGTCTTCATGAGGAATTTCGATCACTTCCACGCGTTGCCCTTTCGCATATGTCTTCACAACTTCTCTTGATTCAGGATGAACGGTTCCTGAAATGAGAATCTTCTTCCGCCTTGTCTGTCCTGAAGCAAGCATCGCTGCTTCAGCCAGCGCCGTCCCGCCGTCATACATGGAGGAGTTAGCCACATCCATGCCCGTCAATTCACATATCATCGTTTGATATTCAAAGATTGCTTGAAGCTCGCCCTGTGAAATTTCAGGCTGATACGGTGTATAAGCCGTATAAAACTCAGAACGGGAAAGAACATGATCGACGATGACCGGGGCGTAATGGTCATAGACACCCGCACCAAGGAAGGAAGCATAATTTTTAAGGTCCGCATTCTTTGCAGCAAGCCTTGATAATTCTTTCATTAATGCAGGTTCCGATTTAGCAGGCTTGATATCGTATTCTCCTTGAAAACGAACGCTTTCAGGGATATCATTGAAAAGTTCTTCAGCAGTGGATACCCCTATCGCTTCCAGCATTTCTTGTTTATCTTGCTCTGTCATAGGTAAATAACGATGTTTCATCTAATGACCATTCCCCTCTATTTACGTGGTTTTTTATAAAAAGGTGTTTGTATTATAACGGCTTTCAAACGTTTGGAACGGATTTCCACTTCGACTTCCGCATCCAGAACCGAAAATTCCTTATCGATAAGTACCAATCCAACGTTTTTCTTCAATGTTGGCGATTGGGTACCAGTCGTGACCTCGCCAATGACTTCATCACCGCTGTAGACCTTATACCCATGACGTGGAATGCCACGGTCAATCATTTCAATTCCCACAAGCTTTCGGGGAGCCCCTTTCTCCTTTTGCTCAGCAAGAACGGCTTTCCCGAAAAAATCAACTTCCTTATCCACTTTTACTGCAAAACCAATCCCGGCTTCTATCGGGGTGATGTCCGCTGAAAGCTCCTGCCCATACAGCGGCAGTTTCGCTTCAAAACGCAGAGTATCACGAGCACCTAAACCAATCGGCTGAACCCCCTCTTCCTTACCGGCATCCATAATCGCCTTCCAAAGGGCAGGGCCATTTTTACTGTCACTATATATCTCAAAACCATCTTCACCAGTGTATCCAGTACGGGATACCAGCGTGGAGATACCGTTAATCATGACATTATCCTTGAACCTGAAAAATCCAATTTCACTTAAGTCAGTACTTCCTGATAGTTTTTGTAATATCTTCTCTGCAGCTGGTCCTTGAAGTGCCAGCTGTGTATAGTCACTTGATACATTCGTAATTTGGGCATCTTCCGTTAAATTAGCTTGCAGCCAATTGAAATCTTTTTCTGTATTCGCTGCATTGACCACGAGCAGATAGTCGTCCTCAGCCCTTTTATACACGATAAGATCATCAACCGTGCCTCCGTTTTCATAACACATGGCGGTATATTGGGCACCGCCCTGTTGCAGCTTTGATATATCATTGGTCAGCATCTTCTGTAAAAAGGAAAGGCTCCCAGGCCCCTTAACATCGACTTCCCCCATATGGGAAACATCGAATAACCCCGCTTTTGTCCGTACGGCTTCATGTTCATCCTTTATACCCGAAAATTGGACAGGAAGTTCCCAGCCGCCAAAATCAATCGTTTTACCTCCGTATTCACGATAAACCTCAAATAGTGGTGTTCTTTTTAAATTGGTCAAAAAATGACCCCCTTCAGATTTTTTTAAAAATTAATTGGCTTCATTATCAAAAGCTTCTTGTCATTACGCATCAGATACATCCTGATTCATGATGTGAAAAAAGCACAAAAAAGGACAGAGAAAGCCCGTTTGAGCTTTTTCTCTGTCCTGAAACCTGAAAGTTTACCTATGTAATAGGTTTTCCCCTTTGGTGGCCGCGTCCCATAACGGGCGGCGCTCTCCAGAGTTGCGTCCAATAAGAGTTCTTTTGCCTGAGAGATTCACTGCTAAGTTTGCTCCTTCGGCGCTACATCCGTAGTCTCTCCCCTTATCTTCACCCGCATATAAATGGTCTACCATTGAAAGGAAGCGAATAAGCCCCCAGCATCGGTAAAACCTTTGAACATAAATGGAATGCATTCTCTGCCAATTCTCCTAAAACTTCAGAAACCGTTTAACTGATCTCCTCGGTAATCTTGGATAAATTAGGAGCATATAGCCCATACTAAGAAAACGCGAACTGCAAAATCGATGTACAAACATTCTTTGCAGCGTTTGGAAATTGGAATTTTCTAAATATACTTATATCCTACCCTAAGAAACTTATCTCTGCAATAACTTTTGAAGAGAAATATTTATCTTACTTCACATATGAAATGTTCGGGTTTTGACCTTATATTAAGGAAATTATGATTTAAGAGGGAGTTATTTCTATGAAAATCAATATATCCTTCAATTCTGAATGGAATGACGAGTTTCTGCAAAAGATGGAAAATGACGGTCCATGGGGAAATTGGGAGCTTTATAAGTTGGCGGTTCAAATGGAGGAAAATCTTATCATCCCTGATTTTGAAGGTTTACAGGCGCCCAAGCACCTTCCTCAGTTAACCCCGCTTCCCCATCAATTGGAAGCGGCGAAGCAAGTAGTGGAAAAGATGAATGGAAAAGCCATTTTGGCTGATGAGGTAGGGCTGGGAAAAACAATTGAAGCAGGCTTGATCCTAAAAGAGTATATGATTAGGGGACTTGTAAAAAAAGTATTGATCCTTGTTCCGGCTTCCCTTGTCACACAATGGGCATTTGAATTGAATACCAAGTTTCATATTCCGGCAGTCGTTCAGAGAAAAAGTTATGTCTGGGACTCCTGTGATGTGGTCATTTCATCCATTGATACAGCGAAACGCGCTCCACATCGAGATATCATCTTTACTCAGGAATATGATTTCATCATTATTGATGAAGCTCATAAACTTAAAAATAATAAGACGAAGAACTATGAATTCGTCCAAAATCTGAAAAAGAAATTTTGTTTACTCCTGACAGCCACTCCGATTCAAAATAAAGTCGAGGAGATATTCCACCTCGTTTCGTTATTGAAACCGGGCCACTTGGGAAATGCTTCACTCTTTTTTGAAAAGTATAAAGGGAAAGGCCGGAACATAATTGAAGATGAACACCTAAAGGAACTGGTCAACACTGTCATGATTCGAAACCGGCGGGCCGATACTGGCATTGAATGGACAAAACGGCATGTGGAAACCATCACCATTGAATTTTCTCCAACGGAACAAGCATTGTATGATGCTGTTTCCAAATTCAAGCCAATTTCGGATGGATCAAAAGGAAGCGCCTTTTCGGCTCTCACTCTCCAAAGGGAAGCATGCAGCAGCAGAGAGGCTGTCTTTTATACATTAAAGAATATGAGAGATAAATACGATCAGCCTTCCCCTGATTTTTTGGCAAAGCTTGATGATTTATTTACTAAAGTGAATGAAACGGTCCAGAACTCAAAGGCTGAAAAAGCTTTGGAACTGATCAAGAAAATTGATGACAAAGTAATTATCTTTACGGAATATAGGGCGACTCAACTATATCTCCAATGGTACCTACAGCAGAATGGAATTTCTTCTGTTCCTTTCCGGGGCGGTTTTAAGCGCGGAAAGAAAGACTGGATGCGAGAATTATTCCAAAAGAATATTCAGGTATTAATCGCAACAGAAGCTGGCGGGGAAGGGATAAACCTTCAGTTTTGCCATCACTTGATTAATTTTGACCTGCCATGGAACCCAATGAGGCTTGAACAGAGAATTGGACGGATCCACCGCCTTGGTCAGGAAGAAGATGTGATGATTTATAACTTTGCCACGAAAAATACAGTTGAAGAACATATACTGAAGTTACTATACGAAAAAATAAATTTATTTGAAAAAGTAATCGGTGAATTGGATGATATTCTAACCAAACTGGATATTAACAACATTGAAGAATATTTAATTGATGTGGTCGGCGAGTCCAAAACAGAGGGCGAAATGAAAATCAAGATGGATAATTTTTCATCATTGATCCAATTCGCTCAATCAATGAAGGAAGGTGAGGTTCATGCAGCAACGGGAAATTCATGATTTTTTAAACACTTTCTTTAAAGCCAACGATTGTGAAATACTGGATAATGCACCAACCCACCTTACAGTGCAATTGACGATTGAAATGGATAAGGAATTAATGAACAGACCCTTTTATTGGCATTATCTAGAAAAAACAGGAGGTGTTCCGAACCCGGCACAGATCACTTTCATTACCGACCCAGAACAAGCTCCATCCGATTTAAAGGGAGAAATGATTCATTTTGGCTCCCCTCGCCTTCACCAGATTATTCAATCAACCAAAAAGCTGGCAGGGTATACTAGACTTTTTGAGAATACACCTCCATCAAAAGGCAGAAATAATCCTTTGTTTCCTTGGCTGACCTTGAATGTGAAAATATCGTATCAATGCGACCGCAAAAAAGATACTTTCATGTCAATCGGATTGAATTTAATCTCGGGTGAAATAATGGAAGGGTTTCACCATCGGGTTTTACCGATTAACGTCACCCCGAAAATACCGGATTACTCCTTTACGCTTTCACCTCTGATCATGCCCAAGAGTGGATTGGCAAGACTGGATACATACATCAGAACCAGTTTCGAGGATGATGACCATTCCTGGGCGGAGGAGGCAATGCTGCGCTGGCAGAATGACTTGAATTTATTGGAGCATTTTTACAAGGATATGGACGAAAAAAGTGAGAGCTATTATACCGAAAAAGAAGCACTAAAAGCACAATATGAACCCAACATCAGAATATCCATCATCAACGGAGGATTATTTTACCTTTCAGATAGGGCGTTGGGATAAGTGAAGAACAAAAAAACAGATGTCCAAAGTTCAGGACATCTGTTTTACTTTTTGATCGTTTTCCTTACAAACATCGACAAAGCAAAAGGGACAATGCCAAACCAATGGGACATACCATGGTTTTTATCCTCTTTTCTGTGACGGCGTTTTTCTTTTCGTTCTTTTTTCGTCAGATTGAAATACTCAACAAGCTGCTGCGTCAGATATTTAATATAAGCGTTTGTAGACATATAAAATCATCACCCTACGCAAAGTATGTCCGGTTTACGCTTTTTTTATTCCTTCCCTTGCTCCCTGAACACGTGAACCTGTCGTTTTGCTATTACACAGCTTGCTTCTCCAACCATTCTTTCACTTCCCCCGCTTCTTTATCGTATTGAATGATGACCCTTCCCTCTCGATCATTTTTAGTTTTGGAAGAAAACTCGATATAGACGTAAGGGCCTTCTTGCTTCATTAAGGAATATCGCACCACACCATTGGGATATGATTTTTCCCCCTGGATGACTTTCGGGATCTCTTCGCCCCACTCTGCCGTCACATCCTTGATGGCTAGATGGACAAGATGGTCGGCCACTAGCGACTCTTCCACTTCTTTATAAAACTTTTTATCAATGATAAACTGGTCGATCATTAGTATCGTGAACATGATGAAAACACTCGCCACAATCATGACCATCGGGAAAACGACTCCTTTTTGATTATTCATCGACTTTCGTATCATTCCTAAAGAAGGGATGAAATCTTCGACTGAAAGTAGTCCCTGCTTTATCCGTTATATTTATAACAATGACACTGCCATCCTTATCGACCCGGAATTCCGAAATGTTCTGCAAGATGACCTCATGCCCCATACCATCCACTCGTCTTCGTACCTTATCTTCATATTGTTCCAGCGATGATAATTGTTCACCTGAAAGCAAATATAATTTATTTCCCATTACATCCTGAGCTTTGGAACTCCGGACCTCCTGCTTCATTTGCATGGTAAAGACCTCCCACTCTTTAGGATGCAATTTATCAACGGACCTCATCTGGGTGTGAATGATTGAGAAGAGCTGCAGAACAAAAAGCGACGTCGTCATTAAAATCAATAAAGAAAAAAGCAATTCGATCATCGTAAAGCCATCATTTTTTTGCAGCATCACAAATGGATTCCCAATTACCCGTTTCATCTTCATAGCGTACACACCCTTCAATCATTCCCGGGAAATCCCCATGGTCCTTCCAAACCAATTCAAAGCTTCTTTTTTTGTAAATGATTTCCTGACCAACTGCCTGAATCTCCCCATCCATGAACGCCGTCAATCTTTCATATAATAAATGGTGGGCTTCTGTCCTTACGGAAATATCTTTCCGATCCGTCAATACCTCTTCAAGCATTGGTAAAATGGCAAGGACCAGTAATATACAAACGGAAAATGCAGCCATCAGTTCAAGGTAGACGTACCCTTTACAATTTCTCAATCCGGAACCTCCCTTTACCGATATTGAGCACTAGCTTGTACTTTCCCTTTGACGTGTCAATCATAATCGTTCCGGCTTTGGAAGCATTTCCATATTGATTAAAATGGAAGCTGTACCCCAAAGTGCCGCTTAAAAACTGTATATCCTCTGGTATGCTTCTCTCTAAAACGATCCCCTCCTTATAAGACGAAACGGTATAAACCTTTTTGGTATTATCAATGTGGAGGTAAATCAAGCTCTCATGACTGATGGCATACTGTTGAGCATAGAAAAGATCTTCATGGAATTGAGAAAGAAATAGCCTATTTTCCATTCCTTTAGTGAAGCTGGGATATAAATTAGGACCGATGGAAATAAGGAGTACAAAAATAGCGAGGACAATAAGGGTTTCAGATAGTGTGTACCCACCATCGGAATGCCGTATATTCACTTCTCTCCTACTCAACGACCGTTATCTTTCCTTTACTATCCAAACTAATTTCATCCCCATTTGGGCAGGAAGTCTGTTTGAGATAGCCTTGACTTTCCAATTCATCGATACTTCCGGGCAGTTTAGCATTATCGATTTCATAAGCCTGCACCTGTGCTTGGGCCATCTTCACGAAAGCTTCACATCCTTTAGACTGGATTGTGGATTGGTTTTTCGTGATATTGGGGATTGTTATAATCAAAAGGATGGATATCACCAGTAAAACAATAAGCATTTCAATTAGTGTAAAACCACGTTCATTCATCACTTTCTTCAACATATCATCATGCTCCTGAAGCATCTGAATACCAGATGACCTTCGGGCATTTTCACCTCCGGAATACAAAAATGAAATCCTATAAACCTTCGAGCAGTGAGAACATCGGCAGCAAAACCGCCAAATAAATGGACACGATCAAAAGACCTATCAGAGAAAACATTAAAGGCTGAATGATTTTCAAGATTGCATTCATTCTCTCTTCAATTTTCTCCAGTATAAAACGACTGTAATGAAGTAACTCGGCATCAAGCCTGCCGTATTTTTGACCATTTGCAGCGACCACCGGTAAATTCCCATCAAAATATGGGAGCTCCCGAAAAATCATTTCAAGTGATCTGCCCTCGATCAGATCATCTTTGATGATATTGCAAAGTTTTTGGTAAAAAGGCTGCTGTTGATTTATCGAGAATAATTTGATGCTATCGTTAATCGACAGCCCTCCGGAAAGCAAGCCACTGAATTGGTTTGCAAAAAAATAAGTTTCGTATAATTTGATGAACGTCCCGAATATCGGAATTCCCATCAATATCCTTCGCTGCCTTAATGGGCATAATCCATTGAACCAAAACCGTTTGAGTGCATACAAGAATAGGAGCAATCCGAGTAATAAGAAGGGGAGTGCTGGAAGAATGAACGTGGAGGCTGACATTAATCTTAAGAGGATATGCTGATCGACATCCATGGTGAAATAGATGGTCTGGAATTTGGGAAGGAGAACACTCTGAAGAATATAAAAAACGATGCTTACAAAAAAGACTAAGAATACGGGATACATCATTAACTTTTTTACTTTATCCATATCCTCGATTCTTTTCTTCCAATATCGCCCTCCTTCTTTCAACGACCGTTCCAGGTCGCCATATTGTTCTCCATAAAATATATAACTTACAAGCTGCGGATGAAAATTAAGATGGGTCAGCACCATGTGCAACGGGTAGCCGTTCCTTAAATCAGCTATAGCCTGAGTGAAGTCTTCCGCTTTTTTCTTTGATTCCTGAAACTCAAGAAAATGTAAAGCTTCCGCCAAAGGATAACCATGATTCAATAATTCACCTAGCTTCGAAATAAAGACCGCCTGCTCTTTTACCTTCCATTTACTTTTTGGTTTCATGGTATACCATCCGTTCATATTCCTGAGCATCCACATAGCCCATCGCAACCGCTTTTCCGATTTCATCCTTTAATTGGCGATAGCTGACCGTTGCCTTTCCTTTTTCATCTCCCATTATCCGGAGTACTTCAGCCAGACTTTTTCCATATAGCAATTCATATACACTTGCCCTTTTATTCCTCGCAGTCATTTTGCAAGCTAAAGCACTGTCCCCTTTACACGGAATACATCGCAATTCAACAAGCCGCTGCGCTGTCACGCCAATCAAAGTCTGTTCAATCTCAAGTAAGCTGACACCAAATTCCAGTAATCTGGAGATGGCGCCCTGGGCATCCCTCGTATGCATGGTCGTTAGTATCAAATGACCGGTTAATGCGGCACGGACTGCGATTTTGGCAGTTTCTGCATCCCTGACTTCCCCAACCATGATCACGTCCGGGTCATGCCTCAGAACAGCTTTTAGGCCGACGGAATACGTAATGCCCGCCTTTTCATTGATTTGGACTTGCAATACCTTTTCAGATACATTTTCAATGGGGTCTTCAAGTGTAATGATATTTCGATTGATCATCTCATGGGCGTGGTGAAGCAGGGAATATAATGTCGTGGTTTTCCCACTGCCGGTCGGGCCGGTAAATATGAGCATGCCATGGGAATGCTTCAGGAGTGCAATCAATTTTTGAACGGTGTTTGGAAATAAGGATAACTGTTCTAGAGGAAGGATATTCTGTTGGGGTATTAAGCGGATGACCAAACTTTCGAGATGGGCAGTGGGTAAAGTGGAAAGGCGGAGTCCGACCACCTGGTTAGCCAAATTGATAGTGATGGCGCCACTCTGGGGCCTCCTTTTCTCGCCTATATCCATCGAGGCAAGGAACTTCAAATGAGCGATCAGCCTTTCAGCTTCAAAAAATGATAATGTTTCCTGGGGAACAAGCTTATTGTCTATCCTGAATTGGATGAGAGGCCCCTCTCCGCGAAAAAA
Organism: Peribacillus sp. TE19612; assembly: GCF_056279465.1. Classification (NCBI taxonomy): domain Bacteria; kingdom Bacillati; phylum Bacillota; class Bacilli; order Caryophanales; family Bacillaceae; genus Peribacillus; species Peribacillus sp. TE19612. The sequence goes on along the minus strand of NZ_JBWCCL010000002.1, from coordinate 410,936 downwards.
AATGTGGATATCCGATGCCGACTCCACGATGGCACGGGTTAGTATTTTTTCTGCGGTCTTTTCAATCGATATCAATTCATTCATCACCTCCTATGTTTCTTGTTGTATTGATTCGACAATCCACGACAAATTCCTGCTTTAGAATAAAAAAAAATTCCCGAAAAAACTTCGAGAATCATCTCACATGCTCATTTTCAAATCAGGCCTCCGGGAAACCAAATTTCTTAATGCATCTACGTTATGGCCAATGACCAGTTTTTCCCCGTCTATGAGAATGGGCCTTCTTAATAACTTCGGTTCTTTTGTTAATAATTGGATGACATCAGAAAGCATCATTTCGTCAATATTAACTTGTAAGTCTTTGTATGCTTCACTTCTTGTCGCCAAGACTTCATCAAGTCCTTCCGATGTCAATTCAAGAATTCTTTTCAACTCTGCTACAGTTGGAGTCTCTCTGAATAAATGTCGCTCATCGAAGGAAACTTGATTGGCGCTTAACCATTTTTTTGTTTTGCGGCAAGATGTACAACTTGGATACGAAAAGAAAGTTAACTGTGGCATACTAATCACTCCCCGTTCACATTTTGTATACATTTATAGTCTATACAATCATTGTATAACATTTGTATAATTAATGTATACATATTTGCTTTATAAAACCGTTTTAAATGTGAACGTTTTTTAAACTAAAGAGTGTTTACTCTTTCTCTTATTCCATTTTTTTCTGCCTGCATTATAATGGACATAGGTAAACTATGGAATAGCAGGAGGGTGTAATGGAACAAACGTTAAAAATAACAAACGTGTTAGCTGATCCCACCAGATATTATATATATCAGCATATAGTGAACAACCATGGTGATGTATCGGTACAGGAAATCGCCGATTCATTCAACATCCATCCAAATGTTGCCCGTCTACATTTGTCGAAACTTGAGGATATCGATATGTTGACCTCGAATTCCCGAAAGACCGGGAAAGGCGGTCGCCCAAGCAGACTTTATCGATTATCTGACAAAGTCATACAGCTTCATTTTCCATATAGGAATTATCAGCTGCTTGCAAAGATTGCCGTCCAGTCTATGATGACATTAGGGGAACAAGGAAAACAGGCTCTTTATGAAACGGGAAAAGTATTCGGGGAGGAATTGATCAATCAGCAACTAGCCCTGAACTCGACATCGGTAGATCGGCTTGCTTTTGCGGAAAAAGTCAACATGCTTAAAAATGCGGCTACCATTGCAGGGTTATCTCCCGAAATACAAGCAAGCGAAGAAGAAAATAAAATATCCTTCCGTATCTTCAATTGCCCGTTTAAGGAAGTTACTGAAGTCGAGCCAGGAACAATCTGCTCCATGCATAATTCATTTTTAAAAGGTATGTTCGAAGCCTTGTTTGAGAATGTCAATATTGTGGAAATAGAAAATATGATGTCCAATTGTGCAGCATGCTCATACCAGGCTTCGGTTCTCACATAGAAACAAAAGGCATCCTTTACATTACCTTACAATTTCATTTATAATTATTTAGAATGTACACGACTAGACATAAGGAGGGATTCGGATGGAACGCATGTTCAGAGTATGTGGATTTTGGACAGGAATTATGGCCATTTTCTTTTATCTTGGCCATATGCATCAAACGTCTTTGCTTTTCTTTGCACAAACGATCTTTTTTGTACTTTTAAGTTATTTGAAATTATCTGAGCGCATGTATATTTATGTTTTCGGCGCCTATCTTACCGTTTTCTTTGCAGGATTTTCCTACTGGAGCGTATTTATGATGACTCCGGGTGCTGCGCATTAAGAACAAGCAATATTACATAACCCATGAATTTTGATTCATGGGTTTTTACTTGTCACCATTCAGGAAAGATCCTTACATCATCTGCTAAATTCTTCGATTGAAGCAACACTTTGAAATGTTCACTAAATCCCCCAGGAACGATTAGCCCCCGGATTGCCCGATTACGCTTTGCCGTTTTCGAGAATGGATCAGTTCCTTGATGGTCCTTCAATTCCTCTAGTATCCCTGCTTTAAGCAAGAATTCATTTTGAAGAAAAAGCCCTCGATTGGAAAGATCCTTTCTTTTTCCAATCTCGATTAATGTGTCAAAATGGATATGTGTCGTCAGATCCATATCACCAGGATACATAAGTGCATCTTTAATCATTTGATGCCGATAATAGCCCCTCAAGCTCCCTTGAAGATGAGCTGGCTCCTTCCATTCCCTATCGGTATAGCCATAATCAATTGTAAGGAGAATACCCGATTCAATACAGGAAACGATCTTCTCATATTCGCGGATCATGTTTAGCGGAACTTCGTATCGTTGTTTTTCATTTAAGGTGATTTTTCGTTCAGTAAGGTAAGAAAGAATGTCAGGGTTGTCCAAAGGTTCTCTCTCTTCTACCAAATCGCCTTCCTTTTCAGTGACGAATACCTCTACCAAGGCTCCCTTATACTTTTCAATGACATACACAGGCAACGCGTCGAAAAGTTCGTTTGAAAAGACGATTCCATTTACATTCTTCCATTTTTCTATACTGGCAGCAGAAACTGCCTGTTTGAATATCCCTAAACGTTCGTGCTGAATCTTTCTATGAAATGGACTGCCATCCACAAGAATATAAGTCAAAGAGTCCCATATCTGCGGTTCCGTTTCTTTTATGTAAACGAGGATGTCATACGCCAGTTTACCGTCCCCTGCCCCGACCTCGATGATTCTTGGTGAAACTCCGCATCTTTTTATCAAATATACGAACCATCTCGCCAGTGATCTCCCAAATGCATCCCCAACATTGCCAGACGTATAAAAATCCCCTCTTGGGCCAATCTTCTCTTTTGCACGTGCATAGTAGCCTATATTCGGCGTATATAAAACAGCATCCATATAGTCATTATAGGAGATTCTTTTTTGCGGGCTTCCTGCAATCAATTCCTTTAAATGATTTTTCAACACAATAGCCTCCGTCTCCATGATCTTCCATCTTATTATAAAACACAGTAAATAAATTTTTTAACGACATTCATACAGAAAACAAATTTAAAGTTCACAAAATGTTCAAATTTCATCTCGCAGTTATAACAGTGCATCCACAAAATGAATTTAATAATATTACTTCAGAGGAGGTTCAAAAATGCACATTGGGGAAGACCCTGTTTTTTTATATTCAGTATAGTTGCGGAATTGACCCATTTCAATATTTTCACATAATTAAGAACTTAAAAAAACAGGTGCCATAGCGGCACCTGAAAAAGTAATTATCTCAAAAAGGGATTAGTATTCTTTTCATCCAGAATCGTCGTGACAGGGCCATGACCTGGAAAAACGATAGCATCATCAGAAAGTGTCAGTAGCTTCTTTTCAATGCTATTTAAGAGCAATGACTCGCTTCCGCCTATTAAATCGGTTCTGCCAACGCTTCCTTGGAACAAGACGTCCCCAGAAAAGAGGAGACGTTCGTCCTTCACATAATACGAAACGCTCCCTGGTGAGTGTCCAGGGGTTTCGAATACTTCGAAAGTGAATCCTCCAATAGTAAGCTCTTGCTCATTTGCCAAGATGTGATCGGCAGGCTTCATTCGCATTGGACTTTCAGGGAACCAGTTTTGAGAACCATTCAAAGCGGGATCAAGTAGCCACTTGGCCTCTTTTTCATGAATATATGCAGGGATTCCATAATGGTCCCGAATAGCATCCAGAGCACCGATATGGTCAAAATGTGCATGTGTCAATAAAATCGCTAAAGGCTTTAAATTTTTTGTTTGTATGTATTGTATGATTTTCTGCGGCTCTTCACCCGGATCGAAAATGATGCAATCCTGTCCATCGGAAACTACATAACAATTCGTTTGCAGCGGGCCTAGAGGAATTTGTGTCCATTTCATTTCCATCAACTCCAATATGATTTTCTATCTTTATCTTACACTAATTAAGCTGCTAATGTTAATCCAGTTTACTCAAGTCATAGAAGTGTCACCTATTAAACCTCGACAAATAATTGAAAAAATATTAAGATATTAACAAATGCAATCTTTTCTACATATTTTTGGTAGTTGCTTTATTCTCTGGGTATATTATTAGGGATTAGGTATTCATTACGAAAAAAGGGGGTTTTGACATGATATTAATGGTTGTTTTCGGACTTGTGGCTATATTAGGAGTAGCAGCTGTGTTTACCTCATTAAAAAAGAGAAACTTCTTAGGATTCATTTTTGCAGCCGGCAGTGCAGTCGTGTTTGGCTGGTTCACTGTCATGACAGTCATCAACAGCGGTTTTCCTGTTGCCCATTGAAGAAAAAAGCTCGCCATCCGGCGAGCTTTTGTTTTAGGTTATCATGTTTGTTTGAACAATCTTTGTATTTGATGGGTTTTCATATCAATGATTTTCTCAAATTGATATCCATATAAGCAGAAGTTGCCATCAAGCGAACAGCTTAATGGTTCATTTTCCATGTCCTTCATCAATTCTTCTTGTGTGCCTTTTTCCCAATTTAATTTAGTTAAGGTAAACCTTCCCTCATATTGGTCCGCATCTTTTGATTCATTAGGAATAAACGTTATGAATTCCTTGTTTTTTTCAATGAAATCATAGGATGGAATGACCCAATCTGAAAAGCTTTTCAATAGTGGCACGGAAAAAGAGTGGATCGGCTTGTTTGTTGGATCATAAAATGCATATGTACCCCGATCTTGTTTTTCTGTCTCCACTTGAATCGTCATCAGCGCTTGCTTCATTTTTTTAAAGTGAATGACATCGAGCATAAGGCTGTCTGCCCCATCCCCATGCAGCGCTTTTTTTTCTAGGGGAGCCGTCAAAGCAGGTTCTTCTTTGTCCCAATCCAAAAACATCAAGTCATTTTCACTTGCCCATTGAGCAAAGGGCTGCGGAAAGTCCAGAGTTTCCATAGTTTGTTCATCTGGATTCAATACATAACTGCTGTATGTCCAATCTTCATAAAAGCTCGATACAAACAACCGGCCATCTTTAAATGAATTCCACTCATAAGCTAATTCATAGGCTGGGATCGCCACGGAATACAGTGGATTCCCCGTTTTATCGAGTATTGTGATTGATGCTTTATCCGATGAGGTAAAGGACGACAACAAAATATGCGTACCAGACGGACTGATCGATACTTCAGAAAACGCAAAAGCCGGCTGATAGAAAACGGAAGTTTCATTCGTTTCCAAATTCCATGCCATCAACTGGGATAATTCATTACCATCCCGCTTCACAGAATATAAAATGGTTTTTGAATCCAGCCATCCAAAAATGGCTTCGATTTTTTCCGTTTCTGCGGTCGGGACCTTTAAATTGCTTACTGAAGTTTCCTGGTTAGATTGGGAGTGTTCTTTTTCCGAATCATTTACGGGTTTACTAAGGTCCTTGGAAGGCTCACAAGCCGAGATAAGAAGGATAGTGGAGATAAATAATGGGACGAAACACAACATCTTACAAATGGAAAGCCGCATACAAAGTGCTGCTTTGGATACTTTAATCTCCACACACCTCCCACTTCAAAACTAAAACGCCTGGCATATGTGAGCGAGACATTAGAAAGAGAGTAAGGATTAACCAATCGAATCCTTACTCTCTTTCATTATAAAGTAAAAAAGAGAAAATGTGGCGGATAATGATCTTATATTTTTTTGGAAGTATATTCCTTAGGGGAATGCATCACATATATAGTCCTGCCATCAAAATCTTGACGGAATCTTCATATATACCAGGCAAATGGGATAGCGGAAGCGGATTGATGCCCTTTCCCAGTTCGATTGTAAATCCACCGCGTTTGAATTCCTGAATGAACCAATCTTTATACCCAGCATGGCTATCAACGTATTTTACGGCCCGATATCCGCTGCGCTCCTCAAACTCCCTCGCAACATTCGCTGCCTGTTCAGGTTCATGTCCCTCATATCCCCAATAGAATTCTTTTCCCTGGGTGTGAAGTGCAAGCACTCTTTCAAAATTCCGTCTTATTGCCAGCTCCTTCATGGCCAATGCTTCTGGTTCTGATAATGCGGTTTCTCCTGGAAAATCCCTCGGGGCAGGGGCTTTTGGAATCTTTCTGCGCTTTTCAACCTCCCAGTTAGCAGGATATTGGTTATTCAGATCTACACCGCGGATATTGGCTTTCCAAGCATAAAAGGCAGGATTGCCATTATTTATTTTTAAAACATCAACCTTCCCCTCTGCCGCCTCCTCCCCCTTTAGGACAAGGTCGACTCCATCCGGATTCACCATTGGAACCATCGAAATGGACATATCCCGGTAGTACGGCATACAGTCCATTCCGCAAAGTGTACGATCATTCGTTACGGCCAGCAGAAAATCATTCAGCCATTTCATCAAAACAGCCGTAGTGATCCATTCATTAGCGTGGAATGAACCGTTATAATGTATGATTTTTTCACCTTGACCGATTCTTACCTCAAGGAGTTCTTTTCCCAACACACTCTTTCCGACCGATTCAACCTTAATAAAGGGGTAATGACAAGATAGAACATCAAGATCGTCAAGAAGTGATTGATATTCGTAGGGCTTGTCGGTGACTATCACGGGATTCATCACCCGGATGGGTACGGAAAAAGGCTTTTGTCCATCTTGATTCAATAATACTATCCCATCGATTGGCAGGTGATATTGTAAAGCGATTTCGGCAAACTCGATATCTAACCGGGACTCTTGCTGAACAATGTATCCAGGTATCTGTACTTCGATGCCATTTGGCAAAACACCGCCAGTAATGGCCGGATTGGCATCCTCAATCAAAACCCGGGGAATTTGGAACAATTGACTGTAATATGCCAAATCATCCCCGCTTCTGCTCACAACTTTCATTCAGCCTCCGCCCCTTTCATTGTTTTATCTTTATGAAGGGAAAAACAGAAAGATGTTCAGGAAGTCTCTTGTTTCATAAATGTAAGGGGTACTGATTTCCCTGAAAAAGCGAAAAAACCTGGATTGCGCCAAGTATCAGTAGACAAACTCGCTGAAAATCACCTACAGTTTTTTAGGGTTTGTGCAATTTGAACGTCGATTTCCTCTTCAGGCACTCGCTTTCCGCGGGCGGTCCGGGAGCCACATCGGCGCCTTTGCGCCTGCGGGGTCTCCCCTGGACACGTTTTTCCCGCAGGAGTCTCGCACCTTGCGTTCCAATCAACTTTGTTTTAACTTTTAGATAGGACACGATTGTCTACCGTCTTTTTTTTAGTATTAAAACTTGATATCGGCTTGAAATGATTACTTTAGTTTGTGGTCGGCACGATAGTAACACGAGATATGGCAGGAATATCCTAAAATTCTATAGCGAAAAAGTTGATTGGAAGAGTTGGAAAACCGGAAGCTGTTGTCGCACGTGCAGCTTATAAAACACCTGCGATTACCAAGTTACTTATAATAGTGAGTATCAATCACCGAAACATAATTGCACAACAAGTTCTTTTTTGAGCACAATGTACGGAAAGAAAAGATCATCAAAAGTAGTGACACGTCATAATTGGCAAGAATAAGCGGAAGAATCACGAGAGGTCAACTGTTTCTCTATACCTGCTTCAATTCCAATAAAGAATCAAAAGGAAACCAGGATTGCACCAGGTTTCCTTTTTCAAGGCTGCTCATAAAATCGGAGCAAATCCCCGTAAATGATTTTGTCGGAGTAATCAAGCTCCTTCTTTGCCTTTTCCAAATACTTCTCACATGAATCCTTTGCAGTCGCCGCTCCGGTCTTTTTATCATAGCAGGTATCCATCGTATAGAGGTAATCCTTCGTGATGAAACTGCTATCGCGAAGAACGGTGAATTCTAATTTTTCTTCGGAAAATAGATCTTTGCCGAATTCAATATAATCATCATTTTCAATTCCCAATAAATGAAGGAGAGTCGGCCTTACATCAATTTGGCCGGCAACGGTGGAAATCGTTTTTCCCTTCTGTCCGGGGACATGTATGATGAGCGGGACACGCTGAAGCTGGATCGATTCGAAAGGCGTAATTTCCTTCCCAAGGAACTGGCTCATGGCAGAGTTGTGATTTTCAGAAATTCCATAATGGTCTCCGTATAGAACAATGATGGAATCCTCATATAATCCATTACGTTTCAAATCGCCGATAAACTGTTTCAAGGCTTCGTCGGTATAACGTACGGTCGGAAAATACTGATTCAATGTTTTGGAATTCGAATCGTAAGGTTCCAATGTCCGGTCTTCATCTTTCAAAGTAAATGGAAAATGATTGGTTAACGTTATGAACTTGGCATAAAAAGGCTCAGGCATCCTTTTCAAGTGAGAAATTGATTGCTTGAAGAACGATTTATCATTCAAACCCCAATTGATGGAATTGCCTTCAGACACTTTGTATTCATCACTATCATAAAACCGTTGGTACCCAAGAGAATCGTACATTATGTCACGATTCCAAAAGCTTTTATTATTGGCATGCAAGGAAGCCGTATAGTAACCTTTTTCCGTTAAGATTTCAGGTGTGGCTTTGTATTCATTTTGGGCATGAGTGAAAAATACTGCACCTCTACCTAAAGGATAGAGGGAATTCTCAATAATGAATTCTGAATCGGATGTTTTCCCCTGGCCAGTTTGGTGATAAAAGTTATTGAAATAATAGCTATCTTTAATGAATTGGTTCAGAAAAGGAGTGATTTCTTCCCCGTTGACAGTTTTATTGATGACAAAGCTTTGAGTGGATTCCAATGATATAAGAATCACATTTTTGCCTTTTGCCAGACCATAAAGTTCATCATTAACTTCTTTTTGATTGGCACGGACATAATTTTCAATTTCCGACAATTCACTGCCATCAGCAAGTGCACGTTGAGCTGAGGATTTCGTCTGTAATATTGCATCATAGAGGTGATAATGGTACGTACCGATATTCTTAACGAGGATTTCGCGGTCAAACGTTCTTGTCAGGAGTTCAGGACGCGCCGCTTCCGCTAAAGCCAAGTTAAAAAATGTCACTCCTAAAGCCATTAACAAAAAGAATTTACGGTCCTGGGGATTGTATCGACTTTCATGGAATGTTTTTGGTTTGTATTTCAGAAGAAGCATCAAGCACAGAATATCGGCAAAATACAATAGATCACTCGGATTGATCAATTCATGTACACTGCTTCCAAGGTCGTTCATATTGCTCGTTTGAAAAAGAACGGGAATGGTTAAAAAATCATTGAAAAAGCGAAAAAAAACAAGATTGGCAAAGAGGACGAAGGTGATGAAAAAACTCATGATCAATAAGTATGCCGTCCGTCCATTTTCTTTTAAAAATAGATTCACGCCAAGTATAAGTAAAAGGAAACTGACAGGATTGATGAATAGTATGAACTCCTGGATCCAATTATCAATATCTATCTTAAAACTTGTTTTATAGGCGATATATGTTTTAAGCCAAAGTGAAATCAATACGACCCAAAACAATGAATATCCCTGTTTTTTGAAGACCCTTTTCAATCCTGGTCCCTCCTCATCGAAGAAGCGCTGGAGCTGCGATCCAGAGCGCCTCAATAATGGGTCATGGTTCTCCCCCTCAAGAGGGGGGAACCATCTTTGAAGATCCATCTTTTTTTCTTATTACCCTGATTGCCAGAGGGCAGCATGGAATCACGTATTCATTTGGCTTTTAATGAGCCAGGCTGCACCTATTACCCCTGCATCATTGCCTAGAGTGGCCAGGCTGATTTTCGTTGATTTACTAACCCGTTTGAATGCATACTTTTTGAATGCAGAACGAACGGTATCAAGCAAAATGTCCCCCGCTTGTGAAACGCCCCCGCCAATGACGATTTTATCTGGATTCATGACATTCCCAACATGTGATAGTGCCAGCCCCAAGTAATTGCCTACCTTATCCACCACAGCTTTGGACAAGGGATCACCTGCTGCAGCGCATTGGAATAACAGTTTGGAAGTAACCGTATTCCCCTCTTCTACTTTCTGCTGAAGCAATGACTTTTCATCGGCGGCATTCAAGGCTTCTAAAGCCATACGGACGATTCCCGTTGCCGAAGCAACCGTTTCCAAACAACCAGTCTTGCCGCAATTGCATGGTGCCCCTCCGTCCGTTACGACCGTTATATGCCCTACTTCCCCAGCAGCTCCACTGGTACCATGGACGATTTGGCCATTATGGATGATTCCGCCTCCTACACCCGTTCCGAGAGTGATACAAACAAGGTCTTTGGCTCCATTACCGGCACCTTTCCACATTTCTCCCAAAGCTGCCATATTGGCATCATTATCGATCACAGCTGGAAGAGCTGTCTCCACCTCCAATAAATCTTTTAAAGGATAGTCCTTCCAGCCAAGATTGACGGCTTCATATATGGAACCGTTAACAAATTTCACAGGACCGGGAGCACCCATTCCTATCCCTACTATCTTACTCTTCGGTTCATTAAGTTCCACGAGCTTCGCATCAATTGCTTTGGCTATGTTAATCGTAATGTATTTTCCCTTTTCGGAGATGTCCGTGCTGATTTCCCATTTATGAATGATCTCTCCGTATAAATTGATTAAAGCCAGTTTGGTAGTTGTACCGCCTAAATCCACACCCATCAGCCACTTTTCCATCATTCTCACCTTTTTTATCAATTTTTTTTCTGTTTTTCCCTTTCAAGAGACAATTGCTGCCTGATTAAAAGAATCGCCATTTGATAATCTTTCGTATCCATCATCTGCATACGGTGGAGTTCCCTTATTTCGGCCTCCATCAGTTCAAGCTCGGCTAAGCGATCGCCAATATAGATAAATGTACCAAATCTTTTCAAGTATTGTTGAAGATCATAATATGTTTTCATAGTAAACCTCTTTACTCTTTTCTTTAGGAAAGTATATCGAATCCGCACCTTTGTAACAAGCGCCCATTTCCTCTTTTGATAATTTCCCCATCCCCCTCATACATGTCCAACTGTATTCATATGATGAAATATCAAGAATGTGGACTCCTTTGATTTGATTTAACAGCTTAATGATTTTAAACCATTCATCACGCGTGAAAACGGAGGGGAAAAATGAAAGTACAATTGAAGTATACCGTCTTTTTGGTTTTAACCACCATTTTTGTCATCCTTTATTTATCAAATCATAAACGGACAGAGGAAACCATCATTTTTTTTCCCATCGATTCCTCGCTCCATTTTGAACATGCTTCCACCAACCTGACACCTAAAGGTACCGGGAATTCCACCTATACCATCACTTGGAGGGTGGATTCTACGTTGGACCAGCCTGCTTACTTACGTCAGGACGTATCGCTTTTATACAAAAATGGAAAATTGGCTGGAGCTTTAAAAAATTGGCGCCAAAATAAACAAGAACTCTCTCAAAAAGCGAAATATAAAGAATCCGAGAGTGGGCGTTATGAAGCTGTAACGTTTCATTATGCCGAGGTTCATCCAAGTGACACCATTTTCACCAGTGCCCAGCAGCTCAGTAAAGATAAACTCTATACAGTAACGACACCGGTTTTTCAATTTTTCCACCGCCCCCTTTCAGAAGAACAGATTCAGTGGAAAAAAACGCTGGACGGCTTGACAGATCAAACGGTTCGAAATGGTTTGGAGAAAGCCGGGCAAGCCTTTCAGGTTAATCTCGATCAGTACAAAATCATTTCTTTAACAGATCTGCCTTCAAAGAAAAATCAATGGCTTGCTGCCTTCCCCCAATTCAAACGGGAAGAAATTGTGGGAAAACTATGGGAAGGACTATATAAAAATTATGTGTTGGGAGTAAAAAAGGAGGATGGCTCCACTGTGAGTCCACAAGGTAGCACCATCCCCCTATTGCTTATGGCGAAGAATCAAAGGGAAATACTAGTCTTGTTTACCCTGAAAGACGGTACCCCAATCATGCTGCGTCAAGAGTTATAGTTGCTTTTCGATTTCTTCCAGTAGTTTAGTGTATGACTTATTATCCGGGGCAAGCTCAATAGCCTTATCAGCTTGCTCTTTAGCTTGATCGAATGATTCGAGATTCATGTAGACCAAGGCAAGATTGTAATGGGCTTCATGCAAATCCGGATTACTTTCAAATGCTTTTTCATAATAATCCCTGGCCTTGTCTATGTCCTTTTTATCAAAAGATAAATTTCCGAGCATAAAGAGCGATAGCGGTGCATCAGGATTTGACTCCACATATTTGAATAGCATCTCTTCCGCCTTATCTTCTTCATCATCATCAATATACTTTTGGGCCAGCATTGCCATGGTATTATCATCGATAGCTGCACTTTCCTGATGATTGAATCCAAATTGCAGCAGGGAATAGGTCAGTATTACCGTCCCGATCAGAAAAGCCAGCTGCCGAAAGATATTCCTGGATTTTGGCAGATGGACCACTCCAGCGGCCAAGAACCCTCCGATCAAACCTCCGATATGCCCTGCATTGTCAATTCCCGAAACGGTGAAACCATATATTAAGTTAATGATGATCAACACGATCACCGATGAGCCCATCGAGCGCATGAATAATTTCGGATAGACGATGCCAAAGTACAGAAGTGCCCCAAAACAGCCAAAAATGGCTCCGCTCGCTCCTGCGGAAAGGTTCGGGGTCATGATGAAGCTGCCTAGGGTTCCAGCGAAACCAGCGAATATATAGATGAAAAGGAACCTGGCATTACCATAAATCCTTTCAACTTCAGCACCAATCAAATACAGCGAAAATGTATTCATCAGTAAATGAATGAACCCAATATGGACGATCATCGGTGTAAAGAACCGCCACCATTCCCCTTGGATGATATAAGGGGAAAATTTAGCGCCAAACTCAATCAAAATCTTGGAATTGGTGCTGCCCCCATTAAACTCCATCAAGATGAACACTGCTATTTGTACCGCCATGAATATATATGTAAAGATTGGCTTATTGGCATTTTGAAATACCTTCTGTTCGGCCTTAGCCTTTTTGACTGACTCCGAGATGGCGTTCTTCTTTACTGTAAGAACCTTTTCCTCATCTATTTCATTTTCCTCAAGAACTTGAATTGAAAGTGGTTTTTTCAAAACATGTTCAAGGTTTTGCAGCGAAACATGAAAGTTCTCACAAGTTAGAAGGAACGTGTTGACATTCGTTTTTTTAAAGGAGGCCACCCGTGAACTAAAGTCGTGATCATCGACCGGGGCGAATTTACTAACATAGATACTTAATATGTTTATGGGCTTTTTGTATAATTTCCTTCGGATTCTTTCCCCATTCTGCAATGTTCGCTCGATATCGCGTTTCAGCCAATTAGCCCAATCCAAATCATGGCGGATGAGTCTTATGACTGGAAACTCCTTATTCTTATCGCTCTCAAGCCAAATCTCCTGATGGTTTTCCGTGACTGTGATCATTCGATAATCGTAATGGGCAGACAACTCCCTTATGGTTTCCCAAAAAAAATAATCCTCTTTAAATCCCAATGCCTTCCCCACTTTCCAATAAAACTTAAGCTTCTAAAATTCCTGTTCTTTAATTAAAACTATAGACGAAATCATGTAAAAAGTAAAAAAGGAGACTGTTTTCCCGCTCCTAAAAAATAAAAAAAGGAACCCCTGGTCAGGTTCCCTTTTCAAAATGCCGGCATCCTCATTTAGTCTGAGTGAACATGCTTTGCATCATTTTATCCCTGAACATTGGCATATCCAAGGATTTAGTCACTAGAAATCTTCTCAGTATGCCGTTGGACAGCGCAACATTTATCAGGCGGTACCGGTTTTTGTAACCTGCATAAACAGCTAAACCAACCAAGAAAATTTGAATAATTAATCGAAGCATAACAATCCCTCCTATCAATAGTGTGATACAGGATAGGATTTTTATGAGCTAAAAGTGATAATTATTGAACTTCTTCTTAATGGGCGTACGTGCGTATAACCCTGGATGGGGTAATGAGTATGCCCACCGCTAGATCATGTACCTCTATCGGGAGTTCATCCATTAATTGAAGCTCGTATGTAAGGGCCAATGTATCTCCTCGGTAATTAGATAGGAAACGGTCATAATAGCCCCCTCCAAAGCCTAGGCGATACCCTTCCTTGTTAAAAGCAAGGCCGGGTACGATCAATGCGTCCAATTCCTCTTTGCAGGCCTTGACTGTTTCAGCCACTGGTTCCAGCAATCCGTAATAAACAGACTCGAGCTGATTGAAGGACGAAATTTTTTTGAATTCCATTGTCTTTTTTTCAGGATCACATTTTGGTACAGCCACTACTTTTCCTTCGCTCCATGCTTGTTCGATGATCCGTACCGTTGGGACTTCAGGCGGAATGGAGATGGTGATGCCAATGGTATCAGCATTTTTCCATTCCTCCAATGCAAATAAGTTTTCAGCGATTCTGTTGGATAGTTCTTCATGTTCCTCTTTAGTCAGCTCCATTAAACGGGACCTAACTTCTTGACGGAGCTTATTCTTGTTTTCTCTCATCTCTTCCGACTCCTTTAGTCTACTTCTATCATTATCTCATAATATTTGTCCATTTACGAAAATACGGTGTCGGAAATCGCCGAATCATTCGTGCATTCTGGTGAAAATATTCACTAAAGGAAAGAGAGAAAAGAAGGACTTAAAAAATGCATAAAAAAAACAACAGGAAAAATCCTGTTGCTTACTTTGTTTCACGGTGAGTCGTGCTGCGTTTTTCTCTTGAGCAGTATTTTTTAAGCTCAAGACGGTCTGGATTGTTACGTTTATTTTTTTTAGAAATATAGTTACGGTCTCCACATTCAGTGCAAGCTAATGTAATATTCACGCGCATTGTGTATTTCCCTCCAAACATATTGACATTTTCACATAGGACTTTTCTATAATATCATTATTCAATGCGAATTGCTAGTATGTTTTTCGGGAAATCCAACATAACTTTTTCGTATTCTTAATTGTTTACGTTTTGCATCGTCAGGAGGAGTTGATTATTTATAACTTTCGCTTCTTCTTTCGTTTCGGCATGAATGACCCAAGCCACAGCTTCCACACATTCTTTCGGTAAGATTTCCGTTTCTAGCGTAAACACACTGGTAACTTCCCCTTTGGCGAGCGGTGAATAAGCGAGGAGACCTTCTTTCAATGATTTGAAGCATCCTTCTTGATAAAGGCTTCCCTTACCTTGGATGCAATATTGAGAGATGCTTTTTCCTTTCACCAATCCACCCAATAAGGCAATCGATTGAGGGGCTACATGTAAAATCGCCCGTTCATTCGGGCTGTAAAAAGCCACCGCCTGCCTTTCGAAAGCGTTTTCATAGTGAAAAAACACTTTTGGGCGCTTGGTCTCGAATGAGGTATTTCTGATCGTGAACTTCGAAAAGGTCACCTGCCCTTGGGTATACGTCTGTGAAAGTGTCCGGATCTCTCCATTAGGATGACTCATCATATCCTCCTCAGGATACCAATCAAAACTCTCATCCATCCATAATCCAGCCTTTAATCCCTTACGAAATAATTCCTGGTTATCCTGTGGCATATAAGCGAATAGCGAATTCATATAATCATCCCTTCCCCTTCTTTTATCTTTATATTACTTATCGTTAGGCGCTGACAGTGAAACTATCCACTTTAAATTCTGCACACCATTTTCTTATAGGTTCATTGATTTTTAACAATTCAAAATATTTGGTTTTTTCGATTTATTCTATCTTTATGTTAGCACTGAATTGGCTGATGGACAATAAACACATTTTGTCGAATTTTATGTACGTTATCTCTCAAAGGTTTTTTTCCCATTTTCATGCCTAATTTTTTTTCATCAACGACGGTCACATCGCTTTTCGACAATATTTGAAAAAAAACAGACAATAAATAAAGTTTACTGCCTACTTCCGAAAATATAAAAATATGAAAATCCCCCAATTTTTTTCGAATATGTTTAAAATATAAGTATATTGTCGAAAATTAGCTTCTGAGGTGAAAACATGGAAACACTTATCGTCCTTCTTTTTTCATTAGCGATCGTCCTTCTCATCATTTCCTTTTTCGGTAAAGATAAAGTTGCCAAATTAGAAGAAGATTTAGAACAGATGACACTAACGTATATGCAGGATATCTACCAATTAAAGAAGAAGGTGAAGGTTCTTGAAGAGGAATTCGTTATCCAGGACGCCCCTGTTCCCTCTGTAAAGGAGCAATCAACTGTCACTTCCAATGATATCGAACCCATACATGAGATTCTAAAAAGCCAGGTTCTATCTTTATATAGTCAAGGTCTCACTTTGGACCAGATCGCTAGACAATCCTCGTTAACGAAGGAACAAACCATTTCAGTGATCGAGCAGCAAAGATTGCGGGGTGAATGAAAATGAACAAAGCAAGACTGCAAGGTCTTTCCGCCGGCATCATTTTTACAACAACAATCTTCGCTGCCTTTTATTATGGCACCGGAAAGTTCGAAGGCACCACTCCCACTGCGGGGGAAGCTAAGGAATTGCTCGTAAAGAAGGGATTCGTCGTTACACTTCCTACCGAGGAAGCTAAAAAGACCGTCCAACCAAAGGATCCGGTTTTAATGGAGAAGGAAGCTTCAAAAGAGGCACCTTCCATCGTCACCTATACAATTAAAGTGAAAACGAATATGACCACAGCCGAGATTGCCGATCGCCTTTCCAAGGAAAAAATCATCGATGAAGCTGCTGAATTTGAAGCGTACATGAATGACCGGGATTTCTCGAAAAAAATACAAATCGGCGAGTTTGTTGTAACGAATAATATGACATATAGACAATTGGCCAATACTTTGACACATTAATGAATAAGAGAGACTTTTAAATGGACTATGTCCGAGAAAAAGCCTCTCTTTTTTCAATTAGGATAGGTTCATTCATTCCTGCTGATATATCTCCCTCTTACAAGGAAATAAATATTCTCTGCGATATTCGTTGTATGGTCCGCTGTCCTTTCCAAATATCGAGCAATTAGGGAAAGCTGCGTAACCTGCTGAAGGTTTTTTTCATCTGAAAGGCGAAGGAGACTTCGAATCATTTCTCCATAAAAGCGATCAACCTCATCATCCATTTCAATGATTTCTCTTGAAAGAACAACATCTTCCTTTTCAAATGCTTCTATTGAAAGTCGAATCATCTTTAATGTAATATCATGCATCTGCTTTAATGGTGTTAAAGGCAGAATAAATGGCTGGTCACCGATTCGGATCGCCGATTTGGCGATATTCACACCAAAGTCCGCCATCCTTTCAATATCCGAGGCGATTTTTATGGCAGCAATGATACGCCTTAAATCAATCGCAACCGGCTGTTGCTTAGCAATCAGTAAAATCGCAAAGTCATTTATTTCCTCTTCCAGTAAATCAGCTATTGTATCATCATCAATAACTTCAAGAGCCTCATCTACATTATTGCTTTCCAGTGCGGCATATGATTTTGATATGGCACCTGAAGCTAAATTAGCCAACTTCACGATTTTCTCTTGCAGCTCTTTCAATTGAAGCTCGAAATTTTCACGAACGATCATTATCGCATCTCCTTTTCTCTTAACCGAAACGTCCGGTAATGTAATCTTCTGTTCTTTTATCATTCGGATTAGAGAAGATGGTATTTGTATCAGAATATTCGATGACTTCCCCATTTAAGAAGAAGGCTGTTCTATCAGAGATACGTGCTGCCTGCTGCATGTTATGGGTAACGATGATGATGCTGAAATCCTTTTTCAGTTCCTGGACCAATTCTTCTATTTTCAACGTGGATATCGGATCAAGGGCAGAAGTAGGTTCATCCATTAGAATGACATCTGGTTCGATTGCCAAACATCTGGCAATACAAAGGCGCTGTTGCTGTCCACCTGAAAGTCCATATGCATTTTCATGCAGACGGTCTTTCACTTCATCCCAAATGGCTGCCCCTTTTAAACTCTTTTCGACTATCTCATCAAGAATTTTTTTATTTTTAATTCCATGGATCTTTGGTCCATATACAACATTTTCATAAATGGATTTAGGAAAGGGATTAGGCTTTTGGAAGACCATCCCCACCTGTGTCCTTAAATCTTCCACCTTATAGGACTGATCAAGGATATTCCTGTTCCTATATTTAATCTGTCCTGTCGTTTTCACATCCGGGACTAGTTCTATCATTCGGTTCAATGTTTTAATGTAGGTGGATTTCCCACATCCTGAAGGCCCTATGATGGCCGTCACTTCATTTTGGTGCATATCCAGATTAATATTTTTCAAAGCATGGTTTTCTCCATACCATAAATTAAGATTGGATGTTTCATACACCTTTTCCGTCAAGGCAGCTGATCCGACATTATCGATTTCGATAGCCGGTGACTCTTTTTCTCTCGTTAAGGTCATATTCATGCTTCCTTCCTCCTATCAGTATCTTTTCTGGAATTTATTTCTAATCATAACGGCTATTGAATTCATGAATATTAACAGGATGAGTAAAACGATGATTCCCGCGGCAGCAACCTGCTGGAATTCCTCCTGCGGGCGAGATGTCCAATTATAAATTTGCATTGGCAGCACTGTAAATGTATCCATGACCGTTTGAGGTAAAAAGGCGATGAACATTGGTATGCCAACCACCACCAATGGCGCCGTTTCACCGATTGCCCGTGACAAAGCAAGTATTCCTCCAGTTAAAATGCCAGGTATCGCAGCAGGCAGGACCACTTTCAAAATGGTTTGCCACTTTGTTGCACCCATTCCAAACGAAGCTTCCCTTAAATCACGAGGTACGGCACGTATGGCCTCCTGTGCAGAGACTATGATGACCGGGAGAACGAGTAGGCTCATGGTCAGGCCCGCTGCCAATATGGACCGGTCCAAGGCAAGAGCACGAACGAAAACCGTTAAGCCCAGTAGTCCAAATACTATTGACGGGACACCTGCCAGATTGGAAATATTCACTTTGATAAAAGTGGTGATCCAATTCTTCCTCGCATATTCCTCTAAATAAATGGCCGTTCCAACACCGAGCAGCAGGGAAACCGGGGCCACCACTACCATCAACCATATTGAACCGATCAGCGCTGCCTTTATACCAGCCTCTTCAGGTTTCCTGGAAGCGAAATTCTGAAGGAAATCCCCATTCAGACTACCAATTCCTTGAGTGAATATCCGATAAAATAAGATGGCCAATACGAGGAGGCCAACCAATGTTGCCAAGAAGAATAATCCTTTACAAATCGTGTTAACAGCAAGCCTAGCAGGCATTTTTTTTGCAACATGACTTTTGTTTATCAGTTTCATGACTTAATATTCCTCCCTGAACTTGCGAGAGATGAACTGCGCCAGTAAATTCATGATAAGCGTAAAGACGAACAGTGTCATTCCAACCGCATATATGCTGTAGTAAATCGTTGTCCCATACCCTGCATCCCCCGAACTGACCTGAACGATATAAGCGGTCATCGTTTGAATCGATGAAGTGACATCCATGCTCATATTTGGGGTTGAGCCACCGGCAACACTCACAATCATGGTTTCCCCGATCGCTCTGGATAAAGCAAGAACGATGGATGCCACAATTCCAGAAATGGCTGCTGGCAATACCACTTTAATTGTCGTTTCGAGTTTCGTTGCTCCTAAAGCATACGCACCTTCACGGATCGACTTCGGTACTGATACTAGGGCATCTTCCGACAAAGAAGCTATCATCGGCATGATCATGATACCTACAACGATTCCAGGACTCAGGGCATTGAACATGTCAAGGGAAGGAAATAAATCCCGCAAAACCGGTGTTACAAAAGTTAAGGCAAAAAAGCCATAAACGATAGTAGGAATCCCAGCTAAAACTTCTAAAATCGGCTTGATGATTCTCCGTGTTTTCTCTGATGCATATTCACTCAAGAAAATGGCTGTTGCAAGACCTACTGGAACTGCAACCACCGCTGCTATGACTGTTATCTTCAACGTTCCAACAATAAGGGGCATAATCCCATAGGAAGGTGCAGATGCAAATGGCAGCCATTTTGCTTCCGTAAAAAATTCGACGATGGATACTCTGTCAAAAAAGATGAATGTTTCAAATATAAGGGTCAGGATGATCCCGATTGTAGTAAAAACGGAAATTGCCGCCGTAAGGAACAAAAGCTTAGGAATGACTTTTTCCATATTGATTTTTTTCTTACTTTTCTTTTCCAGAATCATTTGCTGTACAGAATAGGTTTCTGTTTTTCTAAGTTCCAACTTGCATCCTCCATTTCAGACACGCAATATTTGGATTTACAAGCTGTTACCCCCGCCTTAATCGAGTCAAGGCGGGATTTCAATAGCCTGTAATATCGTTTATTTTTCCAATTCCTTCAATTTATCAAGATCTTTCTGGTACTCTTCTTCCGGCAGGCTGATATAACCCACTTCTTCTGCAAGCTCTCCTGCATTTTCAATGACGAATTGAGTATAATCTGCAACTTGTTCTTTTTCAGCTACCGATTTATTAGCTACATATGTGTAAAGTGGACGTGACAATGGTGCATACTCCCCACTTTTAATCGTTTCATGCGTTGGCTCTACAGCACCTTTGCCGTTGTCGATGGAAATGATCTTTAACTTATCTTTATTTTCAGAGTAGTAGGCATAACCGAAGAATCCAATCGCATTTTTATCACCTTCTACACCTTGTACAAGAACGTTATCGTCTTCTGAAAGCGTAGCATTTTCCACCATTGGTTTTTCTTCAAGGATCACTTCATTGAAATAATCATATGTTCCTGAATCTGTTCCCGGAGAGTAGAATTTAATTTCTTCGTTCGGCCATTCAGGACGTATATCAGACCATTTCTTCACCTTTCCATTATCAATCCACAGTTTTTGAAGTTCTTCAACTGTTAGTGAATCGATGAAATCATTATCTTTATTGGCAACGATCGAAATACCGTCAAATGCCAGTTTCAATTCTGTATATTCAACACCCTTTTCATCAAGTAAGGCAGTTTCTTCTTCTTTCACCGGGCGGGATGCATTGGCTAGGTCCGTATCACCAGCGATGAATTTCTTGAATCCCCCACCTGTTCCTGACGATCCCACTGAAACCTTCACATCAGGCTGTGTAGCCATATATTCTTCCGCAACTGCCTCCATGATCGGAAAGACCGTTGAAGAACCATCCGTAATAACTTCGCCCTTGAGTTGATCTGAAGCCGCTTCATTTCCTTTACCGCTGTTTGAAGTATCATTAGATCCACATCCAGCTGTCACTGCGATTACTCCACCCATTACTGCGGTCATAGCCATAAATTTGAAACGTCTCATTTGTAAATCCCCCTAAGAATTTTATATGAATATTTTGTCCTACTCTCACATCATACTTTCAGACTGTAAATTCCGTTTAAAGCATTTGTAAATATTCAGTAAATAATTGTGTTTATTTTGTAAAGGTAGTCAAAGTCTTTAAATCACTCTCTTATTTTGTGCCTAAGGGGGATTTACATGTGCGGGAAATTACTCCAACTGAAGTAATTATAAATTTCTTTCATAAAGGGAAAGTGCAAATCTCGAGGCATACTGATAGCATCACTGAGCAATTTTATTTTATGAACAAAAAAACACGCTTTCTGGTTTAACCCAGAAGCGTGTTTTATAACTTTTTATTCATTTTCCTGACTATTTCTTATTTCAGCCTGCTCTTTTTGAACGTCTTTACCATTCTCCACCTTCAAATCAGTCGAGGTTTCGGTATTTTCCTTCTTAGCCCGTTCTTTTTTCAGTTCGAAATAAGTATCCATGATTTCTTCACCTATCTCTTTACTCATGCTATGGCCCGTATGTCCTTGATATGCCCACGGCACAACGACCGCAAAAGCGACCTCAGGATTTTTAGCAGGGGCATAGCCAACAAGCGTGATGTTCATCGTTTCTTGGGGCTCGCTATAATTCATCCGGTTCGGGCCGTCATAGAATGCTTCCGCCGTCCCGGTTTTAGCTGCCACTGTATACGATTTATTCCCAAAGTAGGTATAAGCCGTTCCGCCACGTTCCATCGCAACTTTCTCAAAACCGTTCTGAACACGTTCAACCCATTCTTCCTTCATATCAAGACGATTAAGGACAGTCGGTGAAACGTCTTCGGCAACAGGTCCCAATTCCTCATTATTATCAACCGGATCGCGGATTTCCTTAACCATATGCGGCTTCATGCGGTTACCGCCATTCGCAATCGCTGAAACATATTGCACGAGCTGCATTGGTGTGTACGTATCATACTGTCCGATAGCAAGGTCAAGCAGCTTACCCGGAGATACTTCGGAACCTTTGAATCCGCTCATTTCATTAGGAAGATCAATTCCCGTGCGGACTCCCAAGCCAAACTGGGCAAATGAATTCCTCATGGTTGAAAACGCGCCTGAACTAATGTTCAAAGGTTCATTCGGCACATAATGCGCACCCGCAATATTAATGGCCGTTCTGAACATATAAACGTTCGAAGATACTTTCAATGCGGTCAAATCATTAATGTTCCCGAAGTCACTATATGAACCTTTGGGCGGTGTACCTTTGATTCTCAACTTCGTATCGTAAAAGTACGTACCAGGCTGGATCGCACCTTGCTGATAACCGGTTAAAACCGTAGCACCTTTAACCGCAGAACCCATCGTATAGGAAGTCGTGATATTTCCTAATGCGAAGTCCTCAATGGAGGATTTCCCCGTTTCTGGGTCCTTCTCATATTTCTTGCCAGCCATCGTCAACACTTCCCCTGTATCGGGATCCATCATGACGACAAAGGCCCTGTCCAAGAATTTGGTGTTACCCATTTTTTTCTTGGCAATCAATTGCTTTTCAATGATTTCCTCAGTAGCAAGCTGTAAATCCATATCAACTGTCAATATAAGATCTTTTCCTCGCGAACCTTCAGAAATCACTTCGGAATCGACGACATTTCCTGATTTATCGGTCACATTCCTTACTTTCGCTTTCTGCCCTTGAAGGATATCTTCGTATTGCGCCTCAATATAACTCTTACCTACACGGTCATTCCGGCTGTAATCACGTGCGAGGTAGTAGTCCAGGCTTTCACTAGGCAACCCTTCTTCAGATGAGGAAACTTTACCCAATACAGATTTAAGTGTTTTATTATATGTATAAAAACGATCCCAATCTGTAGATATATCGACCCCTGGAAGCGAATCAAGGTTTTCACTCACCTTGGCGAATTCTTCTTTTGTTACTTTCTTGTTTTTCACAATTTGCGGGGTAAGGGCATATCCGCTTGCAAATTCCCTATAGATGGCAAGAACTTCAAGATCCTTTTCCGAAAGCTTTGTTTCTTCTTCAGTAATCCGATCAATCTGAAGCTTATACAAATCACTTTCTTCCATCTCGCCCTCTTCCACTTTTTTCCGCTCTTTATCAGTAATCTTTTTCTCGGCCAGCTTTGGATTCTTCAAAATCCAAAAATCCTTTTTATCGCGTTCAGTCACTTTGTCTGTTTCCTTTTCGATCAACTTCGCGAGTTTCTCAGCCGTTTCCACCATTTCTGTTTGTTTCGTACCTTGCTTTCGTGTATATGTAATTGCATCCAGTGGTTGGTTATCGACCATAAGTTTTAAATTACGGTCATACATTTTCCCACGGGGCACCGAATTATTCACGGTCACTTCCTCTGTTCTTTCAATCTCACGCCGGTAATCATCACCATAAACAATCTGTACAACACCCAAGCGTAAAATTAAAGCGGAAAACAAAACAAACACTAAAAAGAAAAGAATATTCAATCTGAAAGGCACATGCGTCTTTTTCTTTTTCTTTTTATTCACACTAAGCCACACATCCTTTTTACATAGTCATAATAGATCCTATACTATTCTATAGAACATTTGTCTTTTTTTCTACCTTAGTGTTCTAGAAATATTAAACATCTAACGAACTTTACATAAAAAGTGACTTACGGCTCATAAATCCTACAACCGTAAGTCATGTATATTGAAAAGAGGCCTCTAAGGCCTCTTTTCAATCTTGGTCAATGATATCGATTTTCCGTACAAACCAATATATCACGGTATGCCCTGCCCCGACGATCAACAGATAAATCGGCAGTAATTGCTTTAGGTCGAATAACATGACGGAAAGTATGAATACTGATATGGATACAATCCTTCCAATATGGACGAACAATTCCCGGACAACGATATATTCAATCCTCATTTCCGCTGCTTTCCAAGCCCGGCCTATAATATCATAGGTCAACGATATATAAGGGACCAAAAGAATAGGATAAGCGGTTGCGACAATTGCCCCATAAATGAGAAGCTTCCCGAATGTGACATCAAATGCAATCAATAAGACCCCTGCATACAACAGGATTCCTCCAATAAGTATCGCCTTTTTGCGCATCGGCTGTTTTATATATCGGGAAGCAAAAAAATACGCAACGAATGATATGGCCGAATTTAACAGACCATAGCTCCCTAACGCAAGTTCACTATCCGTCTGAATGAAAACGGTAATCGAAATGATGAACATGAATGTGCCCTCTCGTATCCCTTGAAAAAAGTGAGCACGAGTGATCAAGAGCCAATTCCGATTATTTTTCCGTTCCTGCAATATCCTAAAGAAGCAGTACCTGCCATGAGCCGGACGTCTTTTTAACGAAAAGCTAAGAAAAACCGCAACGGAAAACAATAGCAAAGACAGCCCGAATACAATGGAATATCCCGTGAATTTCTCAAGCCTCGAAATGATGAACCCTGAAAGAATCGGACCGACCATTCCCCCAATGGATGATAAAATCCCTAAAAACCCATTGAAGAAATCCCTGGTTTCCGGTTCAGTTATTTCAAAAGTCAAGACATTATAGGCAAGCCAATAAAACCCATAACCGATTCCTAACAGCCCACCAAGCAACCAAAGGAAATCCGTTGCCCGTGTGCCGACCAATAGGACCGATAAATAAAACAGGGCCAAAAAGATAACACCCAGACGCAAAACAATGATTCGGTCAACCTTTTTCGCGAGCCTGCCGGCAAAGACAAAAGTAAGCGGTTGAAAAAGCACCACGGTTAGATTATATACGGCAATATCAACAATTTGACCGGATTGTTTCCACAAGTACACATTAACGAATGTATTGGATAAAGCAATACTTAGGCTGTACAGCCCGCCAATAAACAAAAGGAGGTGCAAATCCTTCTTCCCGCCCGCTTCACCCAACCATCTCTCTAAAATACCCATTGTTTTAACTCTCCTTTAAATTCCACTCTAGTGTTTGAAAAAACAAAAGAATTTATGTAAAAAAAGGTAAAGAAAACTCTTCGATTGGCGATGACAGAGAAGTAGTTGCCCTTATACTGTTTTCCTTAAAGCCCTTCCTTTTAAATCAAGAACAGTATAAAGAAAACTCTTCGATTGGCGAGCCAGGATGGCGATGACAGAGAAGTAGTTGCCCTTATACTGTTTTCCTTAAAAGCACTCTCAATTAAAATTAAGAACAGTGTAAAGAAAACTCTTCGATTGGCGAGCCAGGATGGCGATGACAGAGAAGCAGTTGCACTTATACTGTTTTCCTTAAAAGCACTCTCAATTAATATTAAGAACAGTATAAAGAAAACTCTTCGATTGGCGAGCCAGGATGGCGATGACAGAGAAGTAGTTGCACTTATACTGTTTTCCTTAAAGCCCTTCCTTTTAAATCAAGAACAGTGTAAAGAAAACTCTTCGATTGGCGATGACAGAGAAGCAGTTGCACTTATACTGTTTTCCTTCTGAACTTGAACAGTAACAGTATAAAGAAAACTCTTCGACTGGGAGACGAAGGGGATGTTCATGAATTTGGGGTGTTCACTCGTGAATTCGGACTTTTACTCGTGTATTTCGAGTTTTCACTCATGAATTGGGGTGTTTACTCGTCAATCGATGCTTTTATTCGTGAATTTTGAGCTTTTACTCTGGAATTGGAGTGTTATTCGTGAATTTCGGGCTTTTACTCGTGAGTTTTGGGCATTTACTCGTGAGTTTTGAGCTTTTACTCGTGAATTTGATGATTTTACTCGTGAATTTGTGCGTTTCTCTTAAATTCGCAGCTTTTACTCCGTGAGTTTCTTTCATCGAAACAAGCAATACGAGTTGCCTTTATTTGTTTTTCTTTCATATTCCCGTTCGGATAAAAGAAACAAAAAAAGACGGGTTTCCCTGAAAAGGGAATTCCCGTCTTTTGTTAGTTGATTAAAATTATTTTGCAGCGCTGTAACGTTTTGCAACTTCATCCCAGTTTACAACATTCCAGAAAGAATTGATGTATTCAGGACGGCGGTTTTGGTAGTTTAAGTAGTAAGCATGCTCCCAAACGTCCAATCCAAGTAGCGGTGTTTTACCTTCTGATAATGGATTGTCTTGGTTAGGTGTACTTGTTACTTCCAACTCGCCATTGTTGACTGCAAGCCAAGCCCAGCCAGATCCAAAACGAGTAGTAGCCGCTTTAGCGAACTCTTCTTTAAAGCTGTCAAAGCTTCCGAATTTTGAAGTGATGGCATCCGCTAATTCACCAGTTGGTTGTCCGCCGCCGTTAGGTGAAAGGATTTCCCAGAATAAAGTGTGGTTAGCGTGTCCGCCACCATTGTTGCGTACAGCTGTACGAACAGCTTCAGGTACTGCGTCAAGGTTAGCGACGATTTCTTCTACGCTTTTGCTTAGAAGTTCTTGGTTGCCTTCAAGCGCATTGTTCAGGTTTGTCACATATGTGTTGTGATGTTTAGTGTGGTGAATGTTCATTGTTTCTTTGTCGATGTGTGGTTCTAATGCATCATATGCATACGGTAATTGTGGAAGTTCAAAAGCCATAATAAAATTCCTCCCTATGTAAGCTGTTTTTTTGAGGGCTTCAGTTCTCGAAAGATACCTAAAGCTCGCTAGCAATAGAGTATCAAATTTTTGTAACCGTTTCAAACCATATGCCTCAATTTTTCATTTTTCGATTATTTTTCCTATGAGAATACCACGAATATAAAATATCCTATCATCAGAAGCTGAATGATGCCTTTTGTGATTACGCTGCTTATAAAGCCTACAACGGAACCTAGGCCGATTTTGGAAGCAGTAATAGGGTCTTGTTTATGTACCAGGATCTCTGCCAGGAATGCCCCGATGAATGGACCTATCAGAATTCCGACGAATGGAATCACGAATGGCCCGACCAGGAGCCCAATCGTACTGCCCCATATCCCCGCTTTCGTGCCGCCATACTTTTTGACCCCGACCATGTTGGCAATATAATCGGCTGCGAATAAAAGGATGACGAATAAAATTTGGACCGTCCAGAAAAACCAGCCAAAAGGTTCAAAAGAATAAAAAAGTCCATATAACAATATTCCGCCAAAAATGAACAAAACACTTGGGATGATTGGAAAAATCAGACCGACAAATCCCATTATGAACATGAGGGTGATTATTATCCAAAATAGTGTGTCTATATCTCAAAAGCCCCTTTCTCATTTAATTTATAATTTGATTTATCTCTCCATAATTACCTCATTACTGTTGTTTGAAACCAATGAAGCTGAATACAGGTTGTTTTATTTTTCCCATATAGTTAAAATTGGTTAGGAATCTTATAAAGATAGGTGCTGAAAACATTGAACATATTCAAACAACTATGGGTTAGCATATTTTCCCCTAAAGATATCGCTTCCTTTCAAAACCAAGGTATCGGGAAAACGATTTTATACGTTTTCTTTATAAGTCTCATCGCCTTTCTCCCTTCAGCTTATTATTTCGGTACAATGATAGTTGACGGGATAGATGCCATGCACGAAACAGTATCCGAAGACTTACCGGCATTTGAAATCAAAAATGGCACGTTGACGACTGAAGAAGATGAGCCATTTAGCCTGAATAAAAACGGATATCAAATTTTTGTGGATGGCACGGGAGCCTTGACCCCGGAAAAGGTAGCTGCAGAAGCTGATGAGGCTGTCGCACTTTTGAAGTCTGAACTAGTTTTCGTATCCGGAGGCAATGTGCAATCCTCTCCTTATTCAGTTCTGGAGGGAGATAATCAGGAAATTTCCACTTGGCTTGATTCAGTTGAATCTGTGCTGCCGATCATCCTTCCATTGCTTCTACTCATATTATACCTGTTTACTACTAGCGGAATCTTCATTAAAGTGACAATCATTGCTGCTTTCGGTCTTTTTTTCAAAAATGCTCTTGGCCGTCCACTTTCCTACAGGCATCTTTGGAGAATTAGTGCATACAGCATAACTCTTGCCACCATATTCTTCACCATCATGGATGCTTTTCAAGCAATTGTACCATTCGCTTCCATCATTAGCTGGTTTGTTACATTAATGATGTTATATTTATCCATTAAAGAAACATCAGCCAATAAGATGGGAAATTGAAGTTAAATAAGATCCGGCCCCACCTCGGTCCGGCTCTTTTTGCTTTTGCACAAAACCGGGCAATCCTTGCCTTTCCCTCATATGACTACAGTCATCATTTTTTATATCTACTTAATTCGACAAAATACTCACCAAGTTATTACTATACTTATGATTGAAATAGTATTTAAGAGGTGATAGACGTGAAGGAGAGTCATATTGATGTACAGTGGTTGTTACTCATATTGGAGGCAAAAAAGAGTGGTCTGACCCAAAAGGAAATTCGCTCCTTTCTCAGCAATCATTCAAATAATAAGGATGTTACTCAACTGAAATAGACAATTTGAATGGCCACTCTCACATTCCATTTGAAAAATCGCCCATTTTTAGGCATATTTTTTGCCCCCTCCAAGTATAGATGAATTAAAGACAAGCTTGGGAGGATGGAAAATTGAAACGGCTACTGCTTTTTATCTCATTCTGTTTCACTTTATTTATTATTTATTTTGATTTGACTACGGGTACCCTGCCGGCTTCCCATCCACCTGCCCCTACTGGCGAACCGGCCGTGCCGGCCAGCCAGCCTGCATCCGCACCATCTGCCGCTTATAAAGAAATCACCATGCAACCTGGGGATACCTTACTCTCCATCGTTGAAAAGGGAAAAGGCGAATCCAATCACCCAATCGAAACGATCATCTCTGACTTTCAAAGTTTGAATGAAGGATTGAAGCCCGAAAATATGCAGATTGGCAAAACTTATAAAATTCCCGTTTATAAATAACTTTCAAATGGGGATTTGTGCCTTCACAAACACACTAAAGGGGATTTCCAAGCACCAAATATATCCTGAAATAGGAAATGTCACTTATTGAAAAAAGATTATGCGTCCTATTTCCTTGTCAAGCGGTATGTACATTGATACAATATTTCAGAGAAACAAATTAAAAATCAAAACTGATTTTTTCCTAAAGGAGAGAATTCCACTTGAGTGAAATCATACATCGCACCAAAACGCGGCCAATTAAAGTCGGAAACTTAACGATTGGCGGCAATAATGAAGTTATAGTACAAAGCATGACAACGACCAAAACACATGATGTTGAAGCAACGGTTGCAGAAATCCTTCGTCTTGAAGAAGCGGGATGTCAAATCGTACGCGTCGCCTGTCCGGATGAAAGGGCAGCTGACGCAATCTCTGAGATAAAAAAACGGATTAACATCCCTCTTGTAGTCGATATTCATTTCGATTACAAGCTTGCTCTGAAGGCAATCGAAGGCGGAGCGGATAAAATCAGGATAAACCCTGGTAATATCGGACGCCGTGAAAAGGTGGAAGCAGTCGTGAAAGCTGCGAAGGCTAAAGGAATACCAATCCGCATCGGCGTCAATGCTGGTTCTCTAGAGAAGAAAATCCTCGAGAAATATGGCTACCCGACTGCTGATGGAATGGTGGAAAGTGCTTTACACCATATCAAGATCCTAGAAGATCTGGATTTTCATGATATTATCGTTTCGATGAAAGCTTCCGATGTGAATTTAGCAATCGAGGCATATGAAAAAGCTTCAAAAGCATTCGATTATCCTTTACATCTTGGGATCACGGAATCAGGTACACTGTTCTCCGGAACAGTAAAAAGCGCTGCCGGACTAGGTGCCATCCTAAGTCAGGGTATCGGAAGCACGATTCGTGTTTCCTTAAGTGCCGATCCCGTCGAAGAGGTGAAGGTAGCAAGGGAGCTTCTAAAAGTATTCGGCCTAGCTTCCAACATGGCCACTTTAATTTCCTGCCCAACTTGCGGTCGAATCGAGATTGATTTAATTTCCATCGCCAATGAAGTTGAAGAGTACATCCAGACGGTTAAAGCACCAATCAAGGTATCAGTGCTTGGTTGTGCGGTAAATGGCCCTGGAGAAGCCCGTGAGGCTGATATCGGCATAGCCGGCGCCCGCGGTGAAGGTTTACTGTTTAGAAAAGGACAAATCGTACGTAAAGTGCCTGAAGAGACGATGGTCGAGGAACTGAAAAAGGAAATTGACAAAATCGCTGAAGAGTACTATGAAAAACAAAGAGCCGAAGCTGCTGCTGCAGCTTTACTAAATAAATAAAACAAAGAATCCCGAATTTTCATTATCGGGATTTTTTGTTTTTTATCATTTGAAAGACCCTTTGATGTAAATGACATCAAAGGGTTTAATGATGCTAAAAGAACGGTGCGATAAATATGCCAACGATGATGGAGACAGCACCTATGCCGATGGCCCAAGTACCCAGGTTCGATCCCCGGCTTCTGGCCACTATTCCTACAATGATACCCACAATCCCTAAAAGGAAAGGCATCATGAATAACGATAAAATGGAGATGATCAATGCTATGACACCAATCGCTTTTCCTCTTGATGCCACTCCCCCTAAACCATTATCCTCTGCAGGCTCATCATTTTTATATGACCTGATTCGCTGAGGCGGTGTTGAAATCTCGGCAGACGTTTCTTCCTGATACCGGTTATCCAAATTGGTTATGGTCCCACGGCTCTCATATCGTCTGTCATCTTCAGGTGTATCTTCATTATAATACCGCTCATGATGCTGATCATCCACAACGGATGGTTCACTGCCCTCTTTTGCCAATTGCATTTCATCGTCAATACTGGAGTATTGATCTTTTTCCATTCGTGCATCCCTCACTTTCGTTTGTGAAGCATTTATAGTGTATGTAAAAATCGCAGGAACCCATCGTGAAAATGGTTTCATGTCTTGGAAATAAATACGGGTTTTTACCAAAGCTATGATTGGATATGTTACACTATTACAAGTATTGAAAATGAGGAGAGATTCATCATGAAAAAACGTTTTGGCATCGATATAGACGGGACTGTCACAAGACCTGATTCCATGGTTCCCTTTTTAAATAAAGCATTTCAACTAAATTTAGCTTATGAAGACATAACCGAATATGACTTATTGCCTTTCGTGAATGTTCCAAAAGAAGATTTCACTAAATGGTTCATCGAGACCGAGCCGCTCATCTATTCCGAATCATTATTGGCTGAGGGTGCGAAAGATGTATTGGAAAAATGGACAGAACAAGCCAACCTTTATTTCATCAGTGCCAGGGGCTCCCGTTTATTGGATGTAACGAAGAATTGGTTCACGAGTAATCAAGTCCTATATGATCATATAGAGCTTGTAGGTTCACACGATAAGATTGCTGCAGCCAAAAAATTCGAAGTCGATCTCTTTTTGGAGGACAAGCACGATAATGCAGTGGCGATTTCAGAAGAGTGTAAAATACCCGTGATTTTATTTAATACCCCTTACAACCAAGATCCCGTGCCTGAAAGGGTGATTCGGGTCAACAATTGGCAAGAAGCCTCTGCCTGGGTGAATCAATGGATGTCAGGGGAACCGGCAACTATAAAATGAGACAAGAAAAAACCATTGACTTGAGGTCAATGGTTTTTATGCTTCCAAAGATACGCTACATGCAGGACAGCGTCCGTAAATTTCAAATTTATGCCCCGAAACATCGTAGTCCTTCAAGCTTTCCTGAAGTTCCTGCATCGGGCACAATTCAATTTCTTTCGTTTTTCCACAGTTCAAACAGATGAAGTGGTGATGGTGGGAAGAATGACCGCATGTAAAACGAAAACGCTTTTCCCCTTCCAACTCGGTCGCTTCAAAGATGCCCAGTTCGACAAATAATGAAAGATTTCTGTAAATCGTATCGAAGCTTAAACCTGGATAATCCTGTTTCATATTCTCCAATACATCTTTGGCCGTTAAATATTTATCGCTGGAAGAGAAAAGCTGAAGCATTTCTTCCCTCTTTCCTGTATGCTTAAAACCTTTATCTTTTAAAAGTTGCATGGCAGTAGTTACGTTCAAAATACATCACCCCATCTATCGATTTTTCCACTTATCAAACAAAATTGACAAGATGAGAATTAGTACAGCTATTATTACAATGGTCCCGCCGGGAGCGAGGTCAAGGTTGTATGATAAGAATAATCCGCCTATGACGGAAACTTCACCGAATAATACCGAATAACCAATCATCTGCTTAAAGCCCTTAGCAAAGCGGAGACTGGCTGCTACCGGGAGCGTCATGAGCGAAGAAACAAGTAATATGCCAATGATTTTCATGGAAGCGGCAATAACCAATGCGACCATGACAATAAAAATAAAATGAATCGCTTTATAAGGGACTCCAGACGCTTTTGCATGCTCTTCATCAAATGATAACAGAAATAATTCTTTATACAGTAAAGTGAGCATCAAGGCTACGACTAGCCCCACTGCCAAAATGACGTACAAGTCCGCCCGGCTGACGGCACTGACACTGCCGAATAAATAACCATATAAATCGGTATTGAAACCATCAGCAATGGATATGAAGATGACACTAAGACCCATGCCGCCGGACATAATGATCGGGATTGCAAGCTCTTGGTAATGCTTGTACACCCCTCTTAATTTTTCAATGAATAATGAACCACCTACAGAAAACGCCATTCCAATATAAAGTGGATTCAATCCTGCTAAAGATAGAAAGCTCTTCTGCAGCAATAAACTGAACGCTATACCAGCAAGCGCTACATGACTGAGCGCATCGGAAATCATCGACATCCGCCTTACCACGACAAAAACGCCCACTAATGGCGCAATCGCTCCGATGATGATTCCGGTCAAGAATGCGTTCTGCAAAAATTCAAATTGCAATATCCCCGATATCATTGGGCTATCCTCCAAAACATATTAATGATCATGATTTAAAAATTGGACTCCATGTCCATAAATGGACGAGAGTTCACCTTCATCCAACTCATTATATTCACAGGCATCCCCATGAAAATGAAGCTTTTTATTCAAGCAGGCGACATGTGTGACTTTATCGGTCACAGTACCAACATCATGGGTTACTAAAATCAGGGTTATTCCTAATTTTTTATTCAACATCTCAAGCATTTCATAAAATTGGTGGACGTTTTTTGAATCAACGCCAACAGTGGGCTCATCCAATATCATCAATTCCGGCTCGCTGACCAGTGAACGGGCAATGAATACCCTCTGCTGCTGGCCTCCGGACAATTCCCCGATATTGCGGTTTTGATATTCCAGCATGTCCACTGATTCCAGAGCCTTCTTCACCTTTTGCTTATCCTCTTTGCCAGCGAACTTAAATAAGCCTATTTTTTTGGTCAAACCGCTCTGAACCACCTCAAATACAGTGGCAGGGAATCCTGAGTTGAAGGAATTCGCCTTTTGGGAAACGAACCCGATCTTTTGCCAATCTTTAAATCGCCGAATGTCTTCACCGAATATTTCAATTTTCCCCTTTTGGAGCTTGAACAGACCAAGCAGCAACTTCAAAAGCGTTGATTTACCGGATCCATTCGGCCCGACGATAGCTAGGAATGCCCCTCGGGGAATTTCAAGCGAAACATGTTCCAGCACCAGATCTTTTGTATATTTGTAAGATATATCTTCAAATTTAACTATGGGGTTTACTACATTATCCAAAGAGATCACCTATTTTTTAAGAATCATTACGATTAACAATCGTTAGTATAAATCAAAGAAGTTCAGATGTAAAGAATCCGGTCCTCCGAACAAGTGCCGATATGCCTTGAATCACAAAAAAATGTTATCTGAACCAATTTCGTAATCAAACAAAGTTTCATGTTCACATACGCCCACTTCCTTCATATGTTTTAACAAAGGAGGAGATCGTTTGAAATTATTTGAAATGATGGTCAATCATAAAATCAACAGTATACGCCCCGATGAATTGCTTTCCCTTGCTAAACAGCATAAGGTTGCACTCACTCAAAAACAAGCACAGGATATTACTGCACTTCTAGCCGGCAAAAATATTAACATTTTTGATATACGTCAAAGACAGAACGTACTTGGTCAAATTACAAAAGTTGCCGGAGCAAGCACGGCCAGGGAAATAGAATCCCTCTTCAACAACCTTACATCCAATTTTTAAAGATTACAAGCCTGCTGACGACAGTCTTTATTTGAGCATACTTAATCCAAATGCAAAATGAAAGGACGATTCATCTTCATATCGATGAATCGTCCCTTTCTATTTGTGATTATTGGAATCTGATCTTTTCCAATAAATCTTCTTCAAATTGTTTATTCTTGAACATATCAATTTCGAATTTATATGGGGCCTTTTTGTCTTTTTTGTCTTCCCCTACATAAGGTGTTTCCAGGATTTTAGGAACAGAGCTTAATTGCCGATGGTGGACAATATCATTCAAAGCCTTAAAACCAATATGACCGAAACCAATGTTTTCATGGCGGTCCTTACGCGTGCCGCGTTCGTTTTTGCTATCGTTTATGTGAAGTACCTTGATGCGGTCAACACCGACCACTTTATCAAATTCATTCAGTACTCCATCGAAATCCTCGATGATATTATATCCGGCATCGTGAGTATGGCAAGTATCGAAGCAAACCGATAATTTTTCATTATGGGTCACACCATCAATGATCATCGCCAGCTCTTCGAAAGACCTGCCACATTCGGAACCCTTACCCGCCATCGTTTCAAGGGCAATCTGAACTTTATCGTCGGCAGTCAGCACTTCATTCAAACCTTCGATGATTCTCTTGATTCCCAGTTCACTTCCAGCACCAACATGCGCACCTGGATGAAGTACGATCTGCCTTGCACCAATCGCTTCGGTCCGATCGATTTCGCTGCGTAAGAAGTTGACTCCAAGTTCGTATGTGGCTGGATTCGTGGTATTTCCTATATTAATGATATACGGAGCATGGACGACGATATCACTGATTCCATTTTCCTCCATATGCAATCTTCCGGCTTCGATATTTAAATCCTCGATTTTTTTACGTCTTGTGTTTTGAGGGGCCCCTGTATAGATCATGAATGTGTTGGAGCCATACGAAGCCGCTTCCTGACTCGCAGCAAGAAGCATACCTTTCCCGCTCATTGAAACATGCGATCCAATCTTCAGCATCTGATTTCTCCCCTATTTCTTTCTCTGTATACGACGTTCGCGTTTTTTAAAGTTTTCCACATCTCGTTGAATTTTCTTCTTGTATCCTGGCTTGACTTTAGCTGGCTTCTTAATGTGCCTGCTCGCTTTAACATCGATATCAGATTTTTGTTTTTTACGGTTTTTCCGTTTATTACGCTCGTCGATATCAACCCAATCACCGTTTTGGATATCGGCATCACGGAACTCGATGCCCATTTTTTCAAGGCGGTTCAATGCATCTTCATCGGAAGTATCGTAAATGGTAGTGGCAATGCCTGAATATCCTGCACGAGCCGTCCTTCCCGTCCTATGGATATAAAAATCCAAATCTGAAGGCAATTCATAGTTAATGATATGACTTACACCTTCAATATCGATTCCACGGGAAGCCAGATCAGTCGCAACGATGAATTGATACTCCAAATCATTGATTTGCTTCATCATTTTTTTACGCTCACGAGGCGTTAAATCCCCATGAATACGGCCGACATTCAACCCTTTTTCGATCAAGGAATTAGCCACATGGTCCGCCATTTTCTTTGTGTTCGTGAAAATGATCGCCAAATATGGATTATAACGAACGATGATGTCATGAAGTAACTGCTCTTTGTTCCGGTGGCGAAGCGGTACGAGAACATGTTCGATTTTCGAAGCGGTCGCCTGTTTGGGATTTACCTGTACATACTTTGGATTCTCCATATATTTATTCAAAAACGGCTTCAATTTTTCTGGGATGGTTGCCGAAAAGACAAGCATTTGAATTTTTTCAGCCATACGTGATGCAAATAAATCGACATCTTCTATGAATCCCATGTCTAGCATAAGATCCGCTTCATCGACCACAAGCATTTTTGCTGTATACACCTGTAATGCCTGGGCTTCAACCAAGTCCTTGATCCGGCCCGGCGTACCAATTACCAATTGCGGCTGTGTCTTCAATTTATCGATCATTCGCTGTTTATCAGTACCACCGATGAAACAACGGACTTGAATCTGCTCATCCTCAGGGAAATGGTCAGCAATTTTCAAAGCTTCTTTGTAGATTTGGTTCGCTAACTCACGGGTTGGTGCGGAAATAATCGCTTGAACCTCATTTTTACCAGCATCAAGCCTGTTCATGATCGGCAGCAAATAGGAATGTGTCTTTCCTGTACCTGTCTGCGACTGTCCAATTAAGCTACTTCCCTTTAAAAGCGACGGAAGCACGCGCTCTTGAATTTCCGTCGGCTTATCGAACCCTAAAGTACGAACCGCATCTAGAATGTAGCTTTTCAAATTAAATCGTTCAAATTGATTTTGTTTCATCAAAAAACCCCTTTATCCTGTCAGTCATAAGACATGTCCTGTTATTATAATAAATTTTACACAAAAAGCGCAAGCGCCTGGGTTGCTCGTGAAGAAAATAGGGATTGTCCCATAAGGCGCTTTTTGCCTTGTGAGGGCAATCCTCTTTTTCACATCGAGCTAGGCGCTGAAGCTGGATTACACAAAAAGCGCAAGCGCCTGGGTTGCTCATGAAGAAAATAGGGATTGTCCCCCAATAGGAATGTCACACCTTTTCCGATATCCCCATTCACTCTAATCACAAAAGCGCAAGCGCTGAGGTTAGTTCTCTTAAAATGGACTCTTGCAAACGAAAAGCCCCTGTCCTGGTCATAGCGTATCCCCCGCAGACATGGAGCTAAAAGACTACCGTTACCATCTTACCTTCTTTCCGGTTACTTCACAACTGCCCAGTCACTCTTTCCTCAAACCTTTTTTGTCGAGTTGCATAATTTATATAGAAGATAACACCAGCATATAATATCTGAGGAGGTGAAACCTATGTTCCCAAATAGAAATCGTCAACCCGGACCCGGTTTTCCGCCACCCAATGGCCGAAGGAGGCAGCAGCCCCCTGCTCCATTCAGGCAGTCACCGCAAATTCCCCATCCTTATCAGCAGATGCAGCGGCCGATGATTCCAAACAGACAGCAGGTGCCACAGGGACCTCAAGGTTTCCGCGGCCCTTTCAACCAACAGCAGCGGCAGGAAATGCCGCCAGCAAAGAAAGAAGGGTTATTGTCAAAAATACTCGGTAAGTCGAAACAAAAAGCAGCTTCTCCAAATTTGTTTGCGCCAGCGGGTTCCACTAACCAAAGTTCTTCAAGAAGCAGCGGAGGCGGTATCTTAGAAACATTAAAAAACCCCCATTCCCTTAATAATATGCTTTCCAACACGCAAAAGGTGTTGCAAGCGGCGGAACAATTCACGCCTATGGTGGAACAATACGGACCAGTGATTAAAAACCTGCCTTCCATGTGGAAAGTTTTCCGAAGCATATCATCAGCCGATGAGACCAAGGACGAGGGAGCTTCCGTTGAAAGCGAGCCCGCGGTTGGGGCACAAGAAAACAGTGAGGTAAAAACGGATTCGAAGAAAAAAGAAAAAGCTATAGAAGCTAACCCCACCGCCCCAGTTCGTCCCGAAACCAAAAGGAAAAGATCCTCAGGTCCAAAGCTTTATATTTAAGAGCTACAAAAAATTTACCAATAACTGATTTTATGTAAATATGATGTTTTGTAATATCATCTATGGTCTTATATAATAGAAAGGTATAAAAAGTGAGAGTTTCTTGCCTTGAAGGAGGACACATAGATGAAAGTGATTAAAATTTCCCCGCGCGGCTATTGTTATGGCGTTGTCGATGCCATGGTCATCGCCCGAAATGCGGCTTTAGATAAAACCTTGCCACGTCCCATTTACATTTTAGGAATGATCGTGCATAACAAACATGTGACGGATGCGTTTGAAGAAGAAGGCATCATCACGTTGGACGGCAGCAACCGCAACGATATCATCGAACAGGTGGACAGCGGAACCGTCATCTTTACTGCTCACGGCGTTTCACCTGAGATCAGGAAGATCGCTGAGAAAAAAGGGCTTGTGACGCTTGATGCAACATGTCCCGATGTTACAGCAACACATGACTTAATTCGGGAAAAACAAGCGGAAGGCTATCAAATCATTTATATTGGCAAAAAAGGCCATCCGGAACCTGAGGGTGCTGTCGGAGTTGCTCCCGATGTCGTTCACCTGGTTCAAAAGGATGAAGATGTGGAAGCCTTGACTTTGAATAGTGATAAGATCATCGTCACCAATCAAACAACGATGAGCCAATGGGATGTTTTGGATATCATGGATAAGGTCAAGGAAAAGTTTCCACATGCCGAAGTCCATAAGGAAATTTGTTTAGCGACACAGGTTCGTCAAGAAGCCGTTGCCGAGCAAGCTGGCGAAGCAGATGTATTAATCGTTGTCGGAGACCCTAAGAGTAATAATTCAAACCGTCTTGCACAAGTGTCCCAAGAGATTGCCGGCACGAGAGCTTATCGAATCGCTGACATTTCCGAGCTGAACCTTGAATGGCTAAAAGATGCAGAAACGGTTGCCGTCACTTCGGGGGCTTCTACACCAACGCCGATCACGAAGGAAGTTATCGCATTTCTAGAACAATATAAAGCAAATGATGAATCGACTTGGAATACCGAAAAGAAAACGCCATTGCATAAAATTTTACCTAAAATTAAAGTGAAGAAATGATTGCACAAATACAAAGGCAGCCACTAGGGCTGCCTTTTTCGTGTTTATCAAATGAAGCGGAATGGGTCTGTATTCAGCCTGGATGGAATGAATTCCACATCGTAGTTCTTTTCGCGGCACGTTCTTTCAAGAAGTCGTGCCACCCCTTTTTTCATCACCTTTTCAACATTGTGGCCGGGATCGACGATATTCAATCCAATCATCATCGCGTCATGGGCTGTATGGTAATACATATCACCTGTAACGTAAACATCGGCACCCTTGAATTTTGCTGTCGTAAAGTATTTATTGCCGTCTCCGCCCAAAACGGCCACTTTTTTTATCGGACTTTGCAGATCTCCAACGACACGCACCTTTTCAACATCGAGTGTCCGCTTCACATGTTCGGAAAATTGTTCAAGTGTCATTTCTTCGGCAAGTACACCAATCTTTCCTAAGCCAAGTGACTCCCCTTTATTCTCCAGTTTATATATATCGTGAGCAACCTCTTCATATGGATGGGCTTTAATCATCGCAGCTAGCACTTTCTTCTCGATATTTTCCGGGAATATCGTTTCAATCCGCATTTCAGCTACTTCTTCAAGCTTTCCTTTAGAGCCGATAACCGGTTCACTGCCTTCACCTGGCAAGAAGCGTCCGGTACCTTCCCCTGAAAACGAACAATTGCTGTAGTTCCCGATCGCTCCGGCCCCTGCCTTGCCCAGGGCTTCCCTCACCTTTTGTTCGTCGGTCTTTGGAACATATACGACCAATTTCTTAAGAGCTGTCTCATAGGTTGGAATCAATACCTCTGTGTCCTGCAATTGAAGCGCTTCGGCAAGTAAATCATTCACTCCGCCCTTAGCAACATCCAAATTGGTATGTGCAGCATAAACAGCGATATCATGTTTGATCAGCTTTTCAATGATGCGGCCTCCAGCTGTGTTTGTATCAATCCTTTTCATTGGTCTGTAAATTAACGGATGGTGGGCGATGATCAATTCCACGCCATGTTCAATCGCTTCGTCTACAACCTCTTCCAGCACATCAAGGGCAATCAGCACTTTAGTAACCGGCTTATTTAGCTGCCCGACATGCAGCCCGATTGGATCTCCCTCCATTGCATAATGCTTTGGGGAGAATTGTTCAAACATCTCAATGATTTTGTGACCATTCACTGTCTTCAACCTTTTAGCACCTCCTCGATTACTGAAATTTGGGATTTCAATTCATTGCGCTTCGTTTCCAGTCCGCTTCTTCCGCTTTCATCCAATTGTTCGATGATTCTCTCCAGATG
Organism: Peribacillus sp. TE19612; assembly: GCF_056279465.1. Classification (NCBI taxonomy): domain Bacteria; kingdom Bacillati; phylum Bacillota; class Bacilli; order Caryophanales; family Bacillaceae; genus Peribacillus; species Peribacillus sp. TE19612. Next base: position 370,788 of record NZ_JBWCCL010000002.1, on the reverse strand, counting down.
TTTTTTTTCAAGCTGCCATTTTTTTATGAAAATATCACTGAATTGCTCTATTAAGAATGGACCGAAAGTGAGGCCCGTTTGCTTGTTTATACCATATGGGCGGAGCGGGTCTCCTTTTTTGGCAATTAAGATCTCGTAGATTTTCCCATCTTCCTCAAGGATCTCCTCTCCACAAAGTTCCCAGCCGTTTTCGATTAGCCAGCTGCGAACATTCGCTGCACCGACATTAGGCTGAAGGATTAGCCTTTCTGCCTTGCCGAGTTTCGCTTTTCCGCTTTCCAATATACTTGATATTAAAGTCCCTCCCATGCCTGCAATCGTAATGCATGTCGCTTCATCGGGATTCAATACTTCAAGCCCATCTCCTTTACGGACCTCTATCTTGTCTCCAAGACCCGTCATTGCCACTTGCTTGCGTGCTGACTGATAGGGTCCTTCTACAACCTCACCTGCTATGGCGCTGTCACACAAGCCGTTTGTCACCGCATAGCACGGCAAGTAAGCATGGTCTGATCCTATGTCTGCTAGGATGCTTCCTTTTGGTATATGTATGGCAACACGTTCTAATCTCATCGATAGTTTTTCATGATTCATATTTATCAACTCTCTTAATTCAAATAATGTCTTGCTATAATTACTTTCCCATTCGATTATACCAAGTTCAATCGAAAAATTACAGAAAGGAGAAATAGGGTCCTTTCTATCATGGGCAAAAGAAAAACTGCCATCTGGATTCTTCCTTTTCTGAATAAATGAAAAACTGACTCAAAAAGTTCGCTTTCCAACGATTTCTTGAGTCAGTTTCATGAATTATTTCAGTCCATGAATATATTCGGCCATGGCGTCAATGTTCTGTTCTTCGACTAAACCTGGCGGCATTGCACCTCGTCCATTAGTGATCACGTCTTTAACCTCGTCCACCGACAGGCGATCGCCAACTCCTTTTAGCGCAGGCCCGACACCGCCTTGATAGGCGTCACCATGACAAGAGATACAGTTTTGCTTATAAATGTCCTCAGGTGATGCTGAGGCACTTTCTGTTTCTTCTGTCTTTTCGCCGCCCTCTTTTTCCTTAGCAAGATCTTTGGCATCACCCAAACCTTTAAACGAAAGTAAAAACATAAGTCCAATACCAAAAACCATGATAATAATAAAAGGCATTACTGGATTGCGATTCATAGTATTTCCTCCCCTATGTAGAACCTAAACTTACCATATTTAATATTATATACAAACAACTATATATTATTTTACTTGAAAAGAGTTTCAAGTAAAAGCCCAAAAATAGAAGATATTATATAATTTCTTAAAATTGTCAAAAACTTATGTATATTTCCAAACAATTTTACTTTTTCTTACATATGTTTCATAATACCCAAAAATCATTATTTAAAACCGCTGGAATGTCCTATTAATAAAAAGTAAAGAGTGACCAGTGCCCCAAGGCTTCCCGCTATGGAAAAATGGAGCAGCTTCAGCTTATTGCCCAATAAAATCCAGAGCCCGCAATTAATGAATAAGAAAATATAAAGGATACCCGCTTTGCCGGGTGCCATGAATTCCGCCAAACTGACAGTTAATAAAAGCAATGATAGTACCATCCCCATCAACGCCATCTGAAAAATGACCTTCCTGCCTTTTAAGCGGCGGACTGCCAGCCCAAAGACAAGTATTGAAATTGTTGTCATAAGCATTTGCATTCTTATGGTTATTTCAGTAAAATAATTCAAAAATACAATAAATGCAAAACAGGTTCCAATCAACATTCCGAAAAAGATGTCGTTTTTTTTGCTCGCGGTCTCATCATTCGATTTTGATGGCGGAAGTTCACCTTGACCGTATAATGCAAGCAGGTAATTACAATATTGCTCCGGAAGCATACGACTTTCTTTCCAGGAGTATATTTCTTGAATGATGATTTTCTTTCTCATTTCATCCATGAATCTCACATCCTCATGATGATCTTCTTTTTAACGTCTTAAATTTGTTTCTGTTATTTGGAAAAATGGATAACTATTGTTCCTAATAGGATATTTTTACATCGAAATAAAAAAAAGAGCCGCTCCCGAACGCTGGGCATTCAAAGAGGGCTCTGTTAAGGGCATATATTCTATTCAAGGAAATCTTTCAAGCGTTTGCTGCGGCTTGGATGTCTCAGTTTACGCAGCGCCTTCGCTTCGATTTGACGGATACGCTCGCGGGTGACCCCAAACACTTTACCTACCTCTTCAAGTGTACGGGTGCGGCCATCATCAAGTCCAAAGCGAAGTCTCAAGACGTTCTCTTCACGGTCAGTAAGAGTATCCAATACGTCTTCAAGCTGTTCTTTCAATAGTTCATATGCTGCATGCTCCGATGGGGAAGTCGCATCCTGATCTTCAATGAAATCACCTAAATGTGAATCGTCTTCTTCACCTATTGGCGTTTCCAATGAAACAGGCTCCTGAGCTATTTTCAAGATTTCACGAACTTTTTCGGGAGTCAGGTCCATATCCTCCGCAATTTCTTCCGGTGAAGGTTCACGTCCTAAATCCTGAAGAAGCTGTCTTTGGACACGAATCAATTTATTGATGGTTTCCACCATATGCACCGGTATCCGGATCGTTCTTGCTTGGTCGGCAATGGCACGGGTTATCGCTTGGCGAATCCACCATGTTGCATACGTACTGAATTTGAATCCCTTGCGATAATCAAATTTTTCCACAGCTTTGATAAGTCCCATATTACCTTCCTGAATCAAATCAAGGAAAAGCATTCCGCGTCCGACATAACGCTTGGCGATACTGACAACAAGACGTAGGTTAGCTTCTGCCAAACGGCGTTTCGCTTCTTCATCTCCATCTTCAATTCTCGTCGCCAAAGAGATTTCCTCTTCTGCCGATAAAAGGTCGACCCGACCAATTTCCTTTAAATACATGCGTACTGGGTCATTAATTTTTACGCCAGGAGGAACACTTAAATCATTTAAGTCAAACTCTTCTTCTTTTGCAAGTTTCTTCTCATCTGGATCATCTTCATCTTCGTCTTCCTCACCATCAGTGAGTATTTCGACGCCGTTTTCTGCTAACACCTCATAGAACTCATCCATTTGATCGGAATCCAACTCAAAACCGCCAATCATTTCAGCGATTTTTTCTAAAGTCAAAGAGCCTCGTTTTTTACCTAGCTCTAGTAATTTTTCTTTCACCTGTTCAAGGCTAAATTCATTATCAACTTGTTTGGAACGTGCTGGTTTTTCAGCCATTAGTTCCCCTCCTTCCAGGACTTACACCTAAACGACTACAACATTTTACGCAATTTAATGATTTCCATGGCAATTTGTGCAGCAGTGACATAATCACTTCGTCTAACTGCATCTTTTTCTTCAACTTGTTTTTCTTTTATCTTTAACAACTTTTCATATTTCAACACTTGATTTATACAATCGGTCAGTTCTTTATCGGTAACTTCCTCATTCACTGACATCATTTCTATTTCCGAAACGATCCTTCTCAAGTTTGGATCCGGTAAATAAGTAAGGAAAAAGCTTGTATCCGGTTCGTGTCCATCTTCATAGAACGCATATAAATAGGTGATGATTGCCTGATGTTCATCTACATGAAAGACCGTTTGCCCAAGCAACTGCTGAATTTTGAAAGTCATATCCCTGCTTTTCAGCATATGGGCAATCAACTTCATTTCAGCATTATGGTGAGCAGGCTTTAACTTATGCTCATACTGCAGGGCCATTTTCTTTTGGGCTGCTGGCTGAGGCAATGTCCCCTTCTTGCGTTCCGTAAAGAACACCTGACGCTGCTGCTGTTCCAGCGCATCCAATGAAAGGGAAAATTCAGAGGATAGCTGCCGGAGATAATGATCCCTCTCCACTGCATTTGGCAATCGCGAAATTTCTTTAAGGACTTCTTCGATATATTGAATTCGATCTCCTTCATTATTTACATTTTTCCCTCGACGCAAATAATGCATTTTGAATGCCATGTAGGTTAAACTGGCCCCTATTACTTCAGAAACAAAGCTTTTTTCACCGAATTCCTTTATGTAGTCATCGGGGTCCAGGTTATCAGGCATGAGAGCGACTTTCACGGAAAACTCATGGTCCTGTAGCATATTAACTGCACGATTGGCAGCGTTCAATCCCGCTGAGTCCGAATCGTAGCAAATAAGTATCTGGTCAGTATTTCTTTTTAAAAGCTGGATATGCTGGTCCGTCAGGGCAGTGCCCATTGTAGCGACCGCATTCTCCACACCTGCGCCAACTGCTGAAATGCAATCGGCAAAGCCTTCAAAAATGACTGCTTGTTCTTTCTTACGTATGTGTGGTCTTGCATGATGGAAATTATATAAAGTTTTACTTTTATTAAAGATTGGCGTTTCAGGACTATTCAAATATTTGGGCTCATCGTCCCCCATCGCTCTTCCTGAATACGCAATCGTATTTCCTTGATGATCCATAATTGGAAACATGACTCTATTTCTGAAACGGTCAAAATATGACTCGTCTTTTTCCCTGAAAATAATAAGCCCTGCCTGCTCCATGTATTCCGCTGGAAACCCGCGTTTTAAAAGAAACTTGGACACGAAGTCCCATGAATCCAAAGAGTAGCCAATTTGGAACTTTTCTATCGTCTCTTCAGTAAACCCTCGTTTAAGTAAATATTCGAGAGCATCCTGCCCCTCTTTCGTATTAACGAGGAGATGATGATAAAACTTCCTCAGCAGGTCATGGGCTTCAACCATTTGCTGAGCGCCTGCCGGCATGTTGGAACGCTTGGAATCCTTATTGATTTCAACTTCCAAAGGAACATTTCCTTTTTCAGCTAAAACTTTTGCAGATTCCACAAAGCTGTAGCCTTCTATATCCATTAAGAAGGTAAAAATATTTCCGCCTGCCCCGCAACCGAAACAGTGAAAGATTTGTTTTTCCGTTGAAACGGAAAACGAGGGCGAGTTTTCACCATGAAAAGGACATAGGCCAAAGTAATTGCGTCCCTGCTTCTTCAGCTGGACATACTCCCCAATTAAATCAACAATGTCAACAGCTTCACGAATTTGATTAATTTTCTCATCTTCTATACGGCCATTTATCATTTTTCCACCTTGCAATATTGGTGATAGTTTCTTATTCGATACTGTTTCCTAATTCCCTGCAAAGTTCGACAATGTTTTCATAAGTTTATTTGTAAAACATATACGATCTTCCTTTGTGAATGCTTTTGGCCCTTTCGTATGCTTACCCTGCCTGCGGAGTTTAGCCGACTGATAACGCATATCCAAGAGCATGAAAATATTCTCTTCCGTGTATTCTTTTCCCCTTGGCGAAAGGACATAAACGTTTTTAGGAAGCAGTGTCCCAGCCAAACCAATATCTGCAGTAACGACAATATCACCCTTTTTTACTGAGTTTACTATATAAAGATCTGCCGCTTCTTTGTCTGCATCGACATATACCCATTTACCTTCAGGGTTATTCATCATATTTTTATATGATGCAACAAAACAGACTTCAATTTCGTGCAAACTTGCACAATGAAGGATTTCGTCTTTCACCGGGCATGCATCGGCATCGACGTGTATCGTAGGTTTATTATTCATACCTTCTAATTCTACATCTTTCTGCATAATCCTTTTTCTCCCCTAAACTTTATGAAGATATGGTGAATTTCCAGCATTGATTCAGAGCGTTCCCTCTAAAGGAGCAAACATTATTCTTCAAAGAATACCTGTTTATTCAAGTGAAAGCACCTCATTTGCCTTGAAAAAGACCAGCCCCTCCTGAATTATACGGAACATGTCGAATTATTTTTATGATAAAAACCTTGACATCTCATTAACCTTTAGTTTATTCCTTATTAATTAAGTCTAAACCTTAAGATTACTTTTTTCTCACAATTTTTTATTATAGTCTATTTAATTAGAAGATGCCAACATTTAAATTCCGAATGTGTTTTCATGCAAATCAATGGATTTGCACGAGGAAACTAAGAGGAATTTTATGTAATTATTTTGAATTTATTCTTATTAATCCCTTATTTGACCTTGGCATTAAAATGTGAGCTGACACATAAAGTGTCTAGCTCACATTTTGATTTGCCTTAATTTAGGGATCAACGGTTTTTATTTTGAAGGATATTGATGATCAAATTGGCTGTTTCTTCAACAGCTTTATTGGTTACATCAATGATAGGACAATTCAACCTTGATATGATTGTATCAAAGTATGTCAATTCTTCTTTTATGCGCTCCACATTTGCGTAAATGGCATGATCATTGAGCCCAAGAGACTTTAATCGTTCTTTACGAATATGGTTCAGCTTTTCCGGGCTGATCTTTAAACCAATGCATTTTTCAGGAGGTACCAGGAACAGCTCTTCTGGCGGTTCCACTTCAGGCACTAAAGGTACGTTCGCCACTTTATAGCGTTTGTGGGCTAAATATTGTGATAATGGCGTTTTGGAAGTGCGTGAAACACCCACAAGGACGATATCTGCGCGTAAAATGCCGCGAGGGTCACGTCCATCATCATATTTTACAGCAAATTCAATGGCTTCCACACGCTTGAAATAGTCATCATCCAGCTTTCTTACCAGACCAGGTTCATTAAGCGGCCCTTTTGGCGCCCTTTCCTGAAGGATGTCCATGAGCGGCCCTAAAATGTCATAAGCAGCCAGGTTTTCTTTCTCGACCTGTGCTTTCATATACGCTCTAATAGCTGGCTTCACCAGAGTATAAGCAATGATAGCCCCGTCCAACTTAGCCAGTGATATCACTTCATCCACGTTTTGTTCATCTTCAATATACGGAATTCTCTTTATTGAAAAAGCAGATCCCGAGAACTGGCTTGCAGCGGCTTTTGTGACCAATTCCGCTGTTTCCCCTACTGAATCCGATACAACATATATAATAGAACCGTTCATATTCTCCGTCATTCCTTTTGCAAGCCCCCTAATAGCCTTCATCAGCCAAAGCTACGAATGCTTTCGTAATATTGGTTTTTGTAATCCTTCCAATTACTTCATAGCCCTTTTCTGTGTCTTTGACGACCGGTAATGAGTCGATTTGTTTATCAATCAGTTTTTTTGCAACATCAATCAAAAGATCTTCTTTTGAACACATTGTAATATTGGGCATCCTAGTCATGATGATATTGACTGGAATGGAGTTAAGCTCTTGTTTCCCAATACTCGCACGCAATAAGTCTTTCCTTGATAAGACACCAACAAGCAATGCATGCTTATCGACGACGAACATTGTTCCGACATCTTCTAAAAACATCATGACGATTGCATCGTATACGGAAATGCCCTCGTCAACGACGACAGGTATCGATTGGTAGTCCCGTACATAAAGATGGTTAAGGCTATCTGTCAAAAGCTGTGTCCCTGACCTGCCTGTATAGAAATACCCCACTCTGGGCCGGGCATCAAGAAAACCTGCCATCGTTAAAATCGCTAAATCCGGGCGAAGTGTCGCCCTGGTAAGATTCAATCTATCCGCAATATGTTCTCCAGTAATCGGTCCGTTTTCTTTTACAATTTGTAAAATTTGTTCCTGACGCTTATTCAATTGGATTATAATCACCACCCCACTGCTTTCGCAGAGTAAAGTAACAAAAGTTATTCATTTAATAATTATATACTAAATAATATAATTAGGGCATTTTTGTCCTATTTATTGACCATTTATCTTTTTAAGAAATCGGAAACCCATATTCAAAGGGTTTCCGATACCATACACCCTTTCGATCATGTAAGGATGATTTTATTCATGGCAGCAAAACCTGCAACCAAATCACTGATTTCCTTCATTAAGGATAAACGGTTGTTGCGGATTGCTTCATCCTCTGCCATGACCATTGTATTCTCGAAATATGACTCTATTTCCGATTGAAGCGAAACAAGCTCTTCAAACCGCTCATTCTCATCTTTAGATTCCATATAACGCATTGCCACTTTTTGATATTTTACATATAACGCATTTTCTTGATCATTTTCAAAGGCAGCAGGATCGACTGTCACCTGATTGTCACATTTTACGGCAATGTTCATGACCCGGCTTAAAGCTTCCAGGCTTTCCTTAAAGCCTGCTTCTTCTTTCTTCGCATCCAATACATGTGCACGTTCCACGATTGAGTGGATATAACCGATCTCATTGAACAAAACTGCGTCAATCAAATCGTAACGGATTTGCTGTTCTTGAAGCATGTGTTTGACACGAGCTTTAAAGAATGTGAACATGTCCGTTTTAACTTCTTCAAGATCACGTTTTAAGATACCTTTTGATTCCGGTCCTTTAAGACCTAAAACAATAAGCTCCTCTAATGAAATATTCCATTTCTTCTCAGCTAGAATTTGGACGACACCGCTCGCCTGCCTTCTTAATGCGTAAGGATCCTGGGAACCTGTCGGAATGACGCCAATAGCGAAGAACGAAGACAAAGTATCAATTTTTTCAGCCAAACTCACAACCGCGCCAATGACTGAAGGCGGTACATCATCATCCGCATGCCTTGGCATATAATGTTCATTGATAGCTGCGGCCACTTCTTTGGCTTCCCCTTTTAAGAGAGCATATTTTTCACCCATATACCCTTGCAATTCAGGGAATTCATAAACCATATTACTTACCAAATCGAACTTGGCAATTGCCGCTGTACGAAGCGCCATTTCTTTTTCCGCCTTTAAATTCAAAGCATCCGCAAGGGCACCGGTCACTTCAGTTACCCGGGCAGTTTTCTCGGCCAATGTACCGATTTCTTCATGATAAACGATGCTGTCAAGCTTTTTCAAAGCATCCGAAATCTCTTTTTTCTGATCTTCTTTATAGAAAAATGCTGCATCCGATAAGCGGGCACGCAATACTTTTTCATTACCTTTAGAAACCTTATCCAAATGGCGGTCATCGCCGTTGCGCACGGTTACAAAGTAAGCAAGCAAGTTCCCTTCCTGATCTTTAACTGGGAAATAACGTTGGTGTTCCTTCATTGATGTGATTAGTACCTCAGCAGGAAGCTCAAGGAATTCTTCTTCAAAATGTCCAAATAACACCGTTGGATACTCTACCAAATTATTTACCTCTTCAAGCAGATCTTCATCGACAGGGATGATCCAGCCTTTCTCCTGCTCAAGCTCTTTAATCTGATCCAATATAACTTGCCGGCGTTTATCTGGATCTGCCATTACAAATTGTTCTTTCAGCGTATCTTCGTACCATTGCGGCTGCTCGATGCTGGCGCTATTGCCTAAGAAACGATGTCCTTTTGTTTCACGGCCCGTTTCCACATCAGCAATGCTGAATGGCACTATTTCATTGCCAAATAAGGCAATCAGCCATTTAATCGGACGGACGAAGCGGAGCTCCTGATTGGCCCAGCGCATATTTTTCGGGAACGTCATGCCGCTGATGATTTCAGCAAGCTCAGATAAAAGCTGAACGGTCTGCTGTCCTTTTATGAATTTATTCACATGGACATATTCCACACCCTTGAGTTCTTTAAAATAAATGTCCTCTGAAGTCATGCCTTGACCCCTGACGAATCCCAATGCTGCTTTAGACCAGTTGCCTTCGCTGTCCAACGCGATTTTTTTGGCCGGACCTTTTGCCTCTTCTTCGATATCCTTTTGGGATTCTTCCACGTCCTTCACCAATACGGCCAAACGTCTTGGTGTGGAAAAAGCTTCAACCGTCCCGAATTCTATCGCTTTTTCCGTTAGCCATTGCTGCACTTTATCTGACAACTGTTTCATTGATGCTGTCACAAAACGGGCAGGCAGCTCTTCCAATCCAATCTCCAATAACAAATCACGCTTGCTCATTTGTATTATCCCCTTTCACTTTCAGGATCGGGAAGCCTAATTTTTCCCGCTCTTCATAGAAGGTTTTGGCAACCTTACGCGCTAAATTACGGCACCGGGCAATATAACCCGTTCTTTCCGTCACCGAGATGGCACCTTTGGCATCCAAAAGGTTAAATGTATGGGAACATTTCAAAACATAATCATACGCAGGATGTACAAGTCCTTCTTCCATTTGTCGATGCGCTTCCTTTTCATACATCGTGAAAAGCTGAAAAAGCATGTCAAGGTCGGAGGTTTCGAACGTATATTTCGAATGTTCGTATTCCGGCTGACCAAATATGTCGCGAACAGTGAATCCATCTGTCCATTCTAGGTCAAATACGTTTTCCTTATCTTGAATGTAAGAGGCGAGACGTTCGATCCCGTATGTAATTTCCACGGAAACCGGTTTACACTCAAGGCCGCCCACTTGTTGGAAATATGTAAATTGCGTGATTTCCATTCCATCAAGCCACACTTCCCAACCGAGTCCGGCACACCCTAGGGATGGATTTTCCCAATTGTCCTCCACAAAGCGAATATCATGCTCGAGCGGATTTATCCCTAAAGCACGTAATGAATCCAAATACAACTCTTGGATATTGTCAGGCGACGGCTTCATGATCACTTGGAACTGATGATGCTGATACAGTCGATTAGGGTTCTCACCATAACGACCGTCAGCAGGACGGCGGGAAGGCTCTACGTAAGCCACGCTCCAAGGCTCCGGTCCAATGGCTCTCAGGAACGTGTATGGGCTCATCGTTCCTGCCCCTTTCTCGACATCATAAGCATTCATCAATATGCAGCCTTGTTCAGACCAATGCTTTTGTAACGTTAAAATCATATTTTGAATATTCATCGTACACCTCCAGGTTATTTAAACGGCTTTTTAAGATTAAAGGTCGGAAACCCATTACATTTTGGCAAACAAAAAACTCCCGTCCCTATGCGAAATGCATAGGGACGAGAGTATACCCGCGGTTCCACCCTAATTGCCGTTTACAAAACGGCCTCTTTTCAAAGCAACATGCTCCGGAAACGCCCTTCCCTGTAAATCCATATCCCGGCTTCCACCGTCCCGGGTTCGCTTTTTATGGAGAATGACAGATACTCTTTTCCATCAACGCAATCTTCTTATTTTGATGATTAGAATTTTATACAAACTAGCATGGAATGTCAATAGGTCAGGACCTAAAACATATCTTTCATCGTATCAATCTGTTTCAGGAACTTTTTTGATTTCAAAAGCAGACCGGAATATTCCTCATAATATGCATCGATGATCTTCCGCAGTTCTTTTTTCGTTTCAGGCTTGACGGAAATGTTTCCGAGCCTTGATAAATCTAAATAATAAAAAATCCGAAGCAATTTGACGGCTGCAGGTGAAATTTTAAAATGATAAGGGTCTTTCCCCAGACAGCGGTGACAGATAAAGCCCGCTTCCCGAAGCGAGAAAGAGAATTCCCCTTCCGTTTCACCACATACTGCACACTGATTCAGCACTGGGTTAATCCCATTGACGGGCAGCATCTTCATTTCAAAAATGAATGTCAAAACCTCCGCGTCATATTCCTCGTTTATGTAATGCAAAGTTTGCGAAAGCAATTCATACAAATATGGATTCGGTTTCTTATCCTCGACGCTTTTATCAAGCAATTCAACAATATATGAAGCATAAGCGGTGGCAAAAAGATCCTCCCTTATGAAACGGAGTGAATCGACCATTTCGCCTTGCTGAAGACTGCCGAGTCCGGTTGATGTGGTTACAAGAAAATACCCGGAGCAAAAAAGCTGTGTGACGGCTGAAAGCCTGCTGTTAGGTTTACTGGCCCCTCTCGCCATGACGCCAATTTTCCCTAGCTCACGGGTATATATAGTAATGATTTTGTTATTTTCTCCATATGCAGTTCGCCTTATGACAATGCCCTCACATTTTTGGAGCATACCAAGACACCACCCATGCTCGCCAAGGCTAACCTATGAAACAGGAAAATCAATTTCTGCTAGCTCATCATTCAATCCCAAGTGTCTTTCCTGTCTCTCGACTTCTATCTCCTTAAACAGCAAATAGGTGTCCACATTACCTGTTTCAGAGAATAATTCCCAGGTAAAATCCAACATATAAAGCCCACCTTTCATTTTTAACTAGCAATATGAATATCCGACCATATGATTAGCTTGACCGTTTTCCTAACTTTCATGATGCGTAAATTTTGTTAATTAATATTCGCTTTCATTGAAGCCATAATCGCGAAGCTGGCTTGCTTTGTTACGCCAATCCTTCTGTACCTTCACCCACAGTTCCAAGAAAACTTTAGAACCCAATAGGTTTTCGATATCCACCCTGGCACGGCTGCCGACTTCTTTAAGCATTTTCCCTTGCTTTCCGATGACAATGCCTTTTTGTGAATCCCGTTCGACAACGATAGTCGCCATGACATTGATGGTGTCGCTATTGTCCATTTTTTTAATTGAATCGATGACAACAGCCACTGAATGTGGAATTTCTTCCCGTGTCAGGTGCAGTACCTTCTCGCGGACCAATTCGGAAATGATAAAACGTTCCGGATGGTCGGTCACTTGGTCAGCTGGATAGAACTGGGGACCTTCAGGCAGATGCTCTTTGATTTGTTCAAGCAGAGTATCCACATTATTTCCTTCAAGCGCAGAAATCGGAACGACTGCTGCAAAAGGGTAAAGCTGTTGGTATTTTTCAATGATCGGAAGTAAATCATCTGGATGCATCGCATCGATTTTGTTTACGACCAGGAAAACAGGCGTTTTTACGGATTGAAGTTTTTCGATGATGAACTCGTCCCCGCGTCCGTATCCTTCAGTCGCATTGATCATGAAGAGAATCAAATCGACTTCCTTCAATGTATTCGTTGCCACTTTCATCATGAAGTCGCCAAGCTTATGCTTTGGTTTATGAATGCCGGGTGTATCGATGAAAATCATTTGTGAATCGTTTTGCGTAAGTACACCCTGGACCTTATTTCTTGTAGTTTGCGGTTTATCACTCATAATGGCGATCTTTTGACCGATGACCCGATTCAGAAATGTACTTTTTCCTACATTAGGTCGTCCAATTATTGAAATGAAACCTGATTTGTAACCTTTTACTTGTGTATCGTCAAATAGTTTATCCATTTAAATCCTCCGGTGAAAAAGCTCCTGGAAGCAATTCCTGTACTGTTAGTTCTTTTATATCCCCATGTAAGTTGGTCAAAACGACCGGCATATCCTTTTCGCACAGTTCTGAAATAACCTGCCTGCATGCCCCGCATGGAGCGACGGGACCATCGGTATCCGCCACGACTGCAAGTTTGGTGAATTTTTTATCGTCATGGGCATAAGCGCTGAATAAAGCTGTCCTTTCGGCGCAATTACACATGCTGTATGCAGCATTTTCTATATTACAACCATGATAGACCTTTCCATCAGCGGTTAAAAGGGCTGCACCCACCTTAAACTTGGAGTAAGGCACATAAGCTTTATCCCTTGCTTTTTTAGCTTCCTCAATCAATTCTTTTGTATTCAATTCACATCTTCCTTTCAAATTGAGTACCATTTCGGCAACCTACAGGCCAACCTTAGGCAAAAAGATAATCAATCCAACTATTATAGAAAATATAGCATATATGAATACAGCTCCGGCTGCAATATCTTTTGCCTGCTTGGCAAGCGGATGGATTTGGTCCGTTACCAGGTCCACTACCCTTTCAATCGCGGAATTAACGAGCTCCAACGTAATCGTACCGGCTATGGCCGCCAAAATGAAAAGCCACTCCATCCCATTCAATGAGAAGTGCCAACCAAAGAATACGACGATTGCCGTTAACGCGAAATGAATCTTGATATTGCGTTCAGTCCGAACAGCCTCCAAAATTCCCTGACAGGCAAAAGAGAAACTTTTTAATAAAGGATACCTTTTTTTATCCTTCTCTTGAAAGTCCATATTCTTCCAAGATCTCCTTTTGTTTTGTGAACATCACCTTTTCATCTTCTTCATTCATGTGGTCGAATCCCAATAAATGAAGAAAACCATGCAGTGCTAAAAATCCAAGTTCCCGGTCAAATGAATGACCATATTCTTCAGCTTGTTCTTTCGTGCGTTCAATGGAAATGATGATATCCCCTAACATGCGGGGCATTTCCGCTCCGACAATTTCCACTTCATCTTCTCCCATTTCTTCAAGCGCAAAAGAAATGACATCTGTAGCTGAATCTTTATGACGATATTCTTTATTGATTTCCCGAATCCTATCATTGTCTACAAATGAAACAGACAGCTCGGTGTCTTTTTCAATGTTTTCTTTTCTTGCCGCAAATTGAAGAATGCTTTCAACAAGCTGCTGAGCTTCCTCCGTTACTTCATTCGTTTCATCCATTAAATCGATAGCTAAAATCATTCTTTCACCTTCTGTCCTAATTTATCCGGCTCCGGATATTCAATCCTGGAGTGGAAGATACCATTCAGCGATTCACATAAGGAATGCTTCACGATACTTAATTCTCTCATAGTAATGTCACATTCATCAAATTGACCATCAGAAATCCTGTCCTGAATGATGAAACTTACCAGCTCTTCAATCTTCTCCGGAGTTGGGTGCTTCATCGATCTCACTGCAGCTTCCACACTATCGGCTATGCCGATGACGGCCACTTCCTTCATTAACGCCCTCGGCCCGGGATATCGATAGGCCGCCTCGAGTGTGGCCTCATCCTGTTTTTTTGCCTTATGGTAGAAAAATTTCAATAATGTGGTCCCATGATGCTGCTCTGCAATATCCACAATCTCTTTCGGGAATTTGTGACTGCGCAGCATTTCCCCGCCATCTACAGCATGGGAAATGATGATATCCCTGCTCGTTTCCGGCTGAAGCCGATCATGCGGGTTCTCTTCACTCATCTGATTTTCGATGAAGAAGTGCGGCCGCTTCGTTTTACCGATATCATGATAATAACTGCCGACCCTTGCCAGCAAGCCATTCGAGCCGATGGCTTCACAAGCTGATTCCGCCAAATTGGCGACCATTACACTATGATGATATGTCCCCGGAGCCTCAATCAAGATCTTCCGCAATAACGGATGATTGGGATTCGCGAGCTCGATAAGCTTAATCGATGATAAAATCCCGAAACCAGCCTCGAAAAACGGTAACAAGCCCATTGTCAAAACGGCTGCACCCACTCCAGAACCTATGGCAGCAGAAGCATAATACAAGTACTCCATTCTAGTATAATGGCTGTCCATAATAAAGATGAGCGAAAAAACAAATGCCATATTGATTAAAGACAATAGCAGCCCCGCTACCAGCACCTTTGATTTGAAATTTGGCCTGGATAGGATAATGATTGCCGTCAATCCCCCGAAAATGATATAAAGCCCCATCGAGAAATCCAGATTTCCAGGTGTATCACCATTAAATATAATCGTACCATACGAACCTAACAATATGATCATCGCTACCGCTAACCTATCATTCAATAATATCTTGATGAGCATCGCCGCCATGGCACCCGGAAAAATGTATTCCAAGTTCGAGTTTTTCAGGTCTGCCAGTATGCTGACCGTTTTCATGGTAGCCATTGAAAGGATAAAGACAAGACTGAAGATCAATAACTGATTGTACTTGTTATCCTTTTTGGAAACGGAATAGTAGAAATAGTAATAAAAAGCGGCAAAAGTCAGGAATATGAATAACAGCAGGCCGATATACGGGTAAATGGTAGACTCCGTATTTAAGAAGCCTGCCAGTTCAAGCTGCCTATATACATCTCTGTCCACTAACTGATTTTCTTCAACGATGATCTGACCTTGAAGGATCCTGATTGGCTCCACGCTTTCAACCGCTTTCCTTCGCTGTTCCTCGGTTTTGTCCTTATCGAAAAATACATTCTGAATGATTGCCGTACGCGCAAGGGAAGTAGAGGCTTTTTTCATATCGCCGCTAATGCTCATATACCCTAATTCCTCTACAACCTTTTTCTTGGCATTTTCGACGTCACTTGCAGCGATTCGGGAGCTCATCACATTATTCACTGCCGTAATGGTCGAATCCTTCGCTATTTTCAACTCATCTTCATCCGCCTGCACTAATGCAAGGAAAACGGATTCCTCGATATTTTTATTCACTTCATCAGTCAATTTTTCTTTTAATATCGAAACTTTTTGAGCATCCGTCTTTACGGTCTCTTTTTTATCCCCATCTTCATTATGATCTTCATCGGGGTCCGTTTCTTTATTCACCTCAATCGCTGAATCGAAAATGGATGAAATCAGATCGACTTTATTTTTGGCATATTCTTTTTTTAAAGAATAAACATCCGCCACCTGTTTTGAAATCTCTTCTTTTTCCTGTTCCGTCTTATAGGTATCTTCCACAGTTTTGGTTGATCGGATCGTTTGTTCCGCAGGCTTAAAAAGCTCTACTTGAACCCTTTCCGGCTTCACATTGGAGAACATTAAACCATACGCAAACAAACCAAGTATGATGAACAAAAGCACTTGAAAAAAACGATGGACCAACAGCCCTTTTATTTGAGTGAAAAATTTCTGGATACGATTCAAGGAAGGTCCTCCTAAAAAAATGATGTTTATTATTCTAGATATGTAAAATCATAACAGTTTTCATATGAATTTTCACCTTCGTATTGATAAATGTAAAGGTTCTGTCATTTCATATCCACTTTTTCACCATAAAGTTCGTCATTTAGACACATCACGAAAAATCCGCCGATTGAAATGGCGGATTTTTTCTTATGACTTCGCCTGCTCGTAAGCAGTAATGATTTTAGCGACAAGCGGATGCCTTACTACATCACTTTGTTCAAAATAAACAAAGGAAAGGCCTTTAACATTCTTCAATATCTCTTCTACCCGGACAAGACCTGACTTCATGCCTTTTGGAAGGTCAATCTGGGTCCGGTCTCCCGTAATGACCATTTTCGATCCGAAACCAAGCCTGGTCAAGAACATCTTCATTTGGGCTTCCGTCGTATTCTGGGCTTCATCCAATATGACAAAGGCATCTTCAAGCGTACGGCCCCTCATATAAGCCAGGGGAGCTATTTCGATCGTTCCGCGCTCTATCATCCTTTGCGTCTGTTCCATCCCTAGGAGGTCATGGAGAGCGTCATACAGCGGCCTTAGATAAGGATCTACCTTTTCCTTCAGATCACCAGGCAGAAAACCAAGGCTCTCCCCTGCTTCGACGGCAGGCCGTGTCAGGATGATCCGTTTTACATGTCCATTTTTCAAAGCATTGATGGCCATCACCACAGCAAGATAGGTCTTCCCGGTTCCGGCAGGCCCAATTCCAAATACAAGATCCTGTTTCTTAATTGCCTGGATATAGTATCTCTGCCCGATTGTTTTGACTTTAATGGATTTCCCCTTAGCCGTTTTGGCGATTTCCTCATCATATAATTCACCGAAATACTCCAATGTGCCTTTTCTTGCCAATTCAATTGCATAAAGCACATCTCTGGAACTGATTGCAATTCCTTTTCTGACTACAGTCAATAATGCCTTGAGGATCTCTTCCCCCATCGTTACCCGCTCGATATCCCCGGCAACACTCACCGCTTCACCTCTGGTTATGACGGAAATGCCAAGTTCCTCTTCAAGCACTTTTACATTTGAATCCCCATTGCCCAATAACGCGATCGCTTCATTGGGTGATTCGATTTCGAGCTTAATTACTTTCACATCATCTGCCATTCGTTAGTCTCCTTGAATGATTGGCTGTCCAATCGCTATATCTTCAATAACTTGGTAATGTATAGACAATTTAACTTTACCATTCTCCATGCTTCCGTGCAAAATTTTTTCTTCGACGATTTCATCTTCCTCGTTTAAATGTTTTTTTAATTCCGCTTTAGCCATTTTCCTGCCTTCCTCCACCGCTTCTTTCTCCGTATAGCTTCGTACAATATCTTCCTTGCTCCTTAAGGTCACTTGTTTATAAGAAATCGGCAGTTCCCATTGAAGAAAGTGAAAAGGCCTCACTGTCGTTTCCTTTTCCTGTTTTTCATATCCCGGATCCTTGAAGCCCCATACCGGAAGGGAAAAGCCCCCCATTTTCAAAAAGTGCTTGCTGGTTTCATCTCCGTTAAAAACAGAAAACTTGGTTTTTAACGGAACTTCCACTTTCGCTTTATACCACGTTTTCCCTTTTATTACTCCCTTTGCGGATACAATTTCCTGTTTATCCTCTTTACCAATCAATCCTGAAACAAGAAGTTGTCCTTTTCCTACATAATCATTCACATTAACAATAGATTGTCCTTTTTCAACGAACATATCAGCGATGATCGCTTTTTTTGATGCTACCAAATTCTGTGGAGATGTTTTCTCGACCTCTTTAGGCTGCCGTTTTTCCACAACCCGAAAATGATATGTCGTTCCCTTTAGCTCGACCCCCACCCATGTCAATGCACCAATCCGGTCCGACAGCTTACGCTGAATCGTATCCACATCATCAACAAAGAATTGCACTTTACCGATTTTCACGCCCATCTTGTCCAATTCTTTCCGGATGGCATGCTCGGTTGCCGGTTTGGCATCTTGAACCTCGATGCCCCATACCATGTTGGAAAGTACAAATATACATAGCAGGAAAGCGATCATCCCCGCTAAAAACCCGCTGTTTTTCATGACTCTCTTCATCAGGAAAGGGAAACCCTTTCCCTGCATGAACTTTACTTTACAATCACTCTTACGCATGACCTGACGTAGTTTGGGGATATCCCTGATATCCATATGGAAAATCAGGGCTTCACTTCCGACACGCTTCACTTCCCAGATATGAAGCCCCCTTCTCGTCAGCATATTAATTAACCGTTCTGCACCTTTTCCATAAGCCTTCACCTTTACATAGCCTGTATAATAGTTTGTCCATTGGTTTTTCATGGAGACCTCCCGGGATCATTCATTGATAAAATAAACCTTGTCAATTTTGCCTTCGAGCATGATTTCTTCCGGCAAAATCGTCTTTATGACAAAGGCATTTCCCTTTATCAGCAACTGCCCATTTTTCAGCATCAATCGTACTTCGCTGTCTGTAAAAGCCAATAAGCCACGATGGTTTTCAATATAAATATGTAATTGTCCGATCATTGTAATTCGCGGCAGGTCCATCATGACATCTTGCGGAAGGTCCATTGTTTTGGTCATAAGCTGTTTCACTTTTTTTCCCCAATTGCGTGCCATAAAAAAGAACCCCCTTTCATCTCAATGTATGAAATGAAAGAGGGTTCTAGCACAAAATTATAAGTGAATGAAAGTCTATTTTTTCATGCTCATTTAATGAAGGTCTAAAAAAGCCCGGAGCTCCGAATCACCTTCTGGACCTCTGAAGACTTCTCTTCGCCCTTGGCGGTCCCAGCACTTCTGACATGATGATGCCATCAATCAGCTGCTTTTTGCCAAAAGAAGGTCCTTTGCGATAGACCGGACTGTTATTATCAGCAATCGTTGAAGTAAGTTGATCTGCCTTCGCTTTTTGATACAAACGCTCTTGATCGTACTTCTGCTGCAGCCGTCTAAGCTCCGCAATCCTTTTGTTCGCTTCGTTCGTCGTCTCATCGATCACTTCTGCAGCCTGTGCTGCCTGCTGTTCGACTTTCCTTACAGGAGCAGGTGCAGGCGTTTGCTGCTGATTCCCTTGCTGCATTTCACCTTGAAGCTCCTGCATGACCTCCTGCCATTTCTTTTTCGGAGGGGTGTTAGGATCTTGAGGCTGTTTTTTCTTTCCTAACATGGACGTTAAAATACCGATCAAGACAATGATAAGGAATGGGTTCTTGAGAAAGAAATCAATAAAATCTCCCATTTAAAGACCTTCCTTCCCTGACCTAATTATTATTATGGTTATTGTTGTTATCTTTTGGATTTTCGGATATTTTACTGATGGAACCGCGCATATCCGTATCGGCCGTGATATTTTGGATATTCATATAATCCATCACTCCAAGGTTTCCGCTTTTAAGTGCATCGGCCATGGCCAGCGGAACTTCCGCTTCGGATTGAACAACCTTCGCTCTCATTTCCTGAACACGGGCAACCATTTCCTGTTCAAGTGCAACAGCCATCGCACGTCGTTCTTCGGCCTTTGCCTGGGCTATTTTCTTATCGGCTTCGGCTTGGTCCGTCTGTAATATGGCCCCGATATTTTTACCGATATCCACTTCAGCAATATCAATGGAAAGAATTTCGAATGCCGTCCCTGAATCCAACCCTTTCGATAAAACCGTTCTTGAAATCAAATCGGGATGTTCCAGTACATCCGTATGCATTTGCGAAGCACCGATCGTCGATACGATCCCTTCCCCTACACGGGCAATGATCGTCTCTTCACCGGCACCACCGACCAGGCGTTCAATATTGGCCCGGACCGTGATCCTTGCCTTTGCTTTCACTTCAATACCATTCATCGCTACACCTGAGATGAATGGAGTTTCGATCACTTTCGGGTTAACGCTCATTTGAACGGCTTGCAATACATCACGACCGGCAAGGTCAATGGCTGCACCCCGTTCGAAAGGTAACGTGATATTGGCGCGTTCTGCAGCAATTAATGCATTCACCACTCGATCGACATTACCGCCTGCAAGGTAATGGCTCTCCAATTGATTCGTTGAAACATTGATTCCAGCCTTATGGGCCTTGATAAGGGGATTGACGACCCTGCTTGGTATAACACGGCGAAGCCTCATCCCAACTAATGTAAATATACTGATTTTGACTCCTGCCGCTAAAGCGGAAATCCATAGCATGACTGGTACGAATGTGAAAAACACTGCCAATACGATGATAGCAGCAATCACTGCCAGTACAATAAATACCGTTCCTGAAGTTATCACTTAATGATTCATCCTTCCTGTATCCTTTAATTTTAATTTGAATCCGGAATTTCCCGGACGACTACCCTTGATCCTTCAACTTTAACGATAATGATTGTCGAACCTTTGGAAATAAAGCTTCCTTCGGTCACGACATCCACTCTTTCTTCTTTGACCAAAGCTGTTCCTGAAGGCCTCAAATCTGTAAGGGCCTTCCCTTCTACACCTAATAAATCCAAACGATTCGGATTGCTGACATATCCTTGTTCCGTTTTTGTTGCATCGGTTAATATCATTTTCCTGAAAAATTTCATCTGTTTTCCAAACACCTTTACAAGTAGGATGAATACCAAAATGGATACGGTGACCGCAATTAGCAAGGAGATCGTCATATGGACCGGATCACCTGTCGCGAGAAATAGACTCCCCACTACCGCTGTAAACCCGAGCAGCCCGATAATCCCCCCTGGGATAAAAAATTCAATTAGTACGAGAATGACCCCAATGATGAACAGCGCTAACGATTCGTATCCGGTGATACCGGCGACAAGATGACCATAGAAGAATAAGACAAGACTGGTGATTCCAATTACGCCCGGAATTCCAAAGCCGGGTGAAAACAATTCCATCACAATCCCGATTCCCGCTATCGTTAATAAAATGGGAACGACGATCGGGTTGGTCAAAAAGCGGGCTAGCTTCTCAGGAAAGCTTTCTTCGATTGACCGAATATCAGCATCTTCAACCCCAAGTATACTATACAGCTCCGCTTTTCCAGAGACAGTGCCTTCGCTATACCCAGCCTTTTTTGCCTGTTCGGCTGTAAATGTCAGCAACTTCCCTTTTTCCGCTCCATATTCGGGTAGATCGATGTCAACATCCGCCATCGCCTGGGCGTATATGGGATCACGTCCATTTTGTTCAGCAGCAGTCTTCATGGCAGCCAACCAATAAGATTGCGCTTTCTTACTTGCAGCGTTCCCTGTTGAATCAATCACAGCTGCAGATCCCATGGTGGCACTCGGAACCATATAGATCTCATCCGCACTTAAAGAAATGTATGCCCCTGCAGATAAAGCCCTGTTATTGACATAGGCAACTGTCTTTATTGGTGAATCCGCCAGTAACTTTGCAATTTCCCCTGCTGCATCCACAGCACCTCCAGGGGTATTCACCTCGAAAACGACAAGATCTGCATCTGCTGCTTTAGCAGTGGTCAGTGCTCGTTCCAAAAAGGCCGAGAGTCCCTTTTCCACCGTTTCTTCAATGGGTACATGGTAAACGATCTTCTCGTTTGCAGATACCGTCGCTCCACCAAAGGAAGACATGGTGAACAGCAATCCAAATAGGAGTACAGATAAATAACGCCAAATTTTCAACGGAACGCCCCCTTTCCCGTATTAAACGCGGTAAGTGTCCCATTATCCAGGAACTTACCAGTAAATTCAGCCCGTAACTAAAATTCGAATAAGGAGCAATTGAAGCAACCCTTTACCCTGTTCTTTAGTTATTACGTATGTATATGAAAAAGGTTTCAAAAAAAGCAAATAAAATTAAAAGTGCGACAATTATCTTGGGCTTCGTTTCAATAATATACGCATAAAATTCATGAAATACACAAAAACCACAGGCAATTTGCCTGCGGTTAGGTTTCGAGTTTTAAGTTTAGAGTTTAAGATAGATGTTGTTGTACTAATTTGTTAACTAGAGAACCATCCGCTTTACCTTTAACTTTAGGCATTAAAGCTCCCATAACTCGGCCCATATCTGCTTTGGATGTTGCATTGACTTCTAAAATCGTTTCGTTAACGATTTTAGAAATGTCTTCTTCTGAAAGTTGCTGAGGCATATATGCCTCTACGTATACTAGTTCGGTGCGGACTTTATCCACGAGATCTGAACGACCTGCGTTTTCAAACTCCTGGAGGGAGTCTTTGCGTTGTTTTAATTCGCGAGAGAGCACTGTCAATTCTTCATCATCTGTTAAATCTTGTCTCTGCTTCAAGGCTTCGTTTTGAATAGAAGCTTTCAGCATCCGAATAACAGATAGTTTGTCCTTTTCCTTGTTCTTCATCGCTTGTTTCATATCATTATTTAAACGCTCGAGAAGACTCATCTTTCCACCCTCTCTTAGAATTTACGTTTTCTTGCAGCTTCAGACTTTTTCTTACGTTTTACGCTTGGTTTTTCATAAAATTCACGCTTCCTAGCTTCCTGAAGCGATCCTGCTTTAGATACAGTACGTTTGAAACGACGAAGAGCATCTTCAAGCGATTCGTTTTTACGAACGACGGTTTTAGACATCTCTTTCCCTCCCTCCGAAAACAACACACTAACTCAAGTTGTCAACATGTTATACATGTACTAAACAATTATAATATATCATCTTTAGCAGGTCAACCAATAAAATCAAACTTATTTTGAATATAATCGTGTTATTATCATAATTTTTCACTAAGCGATGATTCAACTTGCATGAAATTCCAATTTATAGCATGTCCCCTGTTAAATGGCCATAAGCTTACTATGAGGTGACAGTCATGCATGAGCTATTTTTATTCATTTTATTCATTGCGATATTTCTGGCAGGTATGTCAGTTTTACGAATCGGACTGTTCAATATGTCCGGTGCAGCATTAAAAACATTTCTCTCAAAGGTTACGGATAAGCCATGGAAAGGCTTCTTGGCCGGAACCATCTTTACCGGGATCCTGCAGAGCAGCTCGGCGGTCATGGTCATGACGGTCGGCCTTGTTTCCGCAGGAAGCTTAACATTCCCGCAAACAATCGGGATTATTCTTGGAACGAATATCGGATC
The DNA here is from genome assembly GCF_056279465.1 of Peribacillus sp. TE19612. Lineage (NCBI taxonomy): Bacteria > Bacillati > Bacillota > Bacilli > Caryophanales > Bacillaceae > Peribacillus > Peribacillus sp. TE19612. Next base: position 347,286 of record NZ_JBWCCL010000002.1, on the reverse strand, counting down.
CACCTTTACAGCAGAGTTCATGACTTTCTCTTTGGATCGCTGGATCATTCCCGGTGTCGTAAGCGGCGCTTTCCTTTGCTTCATGCCAAAAGCATTGCCGAGAAGCCTAGGAATGTCCCTGATCGGAATCTCGGCCATCTTCGCGGCGATGAGCGGTTTTAAAACGCTTTCGACACCGATTGCAGCCTATCCATCCATACAAACGCTTATCCAGTACATAGAGGGCCATATGAGTTATGCCCTGATTGCCGGGTTATTATTGACGGCACTCATTCACTCCAGTTCTGCAACCATCGGGATAGCCATGAGTTTTTTGATGAATGGGGAGTTATCCGTGTCCTCGGCAATCATCATCATGCTCGGATCGAATATCGGCACTTGCATCACCGGATACATGGCCAGCATCGGTTCTGGTAGACAAGCTGCCTTCACAGCTTATGCACATATTTGGCTGAACATCATCGGGGTTGCCGCATTCCTGCCTTTTGTGGACATCCTCGAAAGTACGGCTGCCTATTTCACCGAAAACAAAGGGACACAGCTCGCGCATGCCAGTGTCATTTTCAATATCTTGACTTCTTTGGCCGTCTTGCCATTCGCACGGCGATTCTCCAACCTCATTCTTTTGGTGCATCGGCCACACTTAAAAAAATAAGGGCTGTCCAAAAGTCATTGGCAACTGACTATGGGACAGCCATAAATAAGATATATATAACCTAAACGCATAGATATTAGGGGCGGTAACCGATTTCAGCTAATCTATAATTAGTATTATGGTTAAATAACCTCAAACCACTCAATAATACAACAGCTACTATCAAAATCAGCAAACTTTCATTAGAGAATGATGTTAGATAAAAAGCAGTTACTGCCATTATAAATAAAACGGTTATTGAAGTGTAAAATTTTACCATTCAAAATGAAAACCCAATTTAATATAAGCATGTTAACTCCCTGTTTGATACCTCCTAATATCTATTAAATCCACAATAAACTTATTTTTGAATGTATGGGTTCCAAAAATGATACAGGTCCTCTTTTTTATGGAAGAAATAAGCCAATACACGGGCAAGGGAAATTGCCAGTTGAATTATTTTTGGAATCAATAAAAAACAGGCGGAGAAAAAATAATTCATTTTTCTCCGCCTGCTTTATTTTAGGGAATTATACGGTCCTTACAAAATCAATAATCGGAATCAGCTGTTAAGCCCTTCACGATGGAGACACCTGCACTCGCTCCAATTCTTGTTGCACCAGCTTCAATCACATTCTGGGCATCGCTCGTGTTGCGGACCCCGCCTGAAGCTTTGACACCGATATTCGGGCCAACCGTTTTTCTCATAAGCGCGATATCTTCAACTGTCGCTCCGCCGGTCGAAAAACCAGTTGATGTTTTCACATAATCCGTTCCGGCTTTTACGGCCAATTCACATGCACGGACTTTTTCTTCATCGGTCAATAAAGAAGTTTCAATGATCACTTTTGAAAGAGCCTTACCAGTGGATGCCGCTACCACAGCACGAATATCCCGCTCTACCAACTCATCATCCTTGTCCTTCAATGCGCCGATATTGATCACCATATCGACTTCGTGAGCACCATTGGCGATGGCATCTTTCGTTTCAAAAGCTTTGGTTTCCGGTGTGGTTGCACCTAGAGGGAAGCCGATAACCGTACAAACCTTCACTTCTGAACCTTCCAAAAGTTCACTTGCATATTTCACCCAAGTTGGGTTTACGCATACGGAAGCAAAGTTATACTCTCTCGCTTCTTCGCACAATACCTTTATTTGCTCTTTGGTTGCATCTGCTTTTAATAACGTGTGGTCAATTAAACCTGCTACATTTTGTGACATTAATAAATCCTCCTCAAAAACAATCTATACCTAGTTGTACGTACCTCTCATGATACCATAGTTTAACCATTTTGACGATATATATAGTCTTTACCCGAAAGTGCCAAGAAAACACATCTAAAAAAGGATAATAAAAAAAGACAGCGATTAACCGCTGTCTTAGATATTGGATGCTTGTTGCAACGGAAAATCCTTCACGACCGTCACGAACTGACCTTCACTAAATGGATAGCCAGATTTTGTGATTTTAACTTTGACGATTTCACCGACCATTTCTTCCGATGCCGGGAAGACGACTTTCATGTAATTATCGGAGTAGCCCTCATAAAGGCCATTTTCCAACTTCGTTTCAGGAATGACTTCCAGAACTTCCCCCTCGAATCGGGAGGCATACTCTTTTGCCAACTGATCCGACAACGTAATAAGGCGGTGGACTCGTTCATTTTTGATATCTTCACCCACTTGATCTCCCATACGGGCAGCCGGAGTCCCTGTCCGTTTTGAATAAGGGAAAACATGAAGTTCGGAGAATTTATATTTTTCTATAAAGTTATATGTCTCGATGAATTCTTCTTCAGTTTCACCCGGGAAACCTACGATGACATCAGAGGTAACAGCAAGACCCGGAAGTGCAATTTTCAGCTTTTCGATTCGATCACCGAAGAAATCCATCGTATATTTACGTCTCATCCGTTTTAGAACGGTATCGGAACCCGATTGGATTGGTATATGCAAATGACGTACCACTTTTTTCGAATTCGTCAGCACTTCAATGATCTCATCTGTAATTTGGCTGGCTTCAATGGATGAAATACGGATACGCTTCAGCCCATCGACTTTTTCCAAGTCCCGCAGCAGCATCGCCAAATTATAGTCTTTCAAATCATCTCCGTAGCCGCCCGTATGAATTCCGGTAAGGACTAGCTCTTTATAGCCTGCCTCGACAAGCTGTTCAGCCTGGTGAACGACTTCCTTTGGATCGCGGGAACGCATCAAGCCACGTGCCCAAGGAATGATGCAGAAAGTGCAGAAATTATTGCAGCCTTCCTGAATCTTCAGTGAAGCGCGTGTACGGTCTGTGAAAGCAGGTACATCCAACTCTTCGTAAACACGGTTTTTCATGATATTTCCTACGGCATTGATTGGTTCACGCTCAACCTTGAATTGCTCAATGTAATCAAGCAGTTTAACCCTGTCTTGTGTTCCTACAACAATATCCACACCTGGTATGGCCATGATTTCTGCCGGCGATGTCTGTGCGTAACATCCCGTTACCGCTATGACGGCATTCGGATTCTTACGAATGGCACGACGGATGACCTGACGGCTTTTCTTATCGCCAGTGTTTGTCACCGTGCATGTGTTGATGACATATACATCTGATGTATTTTCAAACTCAACACGATCATATCCCCCAGTTTTGAATAATTGCCATATAGCCTCTGTTTCATAATGATTCACTTTACAGCCTAATGTATGGAAAGCGACCGTTGCCATTTTTCATCACCTCAAAAGTTCTACATGATAAGAAACAGCGGAAAGTGCATATAAAGGTGCTGTTTCAGTTCTTAATATTCTTGGTCCAAGACCGCAAGCCATAAAACCGGCATCAGTCAGTTTTTCAATTTCCTTATCTGCTAAACCACCTTCAGGCCCAAAAACGAATAGGATGGATTGCCCAGCAGTAATATCTTTCAAGACAGAAGCGAGTACAGAAGTTTCCCCCCGCTTTGCCTCTTCTTCAAAAGCGATTAATTTATGATTGAAACCGGAAGCATACCCAGCTAGCTGATCTGCCGTCATCGGTTCCTTGATGGCAGGGATAACCGTGCGGTGAGATTGCTCAGCCGCCTCTTTTGAAATCTTCTGGAGCCTCTCCAATTTCTTGCCTACCTTTTTGTGGTCCCATTTTACCACCGAACGAGCAGCAATAAAAGGGATAAATTCAACGGCACCCAGTTCAGTGCCCTTTTGAACGATATATTCCAATTTATCCCCTTTAGGCAGACCGCTCGCAATCACTACCCTTACAGGAAGTTCCTTCTCTTCATTCTTCCATTCGGTTACCGTACCTATTACAGCATCATCAGTAATTTCCGAAATTTCCGCGATAGCTGTCATGCCATTACCTTTCACCGTGATGATCCGCTCACCTGGTCCCATTCTCATCACTCTGGCGATATGGTGAAAATCATCACCTGATATCGTCACCATGTTTCCATTGATATCTGCTTCGTTAAGAAAATACCGTTGCACACTGCCACCTACTTCGTCTAGTCTAAATAACTCACAGGCTAACAGTCAGGAATCCAGAATGCAAGCCGTGCAAAGATTCAAGCTAAAAAAAGGTACTCTGACTATCAAAAAAACCGATAATCAGAGTAACTTTTCCAATTAAGCATTTCTTTTTGCGATTATTGCCACCCAATCTTCCATCAAGATCGTTTCCTCAACGGTGAAACCAGATGCTATAATCGCTTCCTTCACATCTTGTTTCTTAGTTTGAATGATTCCGGAAGCGATGAAATATCCGCCAGGTTTAACGACTTTCGCTACATCATCCGTAAAACGCATGATCACTTCGGCAAGAATATTAGCCACGACGATATCCGCTTGTTCATTTACACCATCCAGTAAGTTGCCTTGTGACACGGACACTTTATCCTGCACGTTATTTATTTCAACGTTTTGCTTGGCTGACTGTACTGCCACTTCATCCAAATCAAGTGACTGGATTCGTTTTGCATCCAATAATGCAGCTGCAATGCTTAGAACACCAGAACCAGTTCCTACATCAACGACTAAATCCCCAGGCGTTACTGTTCGTTCCAGCGCTTGGATGCACATGACCGTCGTCGGGTGTGTTCCCGTTCCGAAGGCCATGCCTGGATCAAGTTCAATGATCAATTCGTCACTGCTTACCGGAGTATAGTCTTCCCACGTTGGCACGATGGTAAAACGTTCGGATATCTTAACGGGGTTATAATATTTTTTCCAAGCCGTCGCCCACTCTTCTTCATTCACTTCACTAATTGAAACAACATTTTTCCCAAGGTCAATATCAAAAAGAAGGAGATTATTGATTGATTCCTTAATAGCATCAATGGTATCGCCAAGGAAGCTGTTAACGGGCAGATAAGCCTTAATGACTACACCTTCATCCGGATAATCATCGGGGTTTAAGTGGTAGATTTCGCCAAAAACATTTTCACGTTCCTTGACTAATTCTAGAGGATCCTCAATGACAACACCGCTCGCACCTGCCTCATGAAGAATATTCGAAACAGGTTCAACCGCTTCATTCGTTGTTTGGATTGCAAATTCAGACCACTTCATAATCTACCAACTCCCAATTTGTTCTTTTTACTTTTATTCACCTATCTTTAAAAGCACGCTTCACTTTTGAGAAAAAGCCATCATCTTGTTCATCTACACCTTGACCGCTGATATCACTGAACTCACGAAGCAAGTCCTTTTGTTTTTCCGTTAATTTCTTAGGCGTGACAACCAATACGACCACATGCTGATCTCCTTGGCCATATCCTCTGACATTCGGAACTCCTTTGCCCTTTAAACGGAAACGAGTGCTAGTTTGTGTACCTGCTGGAATCTTCAGCTTCACTTTTCCATGCAGCGTCGGAACTTCTATTTCATCGCCTAATGCTGCCTGGGCAAAAGTAACCGGCATTTCACAATAAATATCATCGCCATCCCGTTCAAAGAATTCATGGCTGCGCACATGGAAGACTACATACAGGTCTCCTGCGGGGCCGCCATTGATTCCAGGCTCGCCTTGGCCTGTTACACGCAACTGCTGGCCATCATCAATTCCTGCTGGCACCTTGACTTGGATTTTTTTACGTTTTTGGACTTTTCCGTCGCCGCCGCATGTTGAACATTTATTAGGAATGATTTTTCCTGTTCCTTGACAATGGTGACATGCTCTCCGGTTCACAATCCTTCCGAACGCTGTGTTTTGTTCAACATTCAATTGACCGGTTCCATGACAATGTGAACAGTTTTCCACCTTTGTACCTGGTTTGGCACCGGATCCTTTACATGTACCGCAATCCTCTTCACGCGGAATTTCGATTTCAGTATCTTTTCCGAATGCAGCCTCTTCAAACGAAAGCGTCATCGTATACTGTAAATCCGCTCCTTGACGCGGTGCATTAGGATCTCTCCTGCGTCCGCCGCCACCAAAGAAGCTACTGAAAATATCTTCAAAACCGCCGAAACCGCCAAAGTCCTGACCGCCAAAGCCTTGATTGGGATCTGTATGTCCGAATTGGTCATAATGGGCTTTTTTCTGTTCGTCACTCAATACTTCGTAAGCTTCCTTGATTTCCTTGAATTTATCCGCAGCATCGTCCGCTTTATTAATATCAGGGTGATATTGTTTGGAGAGCTTTCGATACGCTTTTTTGATTTCATCCTTCGAAGCACTTTTCGAAAGGCCTAACACCTCATAATAATCGCGTTTACTCATATCTAAAATCCACTCCCGATTCGATTCACATAAAGGTAATATTATCACTGAACGAAGATAATAATCAACTAGAAAAGTACAAACGGCTTTAACACATTTTTGCAAATGGCATTGCCAGCCCCAATTTGCACACATTTTTCTCTAAAATCCCACGATTCCCCATCAGTGATTGCAACAATGTTTCCATTCACTGTAAAAAAAGCCAAAGTCAAGATAACCTGACTTTGACTTTTTTACAATGGAGCAGAATACTGCCCGATATATCAGTGTCCCGATTGGGGCACTTTTTATTTTTTCTCTTCTTCGTTTACTTCAGTGTATTCAGCATCAACGACATTATCGTCTTGAGCAGACTCGCCAGCACCCGCTTCGCCAGCTTGCTGAGCTTTTGCCGCTTCTTCATAAAGCTTCATTGTCAAAGCTTGAACGATTTCGTTAAGTGCATCTTTTTTCACGCGGATTTCTTCAAGCTCATTTTTCTCGATTGCAGCTTTCAGTTCATCCTTCGCTTCATTCGCTTTTGTCACTTCCGCTTCGTCCACTTTACCTTCTAAATCTTTAAGCGTTTTTTCCGTTTGGAAAACTAATTGATCTGCTTCGTTACGCAGTTCAACTTCTTCTTTACGTTGTTTATCGCTATCGGCATTTTCTTCCGCTTCACGTACCATGCGTTCGATCTCTTCATCAGAAAGGCCTGAAGATGATTTGATGGTGATTGCTTGTTCTTTGTTCGTACCAAGATCTTTCGCACGAACGTTCACGATACCGTTTTTATCGATATCGAATGTCACTTCAACTTGCGGAACTCCACGCGGTGCCGGTGGAATGTCACTCAATTGGAAACGACCAAGAGTTTTGTTATCCGCTGACATTGGACGCTCACCTTGAAGGACATGGATATCAACTGCCGTTTGATTATCAGCCGCTGTCGAGAATACTTGTGATTTACTTGTCGGAATCGTAGTATTACGGTCAATCAGTTTCGTGAATACTCCGCCCATCGTTTCAATTCCAAGTGAAAGTGGAGTTACATCAAGAAGGACAACGTCTTTAACATCACCTGTCAATACGCCACCTTGAATTGCAGCACCCATAGCCACCACTTCATCAGGGTTTACACCTTTGCTTGGTTCTTGACCGATTTCCTTTTTGATCGCTTCAACGACAGCAGGAATACGTGTAGACCCACCAACAAGGATTACTTTGTCGATTTCAGATGCTGAAAGACCAGCATCTTTCAATGCTTGACGAGTCGGTCCCATAGTACGTTCCACAAGACCTGTGGAAAGCTCATCGAATTTAGCTCTAGTCATCGTTACATCCAAGTGAAGCGGTCCAGCTTCTCCAGCAGTGATGAATGGTAAAGAAATTTGAGTTGACGTTACGCCGGAAAGATCTTTTTTCGCTTTTTCAGCTGCATCTTTCAAACGTTGAACCGCCATTTTATCTTTTGAAAGGTCGATGCCGTTTTCTTTCTTGAATGCTTCAACCAGGTAATCGATGATGACTTGGTCGAAATCATCCCCACCTAGACGATTGTCGCCAGCTGTGGACTTAACTTCGAAAACGCCGTCTCCAAGTTCCATGATGGACACATCAAATGTACCGCCGCCAAGGTCGAATACAAGGATCGTTTGATCTTCTTCCGTTTTATCCAAACCGTATGCAAGTGCTGCAGCTGTCGGTTCGTTGATGATACGTTCCACTTCAAGGCCGGCAATTTGACCAGCATCCTTAGTTGCTTGACGTTCTGCATCATTGAAGTAAGCAGGTACAGTGATAACCGCTTTTGTGACTTTTTCGCCAAGATACTCTTCAGCGTATGATTTCAAGTATTGAAGGATGATTGCAGAAACTTCTTGAGGTGAGTATTCTTTTCCTTCAATTACTTCTTTATGGTTGGTACCCATATGGCGTTTAATGGAAATGATCGTGTTAGGGTTTGTAATCGCTTGGCGTTTTGCCACTTCCCCAACTTGCCTTTCTCCATTTTTGAATGCCACTACGGATGGTGTTGTACGGTTTCCTTCCGGATTCGGGATTACTTTTGGTTCCCCGCCTTCAAGTACAGATACACAAGAGTTTGTTGTACCTAAGTCAATACCAATAATCTTGCTCATAGTTTCACTACCTCCCAATTATTTATATGTAAAAATCCTATTCGTTCACTTTTACCATTGCAGGTCGAATCACACGGTCTTTAAGAAGGTATCCTTTTTGGAATTCCTCGACGACGATGTTCGAACCGAAGTTTTCATCTTGAACTTGCATGACCGCTTGATGCAAACGCGGATCGAACTCTTCACCAACCGAACTGATCGGTTCGATGCCTTCTTTAGCCAATGCACCAGTAATCGCTTTATAGACCATTTCCATGCCGGATAGCAAGGATTTCGTCTGTTCATTTTCCGCTTCGATTTTTGTTGCTCTTTCAAAATTATCAAGAGCCTCCACTAAATCACTAGCAATACTTTGAACTCTATATTTTTGAGCCGCCTCCATATCAAGCTTGGCACGGCGTCTTGAATTATCAAAATCGGCCTGCAGACGAAGATAACGGTTATCCATTTCTTCGATTTTCGCCTCAAGTTCGGCAATTTTTTCATGAGCCAATTGAAGTTCATCTTTTTCAACCGGACCATCGTTTTCTTCCGCTGGAATTTCTTCTTCAGCGAAAACTGCTTCTGCAGCGCTTTCCTCGATTGTTTCATTTTCCAATATTTGTTCTTCGTTTTTATTTTCTGTCACAATCTCACCTCCCTAAAAGGGTTATACAATTTATGCTAAAGTAATATGCCAGGCCGCGGAATATACTCCTCCGCCACCTTAACAATATTACCTTTGCTACTATTTTTGATACAGTTTGGTCATCAGGGCCGTTAAATCTTTCGAGAAAAACGAAAGCAAACTGATCACTCGCGAATATTCCATTCTCGTTGGACCCAATATGGCCAATGTGCCAACTTGCTCCTGCCCGATTGAGTAGGTTGCCGTAATCAAACTGCAGTCATCGAGCACTGTGTTTTGATTTTCACGGCCGATCTTGACGTGGATGCCCGATGGATTTTGAGTAATTAGTTCATAAAATCCCTGTTCCTGCTCAATCATCGATAAAAGCGTGCTTACTTTCGTAATATCATGGAACTCCGGCTGCCTCAGCATATTCGTTTTCCCGCCGAAAAATATTTTTTCGGGCTTTGTGTCCGTCAGGGTCTCCGCAAGGACCGAGACCATCGATCCATAGTTATGAATGTGGCGGCTCAATAGAACGGCAACTTCCTTATAAATCTTATCCTTTAGATCAACTAGCGGAACATCGACCAAACGGGAATTCAATATGTTCACCATCTTTTCAATTTCGTTTATATCAAAAGAAGGCGGTAAGGAAATCATTCGATTTTCCACATGACCTGTATCCGTAATAATGATGGCAATTGCCGTTTCAGGACTTAAGGGAATGATCTGGATTTTTTTCAGCTTATGCTCATTCACTTTTGGTCCGAGTACAATCGCCGTATAATTCGTCAGTTCCGAAAGTATTTTCGCTGACTTCTGAACGATCTTTTCCAATTCATAAATTCGTTCTACAAAAACGGATTTTAATATCTTCACTTCATTCTTTTTCGGAGCTTGAGGAGAAAGTAAATGATCCACATAATATCTATACCCTTTTTCAGAAGGAATCCTACCGGAAGAAGTATGAGTTTTTTCTAAAAATCCCATTTCTTCAAGGTCAGACATTTCGTTGCGAATTGTGGCAGAGCTGAACGTGATTTCATCTTTCTTCGACAAGCTTCGTGACCCGACTGGCTGGGCAGAATGGATGAAATCCTCGATTATCACTTGTAGAATCAATAATTGACGATCAGTTAGCATGTATGATCACCTCTGTTAGCACTCTGTCTCATCGAGTGCTAATATACTAATAAATTATCAAATGCAGCTTATGATGTCAACAATGAAAACCGCTAATTCATCGTTAAAATAACATGGATTTCCTTCAGTCGGAATCAATAACGCCTAAAAATGTTTGGAACACTTCATTTCCTAGCAGTTTGCCCCGCTCAGTCAAGCGCACGAACCCGCCTTCCACCTTAAGCAAACCCTTTGCCGATCCTTCTTCGAGCGGTTTCCTGAAAATCTCCGTCATTTCTACAAAAAATTTATTCTTGAAGATTTCCAATGAAACTCCTTGCGTTTTCCGGAGACCCAAAAACATCTCCTCTTCCATCCGTTCATGAAGCGGTACTGGGTGTTCTTCCAACACAGGCAGTTCGTTCGAAAGCAATGGAGTGATATATTTCTTCACAGGCCCATGATTGGCCACCCTTTTACCTCCAGTATAGCCATGTGCACCAGCACCAATCCCATAATACTCCACATTATCCCAATATGTCAGGTTGTGCCTGCTTTCAAACCCAGCCCGGGCAAAATTACTGATTTCATATTGATGCAGACCATTCTTCTCCATCTCTTCCATCAGCCTCTCATACATCGAAGCCTCGAGCTCCTGCGGCGGCAGGTTTAATTTACCTCTTCGCATCTGATTATAAAAAACCGTCTTCGGCTCAACGATCAATGAGTAGCTTGAGTAGTGGGGCAATTGAAGCGCGATCGCTTTATCCAGCGTATCCTTGAAATCTTCCATCGTTTGGCCCGGCAATCCATAAATCAAGTCGATGCTTATATTCGTAAAGCCAACTTCTTGAGCCAAATGGATCGTTTCATATACTTCTGAAGCCCGGTGAGTCCGGCCAATTCGTTTTAATAATTCATCATTGAAGCTTTGCACTCCAAAGCTAAGTCTATTGACCCCTGAATCATAAAGTATCTTGAGTTTTTCCCTTGAAAGATCCCCGGGATTGGCTTCAAATGTATATTCTGCCTTCTTAGGATCAAAGGGCAGGGTTTCATTGATTGCTTCACATAAGAATGCAAGCTGCTTTTCATCCAGTGAGGTCGGTGTCCCTCCACCGACGAAAACCGTATCCAAACCTGCAGTCGGGTATTTGGAAAGCTGCATCATCATTTCCCTTTTCATCATCTGTAAATATTCGTCGACCGGCTGTCCCTGCAAAAATACTTTATTGAAATCACAATAGTGACAAATATGTTCACAAAATGGTATATGGAGGTAGGCGCTTTTGATCATTGTGTTCACAACCTTTTAATCGAATGAGTCGATAGAAAAAGAGGCTAGATTTCCTCTACCCTCTTTTTTCTAACTATCGTTTATTTTATTTATTTTTTGGGTGTCGTATCATCCATTTTCAAAACAGCCATGAAAGCTTCTTGCGGAACTTCAACGGAACCTACTTGTTTCATCCGCTTTTTACCTTCTTTCTGTTTTTCGAGCAATTTACGTTTACGGGAAATATCGCCGCCGTAACATTTAGCCAATACGTTTTTGCGCATTGCACTAATCGAAGAACGGGCGATGATTTTTTGCCCGATCGCCGCTTGGATCGGCACTTCGAATTGTTGCCTTGGAATCAATTTCTTCAATTTTTCAACAATGACTTTACCGCGTTCATAAGCAAAGTCCTTATGAACGATGAAACTTAAAGCATCCACAGTTTCAGCATTCAGTAAGATATCCATCTTCACAAGCTTGGACGGTTTGTAGCCGATCAGCTCATAATCGAATGAAGCATAGCCTCTTGTATTGGATTTCAATTGATCGAAGAAATCATACACGATTTCCGATAATGGAATTTCATAATGAATGCTCACACGAGTCTCATCGATATATTCCATATCAATGAAGTTACCGCGTTTATTTTGACAGATTTCCATGATTGCCCCGACAAACTCCGTCGGTGCCATCATCGTCGCTTTGACATACGGCTCCTCGACACGTTCGATCTTTTGAGCATCAGGCATATTGGACGGGTTATCCACTTTCAGGACCGTTCCGTCCGTTTGCACCACATCATAAATAACACTCGGTGCAGTGGTGATCAAATCGATTTTGAATTCACGTTCAATCCGTTCCTGGATGATTTCCATATGAAGGAGCCCAAGGAATCCGCAACGGAAACCGAAGCCCAATGCTTGCGATGATTCCGCTTCGAACTGCAGCGCTGAATCGTTCAATTCCAATTTCTCCAATGCATCCCGTAAATCATTGAATTTCGATGCGTCAATTGGGTATAGACCGCAATATACCATCGGATTCATCTTCCTGTAACCCGGCAATGGTTCTGTCGCACTATTCACGGCACTCGTTATCGTATCACCGACAGTCGTATCACCAACGTTTTTAATGGATGCCGTAAGGAAACCTACATCACCGACGTTCAGTTCATCCAAAAGCTGTGTTTTAGGGTTGAAAACACCCAATTCGGTAACATCGAATTCCTTGCCAGTGGACATCATTTTGATTTTGTCGCCCACTTTAATGGAACCCTCAACAACACGGATATAGGCAACTACACCGCGGTACGCATCAAACAGTGAATCGAAAATAAGCGCCTTGAAAGGAGCATCCGGATCACCTTGCGGAGCTGGAACCAATTCAACGACCTGTTCCAAAATCTCCTCGATTCCGATTCCGGCTTTGGCCGAAGCCAAAACTGCATCGGAAGCATCCAATCCGATTACTTCCTCGATTTCTCCGCGCACCCGTTCCGGATCTGCACTCGGCAAATCAATTTTATTGATGACCGGAATGATTTCAAGGTTGTTGTCCAAAGCTAAATACACATTTGCAAGCGTTTGGGCCTCAATTCCCTGTGCCGCATCGACAACAAGGACAGCACCTTCACAAGCTGCAAGGCTTCGTGACACTTCATACGTAAAATCGACATGTCCCGGTGTATCAATAAGATGGAAGATGTATTCTTCTCCATCTTTCGCGTTATATTTCAATTGAATCGCATTCAATTTAATCGTAATTCCACGCTCACGCTCTAAATCCATGGAATCCAACAGCTGACTCTTCATTTCACGCTGAGTCATGGCGTTCGTTTTTTCAATGATACGATCCGCCAATGTAGATTTACCATGATCGATATGAGCGATGATGGAAAAGTTACGAATTTTTGATTGTCTTTTTAATTTTTCTTCTCTATTCATGACGTTCACTCCCACTAGTCGACACAATACACTATTTTTTATTATATCAATAGAAAATGCAAGATTCAACAGAATAGTTACAAAAGAAGCATCATTGCAGGACAAAGCATAAAAAAAGGCTGCATCCCGGATTCGGATGCAGCCTTTTGCAGGGCACAATCAACTTATTTCCTACCTAAATCATATCAATAAGGGCCTGAAAGGCACCTGATATGGTTTCTCCAAGCGTTTTGCCGATCGATGAGAAAAAGTTGAAAGCTTTCATTTCTTCAAGCTTTTCTTTTTTCGTCTCCAAATCATGACTCGTCACTTTTTCGCCAAGGATATCCGCTTCCATCTCCCCTTGGTCCGATTGGTTAATGATGAATGCACTATTCAAAGAGGGATCTTCATACCCCTTCATTTTTTTCATCCCGTCGTTGGCTTGCTGCATCCCGATTAAAACACCTAAAAACAATACGAGCACAATCCCTGTACATTTCAACCAAAATCGAACCATGATAAGAGAACTCCTTTCAAATTACCTCGCTTCCGAATCCCCGGTCGGATTATCCACTGCTTTGGCATCCCAGTAAAATTCACTGAAAACCTCGGTAAAGGCATCAACGGTCATGTACATTTCCTCGAAAGTATTATCAACACCGCCAACTTCAATAAGCATGGCATTGCCGGATAAATCCTGATTATATACTCCATTTTGACCCGCTCCGCCCTGTTTCATAACCCCTCGTGAAATTCCGGGATATTTTTTTTCCAGAGCTTTATGAATTTTATTGGCAAGCGCGGCATTTTTTTCATAGTTCGGGTTATTCCCCCCGATCACGAAGGCGATCTTGGCATACTCTTTACCTCTGATTGTAATTGTCGTATGTTTCTTCCGCTTTGAATCGCGGTGGATATCAATCAGATATTCTAAATCTTTGTTATTGGCCAATGCAGTCTCGACGGATTTCCGTGATTCTTGATACGATTTGGCATAATTCAATCCTTTATTATTCAGATTTCCCATGATATCCGTTTTATCGAGCGAGGAGCCGATCCCCTTATCAGCCAAATCTTCAACCATCCGTTCCCCGAGTTTCGTAATATTGATTTTAGAATGGTAGGCTAGGTCGGGGTCGGTCACCCCTTTTAAATATGGAAGATATGACTCCCGGTTATGGCTATGGTATATCTCGACCACTTTCCGGCCATTGGTCGTTTGATTCGGCTGATTGGTCACTCCTTTATCCGGTTCTTCAATCTCATCCAGGTTTTGCAGGGATGCATCCCTTTCTTCATTCAGGACATCCACTGGCGGTGAAGATTCATACGGCATATTCGTATAATTCGTTCCTTCCCCAGCAACGAGGATCTCATTATCAAAAATCGAAAAGCCAGGAAGCTCCCTTCCCAGTAAACTTCGCGGGTCCTCAAGTGAAATGTTGGTCGAGACTTTTATCAATTGATTCGTGATGATCGATTCCTGCTTACCTTCCGGCAGGGCATTAAAAAGATAATGATTTTCGTTGGCCAGCATCGAAAACAGCATTTTTCCCGAGAATTGATTGGCTACAGTATGTACGGAGTTAGAAGATATCCGATACTCCGGTCTTAGGGAAGTCATGACCCCACTGACTGAAAAAACAAAAAGAAGCAAGGCGAGAATACCTAGAAAAGTTTTTATTATTGTTGATCCGTGAATGGCTGTTATGATTCCTGGGGAATTTCTTCTTTTCATCCTTCCACCCTCTCTATAGCTTGTCTATTAATACCTATGACTTTGCTAGAAAGGGTAGAACACCATTTTTGGGCACTGAAAGTGATTTAACGGGTGTAATAGCCGGCATTATCTTGATTTATTGAATGATGCAAGGCTGCATTTAAACCATTGGCTATCAAATTGGCCATATCCTCAATGAAAACATCGACTTCTTTCGGTGTAACCATCAAATTTTGACCAAGCGGTGACAGTACCTCATAAATCAGTTTCCGTTTCTCTTCATCAGGGAGGACACCTATCATTCCCAAGAAGGTTTGGCGTTCCTTTTCACCTGGCATATCCTCCTCGGTCAGCTTTGTACGCTTCCCAAAACTGAATCCAGCTGGTGCCAACGAGCGTGATGGCCTGTCCCCTTCATTCAGTTCCTTGCCAAAGTGCTTCAAAATATAATCTATCGTATCACTGGCAATGGATACGGCATCCACGACAGTAGGTATTCCAATTGCTATAACAGGAACTCCCAGCGTATCCTGGCTCAATTCTTTTCGTTTATTTCCCACACCAGACCCTGGATGGATCCCTGTATCCGTAATTTGAATCGTAGAATTCACCCGTTCGATGGAACGGGCAGCCAATGCGTCAACGACGATAAGGAAATCAGGATTACTTTTTTCGATGACGCCTTTTATGATGTCACTTGTCTCGATTCCGGTAATCCCCATCACCCCAGGGGAAATCGCACTGACCGGCCGATAGCCTTCCTTGACGGACTCTGGCTGCAATTCGAACAAATGTCTTGTGACCACAAGGTTCTCAACGACTGCAGGCCCCAAGGCATCGGGGGTAACATTCCAATTACCAAGACCGACAACCAAACAACTGCTTTCTTTTGTGATTTTATTCCGTTTCAAGAAGTAAGCCAGTTCGTTGGCGAACACCTTTTCCACCCGTTGCTGCGTATCCGTGTCCTGCTGGCGGATTCCCTGCACTTCGATGGTCAAATAACTGCCCTGTTTCTTACCGATTTCTTTTTCTCCCTCAGCCGTGACCTCAACTAAGGATACCTTCAGATCATCCACTTCTTTTTCCTTAATAATGACCCCTTCGATGCGGGAAACATCCACTTCCTCTACTACACCTTTATGTTCAAGGGCAATCTCCTTTGCTTCAATCGCCAAATCTGTTCGAATTCCGTATTCACTAAGGTCCAAATTATTTTCCATAACGGCCTCCTGATGTTTGAATTGTATCTAATCTAGTATTTTCAATAGTCTCTCTTAAACATTCTGTCGTTTTTGCTTTTTTATTATTCATTTTTTTGGTACAATGAATGATGACGAGATGAATTTATTACTGAAATTATAATTCCTTTTATAATTCCTTTTCGATTCTCAATCTGAAGTATTGCATATTTATGAGCAGTCTGATAGAATATCACTTGTGCTATTTGATATGGATTTGAAAAGTCGAGTTCATATAATCTCGATTTCTTTGTAGGAGGTGAACGGAATGCCAAACATTAAATCTGCTATTAAACGTGTAAAAATCAACGACAAAAAACGCGTTCATAACATTACTGTTAGATCAACTATGCGTACTACAGTGAAAAACGCTGAAGTTGCATTAGCTGGTGAAAACGTTGAAGCTGCTAAAGAAGCTCTTTTAACAGCTGCTGTGAAATTAGACAAAGCTGCATCTAAAGGATTAATCCATAAAAATGCGGCAGCCCGTAAAAAATCTCGTTTAGCGAAAAGACTTAACGCTCTTAACGCATAATGACAAAAAATTAAACGATCCAATCGGATCGTTTTTTTTGTGCCGTTTTTTGCATAAAAAAGGTGACAGGATATCTGCCACCGTTTTTATCATCTAATTTTTAAAAGCAGCAGCTCAAGCGTGATTGCCTTATCTGCTTGGCCGGTCTTCATTTTATAATCCGCTTCCGCTAAGTCGTTCATGATGCTCAACAACTCGCGTTCCTGGAATTTCCCCGTCTTTTCAAGTGCCAGCTTTACCCTGTAAGGGTGCACCTTCAGTTGACCCGCAATTTTTTGCTGGCTATAGCCCTGACGGGAAAGCTCCTTCACTTGATACATGAGCCTGACCTGACCTGCCATGACACTCAAGATCTTGATCGGCTCTTCATTCTGCCTGAGAAGATCGTGCAGTATCGTCATGGCACTCTCCATTTTTCTCTGTAACACATGATCAACAAGTGTAAAGATATTCTGTTCAAGGGATTTAGCGACCAGCTTTTCCACTACCTCGACTGTAATGTGCTTCTCAGCTTCCGTATAAAGCACCATTTTATCCAGTTCATTCGTCAGCATCATCAGATTCGTTCCTGCAAGTTCAAGTAAAAGCTCTGTAGCCTGCTCATCTATTCGGACTGAAGAAGCTTCGACCCTCTCCTTCACCCACCCCTTTAACTCATGATCACCAAGCTTCTTCGCTTCAACGAGAACCGCCTTACGCTTCAGTTCCTTGGTGATTTTTTTCCGTTCATCCAGTTTCTCATAAGGTGCGGTCAATACGACAATAGAATATGGAACCGGGTCAGCCAAGTACGCTTCCAGTCTTTTCACATTATGCTCAACTCTTGACTTCGTTTTTTCAGCTGTCAAAAAAAATGGGTTTTGCATGAAGACAAGGCGCCTTTCCCCGATAAACGGGAGGGTTTCGACATCTTCAAGCGCAGTTTCAACAGGCGTCTCTTCTAAATCAAATTGAGAAAAGTTAAAATCCATCTCATCTTCGTGAAGGACATTCTCGATCAATAGCTGCTTCGTTTCATTAATTAGATAGGCTTCCGTCCCATATAACAAGTATACTGGCGCGAATTGCCCTTTTTTTATACTTTTCCAAACGTCTAATACCAATAGAATCCGCCTCTTTACTATGTATTCTTCTCTAATGGTATAGGTGGATGGACCATTTGACAAGCTATAAAGGGAACTAGCCCTTAAAAGGGCTAATTCCGGATCTATATGAACACTTTCAAGAAAGGCCCGGGTAATCTCCCTTGAAAGCGGGTAGAGTATTCATGTAGAACAAATGAGCTTTTCGTTTTCGCTTGCTTTGTTTGTACTTTTATTTTGACCTCAAAATCCCAAACTATTTGTGACAACTCTTGTCAGTAAAGGAAATGAAGGAATGAAGCCTGTAGATTTTTTTTTGGTAATGTTTTATACTATTAGCAGAAATAGGAGGGGTAAATAATGAACGAATTCGAAAAGAATGTTCAATCAAAGACAGATGACGTCGCTGATTCCGCTATAGGATTCATCGGTTCTTTTGTATTTTTCGCTGCCATGTTCACCATAGCTGTCGTCATTAAAGCTGTCGGATCCTGATTTCATTCATTACATGCACTTATTTTTCCTGATGGAGGCTGCTGCTGCAGTCTCTTTCTTTTTGATTTTCTATATACTATGGGAGAGTCTTCCGAAAGGTTCCACTGCTTTTGTAATACTTGTAAATAATAGAACCATCCTCGTCCGTCCTGAACACCTTTATGCCATTCCCCTCCAAATTCCCAATTACGTCTCCATGAGGGTGCCCGTAGCGGTTATCTTTTCCAACTGAAATAAGCGCTGCTTTCGGCTGCAGCTGTTCAAGGAAGGGCGCGGAAGAAGAAGTTTTACTGCCATGGTGACCGACCTTCAAGATATCCGCCTGCAACTGCGGAAATGTTCTCAAAAGTTCCCTTTCCCCTTCTTCTCCCATATCGCCGGTCAATAACCATGACACTCCCCCAAGCTCCGTGAATAGAACGATGGATGAATCATTCTTATTTTCTTCTTGCTCAAATGGACTTAGCACAGCAAACCGCGCTCCGCCCGCCACCCATTGGTCCCCCCTTTTCAGGACGGTCATTTTCATTTTTTTCTCTCTCGCCACGGTTACAAAATCCATATCCCTGTATTGCTCTTCACTCCAGCCTCCAATGATGATCTCCGCAACTTTAAAATTATCTATTAGTTCTTTTGCACTTCCCATATGATCTGCATCCGGATGAGTTAAAATCAGTTTGTCCAATTGGTGAATTCCTTTACTTTTCAATAATGGAATAATGATATCATCCGCCGTGTTGAACTTCTTTCGCTTTATCGCCCACGTATCGATTGGAAATGTTATTTGCCCGCCCGTATCAATCAAATAATTACCGCGATTGAAAGGCAGGATAATTAAAATGGAGTCACCTTGTCCAACGTCGATGATTTGCACTTCACCAAAAGGCGAGAACCTTTGTAAGTTATATTGCAAAAGTAAAAGGACGATTATTATTCCGCACCAGATTTTACTTTTTTCAAAGGATACTTCCCATGTCAGGCATAACCCTATAAGGGAAACAACAAGTAGTAACATCATGAGGACATGTGGCTTTCCAAACGGAATCGAGGCGAGCGGCAATTCCGATGCTGCATCTGCGGCTTTATTGCAGAGTACGAAGGTGAAATTCAATAATGATATGAGAGGTTGACCAAAGGAAGGCAGTAATAAATGAATGAGGAGGGAAATCAATGAAAATGGCAGCAATATGATGGAATAAAGCGGAACATATAATACGTTCAGAAACACGCCAAGTATAGATACTTCAAAGAAGTGAAAAAGCAAAATTGGAAGGGCTGCCAGTTGGCAGATGGAACTGAGGATGAATAGCTGCATCGATTTCTTCGGGTATTGCAAGAAGATGTTTGAAGACATGATAATGGAGAATGTGATCGCGAATGAAAGCTGAAAACCTATATCATAGAGCATATTGGGACGAAAAAACAAAAGTGCCATATAAGTCGATCCGATTGCGGCACCCGCCGAAATCCGCTTCTTGAATAGGAGGAGTAGAAAGAAAAGCATAGCCATTGAACAGGATCTCACCACTGATGGACTGGCACCTGAAAGTAACATGTAAACCGGAAGGAAGAGTAAGATGGCCACCATCATTCTTTCCCGTGTAATCCCAACCCTGATGCCGATGTAAAATAACATCCCCGTTAAAAAACTGACATGAAGACCGGAAATCGCCAGTAAATGAACCAAACCCAACCGCTGATAATTAGTAAGGTCCCCTTCATCTATATATCTCTGGTCACCGAATATGAGCGCTGTGACAAAACCGCTCGATTCTTCAGGAAAGTGTTCTCTAATATATGCAATCCCCTTCAGGCGCAAATTACGAATCGAAACCAAAATCGAGTTTCCACCTTCTTTGCATTCTTGAAATGAAATGGAATCCGCTTTGAATATCCAATGGGTGCCTTGGCGGAAAAGATAACGCTGGTAATCGAAACTGTTTTCATTCCTGTTTTTCTCGGGAATTTGCAATGTCCCTTCAGCCGGACATGATAAACCGATTCGCAGAAACTGACTCAGCTTTTCCTGTTCCAATTCGGTCGTGATTTTATAACGAAGCACTAGCCGTTCGCCTTTCTCACTGCCAATGAATCCTTTTAATGAATTTCCATCTATATTCGGTTGGTCGGTAAATGTGATGATAAATTGGCTTTCCGTTCCATGATAGGCAGTTTTGTTTCGGTGATCGGAGAAGGAGGCGGCCCCTAAAAATATCCCCATGATCACCAAATGAAAACTTAGGGCCTTCACACTTAAGCCCACCGAAAAATAAAGGAAACAGAGAAAAATAAGGATAATGATCAGCAGCCTTACATGTAAAAGAGAATGGGCCGTAACACCAAATGTGGCTGAAACGGCCAGTAAGATAAGATGTCTGGCCATGCCTGCCCCCCGTTCTATTTAATTTTCGAATATCTGATTGGCCTGCTTTTCCAGTTCCAATAAATCTTCTTTTCCCAGACCGTTTCGTTCAAGTTGAGCTAGCAATGAGAATACAAAGTCCTTTTTTTGTTTTCCATTAACATCGATGGCCCCTTTTGCTTCAACCTTCTCGGTCTTGACACCCGCCTGTTTGAATAATTCGAGGGCATATGGATGATTTTTGTAATCCTCGGCATAATAAACAGCCTTTATGCCAGCTTGAATGAGTGATTTACAGCACTGAAGACACGGAAAATGCGTCACATATATTTCCGCCTCATCAGTCGGCACCCCAAATTTCGCACATTGTAAAAGTGCATTCATTTCTGCATGTATCGTTCTGACACAATGATTATCAATTACATAACAGCCGTCATCAATACAATGCGTCCCTCCCGCAATGGACCCATTATATCCCCCGGCAATGATTCGATTGTCCCTGACGATGGTCGCCCCTACAGTGAGGCGTGTACATGTACTTCTTAAAGCTAATAAATGGCTTTGTGCCATGAAATATTGATCCCAACTAATTCTGTTCATGTTGTATCCCCTTACCACTAGAATGATTTTCTTCAATTTTACCCTCTTCCTGTCCATTTGTGTAGCATATTCAATCATTCATTTAACAGAAATGGAATCCCGCAACCTTTCAAACGTTTTATCGCCGATTCCCGTAACCTGCTTCAATTCATCGATCTCCTTGAATTTCCCTACCGTCTCCCTGTATTCCAGGATCGCATTCGCTTTGGATGGTCCAATTCCCGTCAAGGTTTGCAAATCTTCCTGTGTAGCAGCATTCAAGTTCACCAGTCCTCCTGACGTACCCTTAGTGACGGCATCACCAGACGTCCCGGCTTGTATATTCTCCAAGTTCCCTTTGTCTTCTTCACCTATTTCCGGAACATAAATGACCATTTGATCTTCGATGATTTGGGCAAAATTAATTTTATCCGTGTCGGCCTTTTCCGTAAAACTGCCCGCAGACGAAATCAAATCAATCACCCGGTCACCTGCCTGTGCTGTAAATATGCCCGGGGACTTGACCGCTCCTTTAACGTCCACTTTAATGATCTCAGGTTCGGCAGCCGATTCATTTACACTTTGTTCCATTTCAGCTTCTTTTGCAGTAACGGAAAATATATCTTCCGTATCAGCCGGACCCTCCCCTTGTTGAGAAAAAAAGTAAATGCCCCCTGCCACAAATGCCACGGCAACGGTAATCATCGTCATTTTCCTTTTTAAAATCCCTTCCATTTCTTTACCTCCTTATTGGATTTCGCACGATACATTGTCATAGGACAGATTAAAAATACATAGTGTTTTTAGGAGAATCAATCGCTTTAAGTGAGAGGAGTTGATCGGAATTGAAGAAAATCGGTGTTATCGGAACCGGAAATATGGGTACCATTTTAATCGAGGCATGGCTGGAGGCAAAAATATTGAATCCGGCAGATCTAATCATTACAAATCGCACACTTTCCAAAGCATTGGTGCTGAAAGAGAAACACCCGGGTATCAAGGTTGCGGAAAGCGCAGCCGAAATCGTCGAACAAGCGGACTTTATCTTTCTCTGTGTAAAACCATTGCAAATTAACAGCCTATTACAAGGCATCAAACAGCATATAAAAAGGGATCAGCTGGTTATTTCCATCACAAGCCCGCTTTCCGTCTCCCAGCTCGAATCGGCAGTGAATGCACCCTGTGCCCGTTTTATCCCGAGCATAACGAACCGTGTGGGTTCAGGCGTATCGTTACTGAGTTTCAGCGAGAGCTGCAGTAAGGAGAAAGTGTCAGCTTTATTCGATTTGGCCTCCGCCATATCGGCACCGGTCATCATTGAGAATGATATCACCCGGGTAGCTTCCGATATTGTCAGCTGCGGACCTGCCTTCTTCAGCTATTTAGCTCAAGCTTTCATTGACGCGGCTTGCCAAACGACGAAGATAGATAAAGAAACGGCTACGACTTTGACTGAGAATATGCTGGTTGGCTTAGGGGAATTGCTCGGTAAAGGGGTTTATACATTGCCGACCTTACAGGAAAAGGTTTGTGTAAAAGGTGGAATAACAGGTGAGGGGATCAAGGTTTTAGAAGCTGAAACCGGGGAAATGTTCCACCATCTTTTTCAAGCGACACATGAAAAGTTTGCAGAGGATCTTCACGAAGTTGAAAAACAGTTCGGCCATCCTTATTAATATTCGTAATCAAGATCTCAATTCCTTCTAAAAGTAAAAAAAAGAAGAGGTCAGACCTCCACTCGTACTTGTACGAACGGGGATCTTGACCTCTTTATCATTTACTGGCTACAAACAAGATTCTTTCGGTTTCCGTTACGAGCGGTGCTTCTTCTAGATCCGCCAGAATTTCAGAAACCGTGAAACCTGCTTGCTCCAACCACTTTTTATATTGTTCAACCGGATAGGTCCGTTGATAATGCAACTCATCAAAACGGTCATAAAGACCGCTTTCATCATCCCTTACGAAAAAACTTAAATCATGTTCCACGCTGTAAGGTTCTTCACCCGGGAAGCAATCCCATATATAGGATACTTCTTCACCATTGACAGCAAACGTATGATCACGAAAGATTTCTTCCATTTTATAAAGGGAATGGATATCAAACATGAATAATCCGCCATCCTTCAAATGCTCATGAACCCGGCTGAACGTCTTGACTATATCCTCTTCGTCGCGAAGGTAGTTCAGCGAATCACAAAAAATCGTGACACAATCAAATTGGCCAAGTCCTTCGAGTTCTGCCATATTCTGCTGGAAAAGCGGAATCGATAAACCAAGCTTAACCGCTTTTTCATTAGCAACAAGAAGCATTTCATCAGATAAATCCACGCCGGTGACTTCGAATCCGTGCTGCGCCAATTCTACTGTCATTTCCCCGGTTCCACACGCTAAATCCAGAACTTTCCTTCCACCAATTCCATACTGTTCCAGCTTCGCCGTAAGGATCATCAGCCATTTTTCATAAGGTGCGTCCTTCATCAATTCATCGTATACATAGGCAAAGCGTTCGTAAGTCATGAAGTCAGTTCACTCTCTAGATCTTCAAAAGGTGCATCTCCCCATAGACGTTCAAGGTTATAGTAGTTTCTTTCATCTTTATGGAAAATGTGGGCCACTACATCGCCAAGATCCACAAGCACCCATTTCGCTTCGTCAAAACCTTCAAGACGTTTTACATTGATTCCTGATTCATCAGCTTTGCTCTTCATTTCACGAGCTATTGCTTGTACTTGTTTTTCAGAATTACCGTGGCAGATCAAAAAGTAATCCGCTACCAGGGAAATACCTTGCATGTTCAATGCCACGATATCCTCCGCTCTTTTATCATCCGCCGCTTTTGCTGCAATTACAAGAAGTTCACGTTCAGTCATTACATCTTCTCCTTCAAATTCATGATCAAATCATTATATGTCTTAAATGTGTCAGGGTAAATTGCCTGATTTCTTTTCATTAAAAAAACAACTGTATTCCTTAAAGCCTGGATGACAGCATGATCCAAATTTTGCTTTGCTGTCTGCCTGACTTCGTCGACACCGGGGAAAGAACGTCCCGGCTCGATATAATCAGCAAGGTATACGACTTTATCCAAAAGGCTCATGCCAACCCTGCCAGACGTGTGATAGGCAATCGCATCCAAGATTTCAGCGTCCTGAATGCCTGCTTCCTTATTCACCAGATAAGCCCCGACAGGAGCGTGCCACAGCTCCATATTGTATTCAAGTAACGCCGGGTCCATTTTTTCAGCGATGATTATTTGCTCCATCTCTTCTTTAGGACGAAATTTTGCATAATCATGGAAAATGGCTGCAAGTTCCGCTTTTTTGACGTCGGCACCATACCGTTCAGCAAGTTCAATTGCTGACTCGACCACACCCAAGGTATGAATGTACCTGCGCTCGGTGATTTGTTCTTTGACCAGCGCCAATGCTTTCTCACGATTCATATAAACCATTCCCTTTAATATACTTCACCACTGGATCTGCTATTAAATATTTCACGGTTTTCCCTGTTCTTAACTTCCTTCGTATCATGGAAGACGAAATGAACATCTGCGGGACTTTCACCATCGTGATCGGGTATACGGTATTCTCATTATATCCAGGGCGCTTCACCCCGACGAAGTTGACCATATGCACCAGCTCGTCGATACGATGCCAATTCGGTAAGTACTCAATCATATCTGCGCCAATTATGAAATAGAACTCATTGGCTGGCTCAAGTTCTTTAAGCAATTTTATCGTGTCATACGTATAAGATGTGCCTTTTCTTTCTATTTCAATACCCTCAATATAAAAAGATGGGTTTCCGGCTATCGCGTTTTCCAACATGGCCAGCCTGTCCATATCGGTTACTTCCTCCGATTTTTCCTTATGTGGAGGAACGTGATTTGGCATGAACCTGATTTCATCTAGCTCAAGGGCATCCAGCACTTCGTTGGCTATAATTAAATGCCCGATATGCGGAGGATTGAATGTACCGCCAAGAATTCCAATTTTTTTCATAGATAGGTTCCTTAAGGTAATTTAAGTTGTTTGTTTTCTTTTGATTCTTTATATAGCACAATTGTGTTGCCGATAATCTGAACCAATTCCGCCCGTGCACCTTTTGATAAAGTAAGCCCCACATCATTGCGGTCCTCTTCACAGTTTTGCAGGATGCTGACCTTGATTAATTCACGTACTTCAAGCGCCTCACCAATTTGCTTGATGAGATTATCATTGACTCCGCCTTTACCAACTTGAAAAATTGGATTGAGGTGATGGGCCTTTGATCGTAAAAATCTTTTTTGTTTTCCTGTTAACATGTGTTACCTCCTAGTTTGTTCAAGACAATATCTGTCATTCTTGCTGTATCCGGCATAATGCCTGTCCATATCTCAAATGCAAGCGCAGCCTGGTTGATGAACATTCCCAGACCATTTTGCGTTTCCGCCCCTTTTTCCCCAGCTTCACGCAGCAGCTTGGTTTGCAGAGGGTTATAGATGATATCACTGACAATTGCACCGGTTTTAAGCTGGTCGACCTTTAACGGCGAATGATCCAGTTCAGGACTCATTCCAGAAGAAGTCGTTTGGATGATTAAATCATATTGTGATAAGCTTTCTTCCGCTTCGATAATCGAGAGTGCCTTCGATACTTTATCATAAGGGCAATCAGAAACAAGCTGGGCCGCTCTTTCCTTTGTCCGGTTTGCAATATCAACTTGCTTTACCCCTTCTTTCACGAGGGTAAAATAAATCGCACGCGCAGCACCGCCCGCTCCGATCACTAACGTTTTTTTAGCCTTGATGTCACCTGATATTTCATCGCATAAAGATTTAAAAAATCCTTTTCCGTCTGTATTATACCCTATAAACCGACCATTTTTGTTAACAACCGTATTTACAGCCCCGATTGCCAGGGCCAGTTCATCCACTTTATCAAGGAAAGGGATGATTGAAGTCTTATGAGGGATCGTGATGTTAAACCCTTCTATACCAAGGGCTTTCATGCCTTTCACGGCATCGTTCAAACCTTCTTTCGTCACATGAAAATGGTGATAAACCGCTTCTATATTTTCTTTTTCAAATGCATCATTATGAATGTCCGGTGACATCGAATGTGCAATTGGATCTCCCATTACCCCATATATCTTTTTCATAGACTAGACGACCCCTATATTTAGATTAATGATTTGCGAACGATCACATTGACGCCCTTTGGAACATGTGCAACGATTTTCGCCCCTGGCTCATTGACCGTCACCCAGCCAAGACCAGAAAACACAATATCCATTTTACCATCTTTCAAGGAAAATTCATGTGGAATCAGCTTCGGAAACTCCTCGATTTGTTCCGGCCGTGGGGGAGTCAGTAATTCCCCGGCATGGTTTTTATACAATTCATCGGCATTTTCCAGTTTCGTACGGTGAATATTCAATTCGTTCGAAAGGTAGCAAGTCAATGAACGCCTTCCGCCTGAGACATAGTCCAACCTGGCCAACCCTCCGAAAAATAACGTCTGCCCTTCATTCAGTTGGTACACTCTCGGCTTGATTTCCTTTTTCGGCATAATCACCTTGAAGTCCCGTTTGTCCACATAGTGAGCCATTTGATGATGATTAATGATTCCAGGTGTATCGATCAATGCCTGTTCATCATCCAAAGGAATTTCAATCATATCCAAGGTAGTCCCAGGGAAGTGGGAAGTCGTGATGATATCACTTTCACCGCTCACTTCTTTTATAAGACGGTTGATGAAAGTCGATTTTCCTACATTCGTACAGCCCACGACATAGACATCTTTTCCTCTGCGATACCGCTCGATCGCATCCGCCGCTTCAAGTATGTGCTTTCCCTTTTCCGCACTGACAAGCAGGACATCGATCGGGTTAAGACCCAATTCCTTGGACGATTGCTTCATCCAATTGATCAACTTGTTCGGTTTTACCGATTTAGGCAATAAATCGACCTTATTTCCGATCAGAAGAACATCATTTCTTCCTACAAATCGATGAAGGCCAGGCAGCCAGCTTCCATTGAAATCAAAAATATCGACGATTTTGACGATTAAAGAGTCGGTTTCGCCTACTTTATTCAAGATTTTCAAGAAGTCATCGTCTGTTAAGGATACATCCTGAACTTCGTTATAATGTTTCAATTTAAAGCAGCGCTGACAAACGATGCTCTCTTTTTCCAGAGCCGATTTAGGGGCAAAGCCCAACTCCTTCGGATCTTCAGTCTGGACCTTCACACCGCAGCCGATGCACACTAATTCTTGATGATTGTTCAATTGTGATCCTCCCATTCTATCATTCCTTTTCGTTTAAAAAACGCCATGATCTTTCTTTCAAAGTAACGATTGATCCTTGTTCTGAATTCGTCGGTCTGTGCGACAGGGACCACTAAGATCGTATGAAACCCGCCTCTGTTCCCTCCCAATACATCCGTCAATAACTGATCGCCGATTACCACCGTTTCTTCTAATTTCAACCCCATTGTCTTACGGGCTTTATGGAAAGCCCTTGCCATCGGTTTTCTGGCCTGGAAGATAAACGGAATGTGAAGCGGATCGGAAAAAGCCCGAACCCGATTTTCATTATTATTGGACACAATCGTCACTAAAATCCCATGATTCCGCATATTGTCGAACCATTTGATTAAATCGGGGGTGGCAGTGGGCCTGTCCCATTCAACGAGTGTATTATCCAAATCGGTAATGACGCCCTTAATCCCTCTTTTTTTCAATTCTTGAGGATCTATATTAAAAATGCTTTTAACATGTTCACTCGGCAAAAATAATTTAAGCATATTGGCACCTCTATATTTTCATTAAAATTTACCGTTTCCATCATATCGAATTTTCAGCCCACTTTCAAAAAAAAATAGGAAAGAATGGCTGACGGTAAAGAAACATCATAATGTATGTTTTCTGATATGGAAAGGCATTTTTCATTAAATAATGGGAAATTTGCAGGCAGACCAGAACCAAAGAACTAATTATTCATAAAAGATTTCGACAAAAATTTCATTTATTCAACCTGTGGATAACTTTACTAACATTTCCCATACTGATGGGCACCATTTCGTTCACCTTGTAAACAACTTAACCACAGGTTATCCACTTTTTACTGTGGATAACAGAACGATTGTTCTCCACGTTTATTTCTGATACAGTAGGGGTACATCAAGGAAGACTTATCAATATATGCAAGTAAACACCAAATTATTCCCCGCAATCCCTACAGGAGGTGAGCAGCCCATAAGTGGCGTTCTGATGCAAAAACTATCTGATGACCTGTTGCTTGAATCCTATTTTAAAGCACAGAATTTAAAGTTGAGTACCGATTTCATCCGCCTCATAGAAACGGAAATTCATCGAAGGTCCCTAACACATAAAATCCGAGCCATATTTTAATATGTAATACATAGGCTGACATTAAATGTCAGCCTCTTATTTTCATTTGAAGTTAGACGGCTCTCATGAATCCGATTGTTTCACCTACACGGACATCTGCGGGAATGGATATGTTTCCTTCAAGTTCAAAACTTCCTTTTTCAAAAAGAAGCACAACTGTGGACCCAAAACTGAAATAAGAAAATTCCTGTCCTTTTTCCAATTCATCCGAATCATCAGTAATGACGATCGAATTTATGAACATGGCCCCGACTTTCACCATTGCCAGATTTCCCGCCTCATTTTGAAGTTCAGTTATTGTCCGGTAATTTTTTGATAAAGGCTCTTTTCCATATTTCATCCCCCATTTATTAACGGGGTATGATTTCCTTCCAAGCGTCCATCGTTTGACCACGGAACCCTTGATTGGCGCATGGATCCTATGGTAATGACTCGGGCTTAAGTATAACACGAGATATTTGCCGCCTAAGTACTTTTCCAATAAAAGCTCATCCCCGAGCATTTCCTCCATTGAATATACCTTTCCCTTAACGACGATCTTTTTATCAGCGTGTATCTCCCCTGAGTCCTCAAGTACACCGTCCACGGGACAAGCTACCGCAGACGGAACTGCCGTAATTGGCCTCGCGTCAGCCTTTAACTGCCTTGTAAATAACTCGTGTAAATTGGTATATGCTTTTAACTCCTTACCAAATTCCTGTTGATTAAGGTTGAATGTTTTTACATAAAGTAAAATTAAGGGCCTGCTCCAACGAGATTGGCTAAAGTGTTTTAATAAACCTGATGAATACTGACCATTCGTAAGTTCAATAAGAACGCGATACAAAGACTGAAACAAAATATAACCACTCCAAATTGTAAAATTGTAAAATTATTCTAAAATTACCTTGCATAAATTGTATTAAATAAAATATTATTATATAATAAATACTTATGTTTACTATATTTTGTTTTAATTTGTTTCATTTGAAAGGAGTGAAAAGATGTTTTTATTACACGCCCTAGATCAAACCATTAAAAAAGTGAAAGCACAAACAGCAAATATACTTACCTTAATTAATTTATCCCTTGGTGGATTTGCGATAATTGCCGTGATGAACGGCCAATTGAATTTAAGCTTGCTTTTAATCTTCCTGGCTGCCCTTGCAGATCGCTTTGACGGTATGGTTGCACGGAAATTCAACATTGAATCGGAATTGGGTAAGCAACTTGATTCCATGTGTGACATCATATCCTTTGGCGTCGCACCGGCTCTATTATTATACCAAGGAATATTGATAGAATTCGGAGCACCTGGCACACTCTTCACGGTTTTCTATATTGGCTGTGGCGCGTTTCGTCTCGCCCGCTTCAATATAAGTGAAAGCAATGGATATTTTACAGGAGTGCCCATTACGGTTGCGGGCTGCATCGCTACTTTAAGTTATCTAGCCATCCCGTATTTCCATCCGGTCTTTTTCTTATCCCTCATGATTATATTATCATTACTTATGGTCAGTCCATTTAAACTGAAGAAAGTTTAATAAGAAAGCGGATGTCCTAAACCGGACATCCGCTTTTTTGTTCCTATTCCAGCCTAAACCCATCTTATGCTTTTCGGACTAATGGGTCGGTCAAACGCATGAATTCTTCTACATCCTCCATACAGGCATTGACCGCTTCTTCCCAAAAATCCCGGTTTTTTAAATCGACGCCTAAATGTTTCTCCGCCAAATCCTCGACCTTCATGGAACCGGTATCCTTTAATAGAGCGATATATTTTTCTTCGAAACCTGCAGGTTCTTTCAGGGCATTCGCGTATATGCCTAATGAGAATAAGTAACCGAATGTGTACGGAAAATTATAAAATGGTACACCTGTAATATAAAAATGGAGCTTTGAAGCCCAGAACGTTGGATTATAATCACTTAAAGCATCGCCATAAGCTTCTTTTTGTGCATCGACCATCAGTTCATTCAACCGTTCGGCACTGACATATCCTTGCTTCCTCTCGTCATAAAACCTAGTTTCGAATAAGTAGCGGGCATGGATATTCATCAATAATGCCACGGAACGCTGAATTTTATCTTCTAAAAGCACCAGCTTTTCTTCCTCACTGGCTGCTTCCTTAACAGCTGCATCCGCTACGACCATTTCAGCAAAAGTCGAGGCGGTTTCCGCCACATTCATTGCATATGACCGATTCAATGGATGGATATCCCTCATCGCATAAGAATGGAATGCATGACCCAATTCATGAGCCAATGTAGATACATTGGACGGTGTGCCCGAATACGTCATGAAAATTCTTGACTGCTTATTTAATGGAAAGCCGGTGCAAAAACCGCCTGGTCTCTTACCTGGTCTGTCCTCAGCTTCAATCCAGCTGTCTTCAAAAGCTTTTTGGGTGAAGTTCGCTAATTGAGAGCCGAACTTAGCGAATTGCTGGATGATGAAGTCTGCACCTTCTTGATAATCCATTACTTTGGATTCTGCCGTAACAGCGAGCGGTGCATCCAAATCCGCCCAACTTAATTTATCCAAATCCAGTAACTCCGCTTTCCTTTTTAAAAACCTCACAAGCGGCTCTTTATGATCGGCAATTACATTCCACATGCTTTCGAGGGTTTCTTTTTTCATCCTTCCTATTTCAAGAGGCTCTTTCAAAATATCATCCCAGCCCCTTTTTTCATTCACACTGAGACGGAAGCCAGCCAAGTGGTTCAAAGTCCGGGCAAACAGGTCACTTTTTTCCTCCCAAGCCTGTTCCCACGCAGTAAATAATTCTTTCCGGGCCCTTTCATCAGGATCAGAAAATTTATTCGCCGCTTGGCCTACAGAAAGCTTTTCACCCTTATAAGGGATGGTCATTGAACCGACGATGGTATCATACATTTGGCTCCAACCTTCGAAACCGTCCATGGCCAATTGGGTGATTAATGCTTCTTCCTTCACGGAAAGCTTTTCCTTTGCCTTTTCCCGACGTTCATTCAATACGAATTTCAATTCATTCAATGGTTCTTTTTCGAGGATTTTTTCAAAAAATGCATCATCATGCTGTATCAACTTTTCATCCAGCTTGCTTAACACCATTTTTAGTGAAGCGACTATCTTCATTTGTTTGATCCGCAGCTGACCAGCCTTTTTATCCTGCGAATTTTGAGCTTCCAGGCATCCAATGAAAGCACTTGCCTGCGAAGATTTCATATTTGTATTTTTATAAAGATCAAATGCCTGGATTAAACTGCTTTCATCATTTCCTTCTGCATTGATATTGCTTACAAGTCGGTCTAATTCTTTTACCTCTTCGTTGATTTCATCTAAAAAAGTCAGGAACTCATTTGAAGAGCTTCCTCCTTTAAAAAAGATATCCAAATCCCATGTCATAGAATATCCCATCCCGCATTGCCCCCCTTTTTATCACTAACCCCATTATAGAGGTTCATTCAATATTTTTCTAACTAAAAGGAATTTTCAGTATTTTTCAGAACATTTTTCTATATCCCAGATTAAAAGCATGTTATGATGAATATATTCTTGGGAAAGGGGTGGTTGATTCATATGAAATTCTTTATTCACATGTCTGCCATCATCCTGCTCCTTTGGACACTGCCCGTACAGTTCCACCATCATGCACAGCAGCTAACCATTGAAGAACATACCGATGTTCACCATTGGGATAAGGCCGACAAGAAACAGCCTTTCGTGCCGTCCTTTAGTTCATGGCAGTCACTTATCGTAATACTCATTTTCGAATTTTCCATTTTGGGCTTTCTTTATTTTCACTCGAATCTTCGACGACGATATCTCAGTCCCGTTTTTTATCAGGCGAATTACGTAGCCTCACGCTCTGACATTTTATAAAAAATAAAATGGAGGAGTGATTCATATGTGGTTTCGACTAATTATGATAGGGGTCTTTTCTTTAACCGCTTCACGTCTGTTCCTTTTTCAGGGAATCGAGATTTATCATGCATTTACAGATTTGATCAGAAATAAATATTAAAAAAAGAGTGCGGGGAATTTCCCCGCACTCTCTTTGTTTACCATTCCTATCCTTTAGCTTTCTTTTCCTTCTCTTTTTCTGCCCTGTAAAATTCATGGAACATCTTCATCAAAGCACGTTTTTCGATCCTTGATACATAACTGCGGGAAATGCCAAGCTCTTTAGCGATTTCCCTCTGGGTTTTCTCCTTTTTCAAATCCAGTCCAAACCTGCCTACAATGACTTCCTTTTCGCGTTCATCCAAAATATCAATATACTTTTTCACCTTTTCAATTTCCATATTGAGCTGAATCGTATCGATGACATCTTCCGATTCCGATTTCAGCACATCGATTAAACTGATTTCATTACCTTCTTTATCCTGACCGATCGGATCATGCAGGGAAATATCTTTCTTCGTTTTCTTTGTCGCACGTAAATGCATCAAGATCTCATTCTCAATGCATCGCGCCGCATATGTGGCAAGCTTCGTACCCTTACCATCCGAATAACTCTCAATGGCCTTTATCAAACCAATAGTCCCAATCGAAATCAAATCCTCTGTATCCTCGCCCGTATTCTCGAATTTCTTGACGATATGGGCAACAAGCCTGAGATTATGTTCGATCAGGATGTTGCGGGCATCACCGTCCCCTTCACTCATAAGCTTCAGATATCTCTTTTCATCCTGAGATGACAAGGGCTGGGGAAAAGCATTGTTTTTCACATAGGAAACAAATAAGTAAAATTCTTTGATAATATAACCGACAACTGTAAGTATTCCGGGCATTGGCTTCATCCCCCGTTTCTTTGGTTCCCCTATTCATACCTATGCAACGGTGGGCTTGTTCGTGTCTGTCCCACCAAAAGAAATAACGAAAGTGTTAAATGTTCAAACCAGCCTGGATGAATTCACAAACGAACAAAGGCAAATGTTCATATAATGATAGGGAATTTTTTAGGGAAAGGGGGTTTTTTCGATGGGATATAACTACGGACCATACGGATGCAGCTATGGTTATCCGGCTCCTGCGCCTTGTTATGCAGGGGCCGGTTACGGCTTTGGTTATGGCCTGTTTATTGTCCTCCTGATTTTATTGCTCATTTTCGGGTTTTGGTAGTTGCCGGGATGTGGATTTGGTTATGGAGGATCAGGTCCGTGCTGCTGATTCAGGCAAAGAAAAACTCGGCCCGAGGGCCGAGTTTTCCCATTTTACCTATTTATATCTAACGTTGCCGTTTCGAGTTGATCAGCGTCAGGACCATCTTGATCAACATCTCTTCAATACATACAAACCATGACAATGCTGCCCATGCACCGGCAAATCCGT
The DNA here is from genome assembly GCF_056279465.1 of Peribacillus sp. TE19612. Classification (NCBI taxonomy): domain Bacteria; kingdom Bacillati; phylum Bacillota; class Bacilli; order Caryophanales; family Bacillaceae; genus Peribacillus; species Peribacillus sp. TE19612. Next base: position 313,180 of record NZ_JBWCCL010000002.1, on the reverse strand, counting down.
TAGCCGGTATCCTTCTCCTGCCAATAGCAACGCTTCTCTCCTTTTACGTAAAACAAGTTCAACATATTAACCTCCACCTTTCTTTAATTTTTTTATGAACGGAATACCTACCTCATATGTTTTTAGAAAAAAGGACGATGCTTCATCGCTTTATCTAGATGTTCTTCTCGAATCTTGTGGATTCTCTCCTGTTGCAAACATTCCTCGGCAGTCATTTTTTTCATTTTAATCGTGATTGTGAAAAAAAGCATATTCAGTGTCATAATATCACCTCCTTTAAGGGAGCGGCCCAACAAAAAGGCATAAAAAGGCCGCAGAAAGTTACGTCCTCCTGCGGGCTTTTTTAGAGAATATAAAAAGACCGCAGGATAAAACACTTCTCCCTGCGGCCGCTATGTCTGAATGATTAATAAAGCCAAATTGCTTTAGAAATATTCCGCTTGGCACAGGTCGAATGTTATGTGATTGTCATTTGAAACGGACCGGCTGATTGCGACGACTCCATGTAGATACAATGTCATTTTCTTCGACCTCCTTTGGAATATTTTTTATTACTTGGTAAGTATATCCACAAATTCGATATTTGTAAACGGCTTTTGCCTATTTATTTGAAAATTTCAATCTTTCTACCCATTTTCATGAGCTATTATTACCTAAAGGAGGTAATTTGTATGTTAAATCTGCCCCTTAATGGGATACAACACTAGAAAAATAAAAAAACCTGATTCTTTAAAAGAATCAGGACAGACTGTAGACAAACTCGAGTTTGTCTACAGATTTAATAAGGGTTTGTAAAATCTCGAACGTCGATTTCCTCTTCAGGCACTCGCTTTCCGCGGGCGGTCCGGGAGCCTCCTCGGCGCTTTTGCGCCTGCGGGGTCTCCCCTCGACGCGCTTTTCCCGCAGGAGTCTCGCACCTTCCGTTCCAATCGACTTTGTTTTGTAATTTAGATAAAACCCCTTTGTCTAAACTAAGGTTTGCTTCTATTGTTGTAAAGTGTCCTGGTCATCCATTTCGGCCAAGATCTTCTTATATTTTTTTGATAATGAGAAAAATATTATGGATATGCCCAGGAACATGATTGTCGCTCCCATATAGACATATGTGTCAGTCATCGCTTTGTCGCCAGTGGGAAGGATGGTTCCTATATAGAAGAACGAACCCACACATAACAAAGTGATCGCAAATTGTTTAAAATCGACCATTTTCGAACGCAGCATTGCCGCCGTTTGTTTTTTGCGGTTTTTCATGCCATTCCACCTTCTTTCAAGCTAATAAGATATCGATATCTCATTCTACCATATTTATTCCAAATGACAGGGTGTAAATAATGGCAGTCAGCTATGAAGCGGTCCCTAAACGATTATCCTTGCAGCGCTTGTTCCAAGTCTTCCAATAAGTCTTCAACATCTTCCAGACCTACTGAAATACGAATCAACCCATCCGTTATCCCAAGTTCTGCACGACGCTCAGCCGGAATGGAAGCGTGTGTCATCAAAGCCGGAATGGAAATCAAGCTCTCCACTGCCCCCAGACTTTCCGCAAGTGTAAAGTATCTCACTTTGTTCAAAACGGACTCGGCCTTTTCCGCACTCCCGACATCAAATGAAACCATACCGCCGAATCCACGCGATTGTTTTTTGGCAATATCATGATTTGGGTGGTTTTCAAGACCTGGGTAATAGATTTTCGAAACGCCTTCATGCCCGGATAGGAAACGAACGATTTGAGATGTATTTTTTTCATGTTCTTCCATCCTGATTCCCAGCGTTTTAATGCCTCGCATCAGCAACCATGAATCCTGGGGCCCTAGCACGCCTCCTGTGGAGTTTTGGATGAAATGAAGGTCATTGCCAATCTTTTCATCATTCACCACGACAAGACCCGCTACAACATCGCTGTGTCCCCCCAGATACTTCGTTGCGCTATGAAGCACGATATCGGCACCAAGTGAAAGCGGATTTTGCCAGTATGGCGTACTGAAGGTATTATCCACAATGGTGAGGATGCCGTTTTCTTTAGCTATTTTTGATACTTCTTCCAAATCGGTGATTTTCAATAATGGATTCGTCGGAGTTTCAATGAACAGTGCTTTCGTATTGTCCTTTATCTCTTTTTCGATCGAGTGTATGTCACTCGTATTGATGAAAGTAGCTTCCACCCCGAAGCGGTTAAGCACTTTAGTGATGACCCGGAAAGAACCTCCATAAACATCATCTGTCATCAATACATGATCACCATGACTGAACAGCATCATAACCGCAGTCATCGCTGCCATTCCTGATCCGAAGGCGAAACCTCTTTTTCCTTCCTCGAGATCCTTGATCAATTCTTCAAGGGCATGGCGGGTCGGGTTGCCTGTACGGGAATATTCATAGCCGCGATGATTTCCCGGACCATCCTGTTTATAGGTGCTCACTTGATAAATCGGCACCGAAACCGCCCCTGTTTGTTCATCACCAAAAATGCCGCCATGGATCAATTGTGTTTTTTTTCTCATTTTACATTCCTCCCTGATAAATTTTTTTACTTAAGTAACGTTCACTTGAATCCGGAAATATGACGATGATATTCGCCCCCGGGGAAGCCTTGGCCGCTTCTTTCATGGCCGCTGCAAATGCCGCACCTGAAGAACTGCCGACAAGAAGGCCTTCTTTAATCGCCAATTCTTTTACCATATCGAAAGCGTCACGATCGCTTATCGTATGGATTTGGTCAAAATACGTTTCATCCATATAGGCCGGTAAAAATTCCATTCCGATCCCCTCAGTTTTATGGGGTCCGGCTTTTCCGCCGTTTAAAATCGATCCTTCTGGTTCGACAATGACCGTTTTGACAGCAGCGTTCTTTTCTTTCAAATATCGCGATGTTCCCATGAATGTCCCGCCCGTTCCGGCTCCGGCAACAAACACATCCACATCGCCTTCCATCTGTTCCCATATTTCAGGTCCCAGCGTTTTATAATAGGCATCAGGATTGGATGGGTTGGCGAACTGCTGGGGACAATATGATCCCGGTATTTCAGCCAGCAGCGCCTTAGCCTTGGCGATTGCTCCTGTCATCCCTTCCTCTGTCGGGGTTTGGATCACATTCGCTCCAAGGGCACGCATCAATTCCTGTTTCTCGGTACTGAATTTCTCCGGAACGCAAAATATCACGTCCACTCCACTGTTTATCGCAGCCAACGCCAAGCCAATCCCGGTATTCCCGGCAGTCGGTTCGATGATCGTCCCGCCCTTTTTCACCTTCCCTGTCTGCAGCGCTTTGGCTAACAGTTCTTGACCAAGCCGATCCTTCACACTGCCTCCCGGATTGAAGTATTCCAGTTTGGCAAAGATACGGACTTCATCCGGAAGCGGGAAATGGGTGATTTCCATCATCGGCGTTTCCCCTATCAACTCATGAATGTTTTTAAAGACTTTCATATTCGGACATCCTTTCATAGTTATCCTACCAATTTAATAAGGATTATGCAATAAAGAATGATCAGCAGAAAAGCTTCCGCTGATCACTTACCATTCATTTCATTTTTTCAACCATTTTCAAAATCAGTGCCGCTGAATGAAGAGCCGCAGTTTCCAGGAATTTATCAAAGGAAATATTGGACTCCTTACCTGCGATATCCGAAAGGGAACGAATGATGACAAACGGTGTTTTGAATTGGAAGGCCACCTGTGCAATGGCTGCCGCTTCCATTTCCACCGCGTATAAATCAGAGAATTTCCCTCTGACGAATTCAACCCTGTCAGGATCATTCATGAAAGAATCCCCTGTCACGATCAACCCTTTCGCCACTTGTATATCCTCGATTTCTTTTGCTGCTTCTTCTGCGATTGCAAAAAGCTTTTCATCCGGTGTGAAAGCTGCAGGCAGCTGAGGGACTTGACCGTATTCATATCCAAAAATCGTCACATCGACATCATGGTGCCGCACTTCCGAGGATATGACCACATCCCCTACATTCAATTCTGGATGATAACCGCCGGCAGAGCCAGTATTGATGACCGCATCCGGTTGGAATTTTTCTAACAGGATTGCAGTGGACATTGCCGCATTCACTTTACCGATACCCGATTTAAGTAAAATGACCTCGATACCATTCAGTGTGCCTGTATTGAACTCGGAACCGGCAATGGTCACCTGCTCCAACCCTTCCAATTTATCACGTAAAATCGTAACTTCTTCTTCCATTGCTCCGATTATGGCTACCTTCATTAGTAAAAACCTCTTCCTATAATTTTTCCGCCTCCATGATCCAGACGAATTGATTGCAGCGCTCGAAGTTCACTTTATATCCATTTGCTTCAAGCACTTTTTCCAAAAAAGGAATCGTAGTATAATATTCCGTTTGCAAATCGTTCGCCAAATTATGAAAGCCTGCCTGCCTTGCATCTTGAATCGCTCGTTCATGCGCTTCCTTTGATTGATACATTGTATCAGCAAACACTATTTTACCACCAGTATTCAGTAACTTTCCATAGTGGGTTATCGCTTTTTCTTTTTCTTCATCGGTTAAATGATGAAACGCGTACGTACTCACGATCGAATCAACCTGTTCCGGCTTCGGAAAATCGATAAAATCACCATCTACAATTTCCGTTTTTCCGCTCAGCTTGCTTACCGCTATTTCCCTCATCGCAGGTGAAGGTTCTATTCCCGATACCTTTAGGCCCTTCTTCAAAAGTCTTTCCGTCAAATTCCCGGTACCCACTCCGAACTCCAGCACATGACCAAAAGCCCGATCTGTGACGCTGTCCAATATGCCATCATAATGTTTAAAAACCTCTTGATACTCAATATCGTGTCCACCAACCGTATCATCATACGATTTCGACCATTCTTCAAATAAATCGATAAATTCTCTGCCCATTTTTAATCACCTTTTATAATAAGATAATAAAACCTATAAGCATAATATGAAATAAACAGAGAAACAGTTCTTGTTTTTAGGCAAATTCATTAGGTTCAGATTCGGACAAAATGGTGGTAAACTAACAGTATCTGAATGTTGGAGGGGAACAGTCATGAGTTTTCAACTCGACTTAAACTTATTCGAAGATAAAATAGAATTTTTCGAGGCAGAAAGCATCAAGAATCTTGAAGAAAAAATCCAATCACAAATTGAAATCAATAAAGCGATCATGCTTCAGGTGGAATCCGTGTCACACCAAATGTATGTAAGTGATGAAGGCAGACGTTTTTATAGTGCAGTCGTCCACTTTAAAGCTAAAAAATGATCATCATGAAAAACCCCCGAAAAGAGGAATTCCTTTCGGGGGTTTTTCGTTTATACATTTTTGACCATTACCTTTTATCGTTTGTCTTCAGCTCTTCGACTTTTACAGGTTTCCAACCTGATCCGTCCACCCATTCAATATAAACCCGGAAGGTTTTAGGGTTGTCTCCTTCAGAAACCGTACCGATTGCCGTGGTCGGCGAACCGCCGTTTTGCAGCCACCATAGCTTCATGCTGCCTTCATCGATTCCAGCTCCGCTTGCAATCGCTTTACTCATTTCATTCCAATCGACCGAGCCCTTTTCGAAGCTGGTAGTGTGCTCCCCGGATTGCTCCGTCCCTACTGGTTTCCAGCTCTCACTTGTATATGTAGACGCAACATTGCCATCGCCGCTGCCTTCCACTTCCACAAGTTCGGCATCTCCCGCTTTTTCTGGATCTGCATCTTCTTCAGCCTTCTCTTCTGCATCTTCCTCTGTTGCTTTACTATCTTCTTTTTCGGCATCTTCTTCTGTTGCTTCACTATCACCTACTGCGTCTTCCTTCTCTGAATCCGTTTCTTCCTCTTTGCCAGAAGGTTTGTCCACTACTTTCCCTTTTTCTGTCTCGGCGACTTGCTTTGGTTCAGTCGTGGCTTTTTTTGAATCGGTGCCATCATCACTTAAGAAAATCGAGACTGCGACAATGACGATTAAAATGGAAACGATGGTGATTGCAATATTATATATTTTATTTACTTTTCTTTTTTGATCTCTCTGATTGAAACGTGAGCCCAAGGTCCATTCCTCCCCTTACCATTTCTTACTGCCTCATTTTAACATGATTTAGCCAGAGATAGAAGGGAAGGGTTTCCTACACTTTTCGTCAATTCTCGCTATTGTCCTGGTCCTTCGAGTACAGGACTTTTACAATATCTGAAAAAAGAGGCGTCATGCTGGAACTGTTTTCCTTCGTTTCAAAACTTACGGTAACAAGAGCATATTTGGGATCTTTATATGGAAAGTAGCCTGCAAACCATTTATTGAGCTCCCCTTTTTCGATATTGGTCTGAGCTGTCCCGGACTTGCCGGCGACTTCCACAGGCAAATCACTCAAGGAAGCGCCCGTCCCTTTCTCTTCCGTCACGACCTTCCTAAGAAGATGCTGCATCTTCATCGTTGTATATGGAGACAGTGTCTCGCCGCCAATACTTTGATTGGGAAAATCGACTACGGTCGTACTATTGTTAAATTCGACCTTAGAAACGGCTTTGACCTGTTCCTTCTTGCCGCCGCGGGCAATCGTGGCCATCATATTCGCGATCGCAAGCGGCGTCGTTTGGACATCCTGCTGGCCAATTGCCGTTTTGGCAACCATTTTAGGATCTTTTTTTAAATCGTCATCATGCCAGACCTTTCCTGTTTGCTCATGATGCAGCTGAGTGACTTCCGTGTGATATACGTCCCCTTGCCAGCCTGTTTCACCAACCAGCCCTAACATTTTTGCATATTTGTCCAAAAAGTCCGGATCCTTCTCGGCTATTTCCTGTGACAATTCGGCAAACGTCCTATTACAGCTTTGGGCAAAGCTATTTTCAAAATTAAGTACGCCCAGTTCCCTCTGTTTATCCGTTTTGCCGTCTATCGTCAAATTACAATTAAATGTCCGGGTGGGACTGGCCGCTTCATAATCGATGGCCGCTGCTGCCGTGACCGTTTTAAAGACGGAACCCGGCGTTTTTTGAGTCAGCATCATATTGACGGCCCCTTCGCCATTCGGATCTTTTATATTAAGCGCCGGACGTGATACCATGGCGACGATTTCACTTTTTTCGATATCGATCAGTACGAGACCGCCTTTTTTTATCCCGCGTTCATCGACTAGCTTCTCCGCTTTCTCCTGAATTTCTTTATCGATCGTCGTCATGACCTTCACCGGGTAAAGCGGATTTGCAGGTTCCACATATTTAACATCGACACCGAACATTGGTCCTCCGCTGGCGTCCACGTGAAAAACGAGCTTCGATTCCCCAGCGGAAAGCAAGAACTCATCGAAGGTCCTTTGCAGTCCCGTATTGCCTATTTTCGTTTCAGGAGATAAATTCATGTCCGGATAACGTTTTTTCTTTTCCGCATCAGATATGTTCGTCGTTCCGATCAATTGTGCTGCAGGCGTTTGATCATGATATAATTTCTCATTCACGGCAAAGACCCCGGGAATCTTCAATTCATTGATTGCCTTCGATTGGCTGGACGTCAACTCTATCGGTTCATCCCCGCCAAATACGAATGGTTCATCCGCTTCTTCTATCGCCCGTTTTAACTCCGCTTCCGATTTTCCTATTATCGAAGCCACTTCATCTATGGGCCATGTCATTTTTTTCAAAAATGGAAAAAGGACGAGTGTCGGGATTTCTTCATGTGCTAGCGGTTCTCCATTTCTGTCATAGAACTTTCCGCGTCCATCATCAATCTTTAATATCTGTGAACGTTGATTCACGCTTGCTTCCAACAGGTTCACATCATGCTTTGAAAAAGATTCTGTCGATACAAGTTGGATGTAGGCAAGCCTGCCTATGAGCATCAGCATGAAAGTGGTCAAAAAAAGAGCCAGCAACCTCATTCGTTTCTTTTTCATAAAATACACCTCGGTAACCATTGTTGACGAGGTGCGAATTTTTAAACAATTATGAACAAATTTAACGCGGCACTTTTCCATAAAAAAGAGGATGCCCCGATGGACATCCCCTTTTGCATTTTATTTAGTCGATGGATACAATCTTGACGCTCATTTCGCCGCCAGGTGTCATGATCGATACCTTGTCGCCGACCCTTTTCCCTATCAGGCTTTTCGCAATCGGGGAATCATTGGAGATTTTTCCTTCGAATGGGTCTGCTTCAACGCTTCCTACGATGGAATATGTTTCTTCATCACCATTTGGAAGTTCCACGAATGTTACCGATTTTCCAAGTGAAACTGTATCTGTATTCGAATCATTGCCTTCAATGATTTTTGCATTGCGGATCATGTTTTCGATTGTTGTAATACGTCCTTCAACGAAAGCCTGCTCTTCTTTTGCGGAATCGTATTCTGAGTTCTCGGAAAGGTCCCCAAAACTGCGGGCGATTTTGATTCTTTCCACCACTTCTTTACGTTTAACCGTTTTTAACTGTTCCAGTTCCTGTTCAAGCTTTAACTTACCTTCTTTAGTCATTGGATATTCTTTTTCGATTGCCAAAACCCTTCACTCCTTCAAATTCTTTACAGCAAGCATTCGCTGTGACAAGTTTATGTACTATATCGTGCTTAACCCTAAATCGAGTCAAAATATATAATTGCGCGACTTAAAAAGTCGCGCTTCGATACTAAGAAACAATCCGTTCCTTAGTATATAAACCGACTGCGGTGAGCAGCCGGTTCGTTCTGTATCAAGAATAGAGTATTGCGTTTTCCAACATTTGTCCAGTCTTTCCCATTAAATAAATGGGATTTTTAAATAAACGGAGGAAAATGGCACCTATCATTATTTATGCTATGTTATTACAAAAAAGACTTTTGTTCAAGGATTGTTTGAATTTTTGTCACCATAAGGTCAATCGCCACATGGTTCTGACCGCCTTCTGGTATGATGATGTCGGCATAACGCTTCGTCGGTTCTATGAACTGATTATGCATCGGACGGACTACACTGATGTATTGTTCGATGACGGAATCTATGGAACGGCCGCGTTCTTTAATATCACGGGCCATCCGGCGAAGGATCCGCAAGTCTGCGTCCGTATCGACATATAGCTTCATATCCATCAGGTCTCGGAGGCGCTCATCCTCCAGTACAAGAATCCCTTCAAGGATGATGACATCCTGGGGCTCAACTGTGATGACTTCTTCCGAACGCGTATGGATCGCATAATCATAAACGGGTTTTTCTATCGTTTCATAGCGCAGCAAAGCGTTAATGTGATCGATTAGCAAATCATTATCAAATGCAAGCGGATGATCATAGTTCGTTTTCAGGCGCTCTTCAAAAGGCAGATGACTTTGATCTTTATAGTAATAATCTTGTTCGATCATCAAGATGGAATGTCCTTGGAAGAATTCAAAAATGGAACGGGTAACACTTGTTTTACCTGAACCCGACCCTCCGGTAACTCCGATGACCACTGGTTTCTTTCTTGTCATATCAATTCTCCTTCCGCATCATATTGTTCACATAAACTCTATTATCTACTTGAATGCGGACAATTTGAAGCGGATGGCGGGCTGCCTCCAGCTCCTTACCTGACTCATCCCAGATCGTACCGATTTTTTGAGTGAAGTTTTCGATTTCCGGTCCAAAAAACTCTACTTCATCCCCAGGCTTGAAGAAATTACGTTGCTGCATGGTGACGATTTTAGTTTCCTCGTTGTAATCAAGCACCAATCCTGCGAAGTCGAAGCGAGTCTTTACGGTATGATTCCCGAACATTTGCTGTTTATACCCAGGAATTTCCCCTTCCATGAACGATGATGCCGTCTCACGGTTCGCACACTTATCAAGCTCTTCCAGCCATTCTTGTTTAATTTTGAAATTGTCAGGATCAGCACAATACGCATCAATCACTTTACGATACACGCTGACAACCGTTGCAATATAATGAATCGATTTCATTCTTCCTTCGACTTTTAAGCTGTCTATGCCAATTTCAATCATGCCAGGCAGTGATTCAATCAGTTTCAAGTCTTTTGGACTCATTGCGAATGGAGCATCTTCTTTATCGAATAAAGCCTTTTCCCCATCTTGATCCAACTCATATAAATCATAATCCCAACGGCAAGACTGACAGCAGCCGCCCCGGTTCGAATCACGAGCCGTCATATGGTTCGAAAGGGTGCAGCGTCCGGAATAGGCAATGCACATGGCCCCATGAACGAAAGCCTCGATTTCGATATCGACCTTCTCCTTCATTTCACGGATTTCATCAGCACTCGTCTCACGAGCCAAAACAACACGCTCCAAGCCTTCCTCTTTCCAATACTGAACAGCCTTCCAGTTCGATAGCGATTGCTGTGTGCTTAAATGGATCTCGACCTTCTGAGCGACCCTTTTACAGGTTTCGATGATTAATGGATCGGCGACGATGATACCATGAACCCCTGCTTCCTGAAGGCCTTCCAGGTATTCATCCAGACCATCGATATTTTCATTATGTGCGAAGATATTTGTAGTTACATATACTTTGGCACCATACTTATTAGCGAATTCGACGCCTTCCTTCATTTCCTCAAACGTGAAGTTACCGGCATTGGAACGAAGACCATATTCCTGACCGCCAATGAACACGGCATCCGCGCCGTAATGGACGGCAATTTTTAATTTTTCCAGGTTGCCGGCCGGAGCCAGCAATTCCGGTTTTTTTACAATGACTCTCTTTCCATCAACGATCTTGGAAATTTTATCAGCAATAGCATTCAAGGCTATTCCTCCTCTTTCTCTTACCCTTTTCTTTAATAAACTGATTCTTTAAAGAAGAACCCGGTATCCAGCTCACGGTTATCCGGCTGAACCGCTTTGACTTTTTCAAAAAGTTCCGATTTGATATCATCATAGCGGTCAGGGTCTTCAGCACATACGTCAATCGCTTCCCGATATAACTTTGTCATTTCAATGACATATTCCGGTGTTTGCAGTAACCCTTCGATTTTCAGTGAATCAATTTCCGCTTCAATCAATTCCTGAAGTTCATCAATCATGCACATATCATTCGGACTCATGATATGTGTACCATTTTCATCTTCATAAATCGGGTATTTATTTTCGCGTTCCTTATCATGCAAGAACATATTTCTTTGTTCCTTCCGATTTTCCACTTCCAATGCCTTGCCTTGGTATTCAAAGTAATTACCTAGGAGCGTACGCTTCGATTGGAACATGCATGTCATGCCATGCACTTGCACTTCAATCTCCACTTCGGCATTTTCCTTCATTTCCACGATCTCGTCCAGACTTATCTCACGAGCAGCAACGGCACGGACAGCACCGCGTTTTCCCCAGTAATTACATGTGTACCAGTTCGTTACCGTCATCTCTGTATTCCAGTGCAGGGGCATATCAGGTGCCACGGCACGGACAGCCATCAAGACTGCGGGATCACCGAAAATGATCCGGTCGGCACCAGCCTCTTTAAGGAATGTAACATACCCTTCAAGCTCGTCCACTTTTTCATTATGAAAAATGGCGTTCATGGATACGTACACTTTCTTGCCCGCAGCATGTGCAAGCTCAATCGCCTTCCCTACATCTTCACGATTGAACTCCCCTGCCAGCCTTAACGCATAACGTTGTTCGCCAATGACGAAGGCGTCAGCACCAGCATCGATGAGTTCTGTTATATGATCGACACTTGTCGGAGTCACGAGTAATTCAGGCTTTTTCATTTTTGTCACCTCTATGTTTACTAATGGCCACACCATCACCAATCGGCAAAATTACAGTATCGAAATGGGGATGATCATGTAACCAGATGTTAAAGTCTCTGATTTTTTTGATAAGAGCTCGCTTTCTTCTCGTCATTTCCATTTCTTCAATGTTTTCGGCAACCAAGCCTTTGAATAAAACATTGTCAGTAATGATAATGCCAGCATCAGCAAGGTATGGTTCAAACAGTTCAAAGAATCGCTTGTACTGCCCTTTAGCTGCATCAACGAAGATGATATCGAACGGGCCATGCTCCATCACTTTCGTTCCCGCTTCAAGGGCATCCCCTTCAATGAGGGTGATCCTTTCCGACAGTCCCGCCTTCTTGAAGTTAGCCCTTGCCTGCTCAATTCGGGCTTCATTCCGTTCAAGTGTGACGATTTCAGCTTCCGGAAGGGTCTCAGCCATCCTTATGGCCGAATAACCAATTGCCGAACCTACTTCCAATATCGCCTTTGGCTGATGAAGCCTTAAAATCTGAAGCAGCACTTCAATTCCTTCGGGCTCCATGATCGGCACATTATTTTCCATCGCAAAATCTTCCAACTCCTTAAGCAAACCCGTACGCTCCGGAATTAAGGAATGAAGATATTGTTCTATTTTTCCGTTCAAAACGTTTCCTCCATTTATAAGGAAAACAAAAGCGCTTGGTCAGTAACATGAAAAAAATTGATTGAACAATTTCTTCACAAGGAGCTGAAACAAGTATGCTTGACGATCTACATTTCCTTATCTTTCAAAATAAAACCCGGCATTCGCCGAGTTACGTCACCGATTAGAATCGGATCAAAAATTCACTTGTACTATTCTATCATAAAAACAAGGGGAAAGTAATATCTCTCCCCCCTCAGTGTCCTTGCATTTTTTTATTTATTTATTGGAAATATGCTCTGCCTTTTTGTTATTGTGGTCATCCAAGGTCTTGGAGTAAAGGACTTCGCCTTCAGGTGTTGCCAAAAAGTACAGGTAATCCGTTTTCTCAGGTTTCAATACCGCATCGATCGATGTCGTTCCAGCATTTGCAATCGGCCCTGGCGGCAGCCCCTTGTTCTTATACGTATTATAAGGGGATTTCACCTCAAGGTCCTTATAATACACCCTGCTCTTATGTGAACCCTTCGCATACAAAACGGTCGGATCCGTTTGAAGCGGCATATCTTCCTCAATACGATTGTAAAAGACGGAAGCTATCTTTCCGCGATCGACTTGTGCCGTCGCCTCTTCTTCGACAAGCGAAGCGAAGGTCAGCATCTCGTGTACGGAATAATCGTTCTTGTCCATTTGGCCCTCGTAAGCCTGCAATGTCTCTTCGGTTTTCTTCAGCATCTCGATGACGATTGATTCCAGGGTCGGCTTTTCCTCATAAAAATCATAAGTAGCTGGGAAAAGGTACCCTTCAAGCGGATATAAAACCTTTTCATTTTCAATTTCCGAGGTCAATAGCTGCGGAAATTGCTCTTGCATGGAATTAACGAACTTCTTATCATTCAATTTCTTGAAGACCTTTTTCGGATCTTCACCCGTCTTCCCCGCGATGATATCGGCAATTTGGATTAGCTGCTTCCCTTCAGGAATCGTTATCTTCATTGCCGCTTCCTTCATGAGTTTTCCGGTTTTGATGCTTGTGACAATATCCTCAATCGGCATCGAAGGTGATAATTTATACTCCCCTGCCTGAAAACCGGATTCATTGCGGAATTTAATATAATATTTGAATACGCGTGCGTCCTTGATTATTCCCTGCTCTTCAAGCAGAGTTGAAATTCCGTTAACGGATGAACCGATCGGGATTTTCACTTTCTTGATGGTGTCATCATCCGGATCGACTGGTTTCATGGCTGAGTTGATATATAAAAAGCCCACAAGACCAACTATCCCAATTAGTAAAATAAGCGAAGCGATCGTAATCATGATGATTTTACGAACCAGCTTGGCTTCTCCTTGCTGTTCTAACAATTTCATTCGGATATGTTCCTTTTTAGATAGATTTTTATCTTTTTCATCCATGTTCATTCCCCCTGCAAACTCACACCAACTACAGAATGGTTTCTAGATGATGCTTTTTCTCTAATTAATCTTTGCTTCGAACATTATACTAAAATCAACAAATAATTACATGTTTTTTGTAAAACTACATTCATCAATACTCTATTTATGGCAAAAACGCACTAGTTTTGTCAATATACAGGTATTATTTAATAGGAAAATAGTGATATCTTTGTCTAAAGTTTTCTTGAGGGTATATTGATTTCCGCTTCAGGCACTCCCTTTGATGCGTTTTTCCCGCAGGAGTCTCTCACATTACTCTCCAATCAACTTTGTATAAAAAAATTCAGATTGTAACCCTTTTGTCTAATAAAGTCGTTCGGAATGCTCACAACCGAACCATGAAATGTTATTTGGTTGTGGATTTGATTTCCACTCCAGGTACTCACTTTCCGCGGGCGGTCCGCCCTCGGCTTCCGCCTGCGGGGTCTCCTTAGACACGCTTTTCCCGCAGGAGTCTCGACCTTCCGTTCCAATAAAATTTTTATAAAAAATTCAGATTGTAACCCTCTTGTCTAAAAAAGTGGCTCGGCATGTTCAAACCCTGAACCATGAAATATTATTTGGTGGTGGACTTACATTCCACTCCAGGTACTCACTTTCCGCGGGCGGTCTCGGGAGCCTCCTCGGCTTCCGCCTGCGGGGTCTCCTTAGACACGCTTTTCCCGCAGGTGTCTCGCACACCCGCTCCAATCAACTTTGTTTTAATTATACTCAGCTTAAAATGTTTCCTGCATATGTTGGCATTTTAGGGAATTACAGAAATATTCATATAGGAATGCCATAATAATTTGAGGAAAAGGAAAGGTGTGAAGGAGTTGGATCAGTCTTATTTTGTAGGTTGGGGGACATTGGCACTCATAAACGCCGGACTTGCTCAAGGAAAAAATAGAACGGCGCTGAACTGGTTCTTGCTATCATTATTTTTGGGCCCGTTCGCTACTTTTATGCTTTTATTAGCAAAGAAAAGATAAGGGGTTACTGGTACATAAATGAAAAAACCCACCTTCATGTCTACAGTTTTTTACGGGTTTTTACAATTCGAACGTTGATTTCCACTCCAGATACTCGCTTTCCGCGGGCGGTCTCGGGAGCCTCCTCGACTTCCGCCTGCGGGATCTCCTTAGACACGCTTTACCTGCAGGAGTCTCGCACACCCGCTCCAATCAATTTTGTTATTAAATTTTAGATTGAGTCTCTTTTCAAAAAAAAAACCGACCTCTAGGGGCCGGTTTTTTTCTTTTATTCTTCTTCAGCTTCTTCTTGGTCAAGGAATGTATTTAACATTTCTTCGACAAGATCCCACTCTTCTTCTGTTTCGATCGGTGTAAGTTCACCATCTTTATTATCTTCGCTCGGTACGAATGATGAAGCGTGGATTTCAATTTCTTCCTCTTCATCTTCTGCAGACATCGGATAGTAAAGTACATAAGATTTGTTGAATTTATCTGAGTCGAATGTGAAAAGGATTTCGCAAAGCTGCTCGTTTCCGTTTTCATCTACTACTGTAATGTTGTTTTCGCCGTGTTCCATTTGTATTCACCTCATATTGAATTTGTTTGTCTGTCCAAGAATCCTTGCAGAATCATGACAGCTGCCATTTTATCAATGACTTTCTTGCGTTTGCTTCGGCTCACGTCCGCCTCAAGAAGGACACGTTCAGCCGCCATAGTTGTCAACCGTTCATCCCAGAGAAACACCGGCAGCTTGAATTTGTTTTCTAATCGTTTAGCGAAATCTTGGCTGATCTCGCCTCGCGGTCCAACAGTCCCATTCATGTTTTTAGGTAAACCGAGGACAATTTTAGAAACATCATGCTCTTTTATAATTTCATTGAGGCGTTTAAAGCCGAAGTCATTTCCAGCTTCGTTAATTTTGATCGTTTCCAATCCTTGTGCAGTCCAGCCCATCGCGTCACTCAGGGCGACGCCGATGGTTTTTGAACCTAAATCAAGTCCCATTGTGCGCATTAGTATTCCTCTCGATGGTTCTTAAGATACGATTTAACCAATTCTTCGATGATTTCATCGCGTTCAAGCTTACGAATAATGTTTCGAGCATCCATATGGCGCGGGATGTAGGCCGGGTCACCAGATAATAGATAACCGACAATCTGGTTTATCGGGTTATAACCTTTTTCCTGAAGTGCAACATACACTTGAGACAATACTTCTTGTACATCTCTTTCGAATGGTTCTTCGGGAAAATTAAATTTCATCGTTTTATCAAAGGAACTCATTAACATGCACCTCTCCTCAGCGTCCAAATCCACTATTACCTACATTGTACAACACTTTCCATTGATTATGAAATCGATAAGACCCATTCTTCAACAAAATTAAGTGCTGCATCCAATTTTTCAGGGTCTTTTCCGCCGGCTTGGGCCATATCTGGACGTCCGCCACCGCCACCGCCGCAACGGGAAGCAACTTCTTTGACCAATTTACCAGCATGGAAACCGCGGTCGATGTAATCCTTGGTCACCCCGGCAATCAAATTGACTTTATCGCCTTGGGCAGAACCTAATACGATAATGACAGAATCGAGCTTTTGTTTCAAATCATCCGCCATGGCACGCAGATTATTCATGTCGGTAGCTTGAACCTTCGCCACCAATACTTGAACACCATTTACGTCTTTTACGTTAGAAACAAGGCTGCTTGCTTCAATATTACTTAATTTTGCAGTAAGGCTTTCATTTTCACGATGAAGATCCTTCACTTCAGCCAGTACCGTTTCAATTCTTGAAGGTACGTCTTTCAAGTTCGTTTTCAATTTAGCAGCCGCATCTTTCAGGACACCGATTTGATCGGTCATCAATTTGTACGCCCCGGCACCCGTTACCGCTTCTATACGGCGAGTCCCTGCACCGATGCCGCTTTCGGAAACGATTTTGAATAAGCCGATCACCGCTGTATTCGGAACGTGGACACCGCCGCAAAGTTCCAAGCTGTAATCGCCTATTTGAACGACACGTACAATCTTGCCGTATTTTTCGCCGAACAAGGCCATTGCGCCCATAGCCTTGGCTTCTTCGATGTTTTTATAGTCCGTATTCACTTGTAAGCTTTGCCAAATCTTTTCATTTACAATCGTTTCGATTTGTTCAATCTCTTCCGCCGTTATCTGGCCAAAATGAGAGAAATCGAAGCGAAGGCGCTCAGCCTGTACGAGTGAACCCGCTTGGTTGACATGTGTACCAAGCACATCTTTCAACGCCTGATGCAGAAGGTGCGTCGCTGTATGGTTTTTCGTGATATGGATGCGATTTTCTTGATTTACCGCAGCAACGATATTGGAATCTGCTGTTAATGTGCCGGCAGTAACTGTTACACGGTGCAGATTTTGGCCATTAGGAGCTTTTTGGACATCAAGGACATCAACCTTAACGGATTCACTGGCCATCGTTCCTATATCGGCTATTTGTCCGCCGCTTTCCGCGTAGAAAGGAGTCTTGTCCAATATCACTTGAACTTCTTCTCCTTCTTGTGCCTCCGTTACAAGCTCGCCATTTTGTATGATGGCAGCAACTTTGGCTTCAACAGCAACTTGATCATATCCGACAAATTCACTTTCAACTTTAATATCGCCCAATACCCCGCCTTGAATTTGCATGGAATCAACATCTTGACGCGCTGAACGGGCACGTTCACGCTGAGCATCCATCTCTTTTTCAAATCCAGCTTGATCGACCGTCATGCCTTCTTCTTCTGCATATTCTTCCGTTAACTCAATCGGGAAACCATATGTGTCATATAAACGGAATGCATCGCTGCCTGGAATGGTCGTATTGCCTTTTTCCTTTTCCTTTTTAATGACCTCAGAAAGGATGGACAGTCCATCATTCAGGGTTTCATGGAAGCGTTCCTCTTCATTTTTGATTACTTTTGCAATGAATTCTTTATTCTTGAGGACTTCAGGGTAGAAGTCTTTCATGATTTCACCGACGACCGTCACTAGCTCGAACATGAATGGTCGGTTGATGTTGATTTGCTTAGCATATCGAACCGCTCTGCGAAGTAAACGGCGCAATACATAACCGCGGCCTTCGTTAGATGGAAGAGCCCCGTCACCTACTGCAAAGGCTACCGTACGAATGTGGTCGGCAATGACTTTGAATGCCACATCCTTTTCTGTATCAACACCATATTTCACATCGGATATCTCTTCGACTGCGCGGATGATTGGCATGAATAAATCTGTATCATAGTTCGTCGCCACATCTTGAACGACGGAAGCCATACGTTCAAGGCCCATCCCTGTATCGATATTTTTCTTTGGAAGCGGTGTATAAGAACCGTCCGGATTATGGTTGAATTGAGAAAATACAAGATTCCATACTTCCAGATGACGTTCATTTTCCCCGCCTGGATATAGTTCCGGATCATTCGGATCATCGCCATATGCTGGTCCGCGATCATAGAAAATCTCCGTATTCGGACCGCTTGGACCTTCCCCGATATCCCAGAAGTTTTCTTCCAGGCGAATGATCCTTTCAGCAGGAACACCGATTTTCTTATTCCAAAGTTCGAATGCTTCATCATCTTCAGGATGGATCGTCACAGCCAATTTATCTTTGTCGAACCCAATCCATTTTTCATCGGTCAAAAATTCCCATGCCCATGTGATGGCTTCTTCTTTGAAATATTCACCAATGGAGAAGTTTCCGAGCATTTCGAAAAACGTATGATGACGTGCCGTTTTCCCCACGTTTTCAATATCGTTTGTACGGATCGCCTTTTGAGCATTCGTAATCCTTGGATTTTCAGGAATCACCCGTCCATCAAAATATTTCTTTAACGTCGCCACCCCGGAATTGATCCAAAGCAATGATGGATCTTCATGAGGAACCAATGACGCACTTGGTTCGATGTTATGTCCTTTTTCACTAAAAAAGTCTAAATACATTTGGCGGATTTGAGCACCAGTTAAATACTTCATATATATATCCTCCTTTTAAAAATTATGTAATTTTGAGCACACAAAAAACCCCCATCCCAAAAACAGGGACGAGAGTTGACTCGCGGTACCACCCTGATTATGGACGCAGGAATTCATCCCAGGCCCATCACCTTCATAAAAGCCTTAACGCGGCGTGACGGCAGGTATTAGCTGCTCTCAGGACTAGCTTTCTGCTGCTCTTCACCTGGCAGTCCCTTTCAGCCTGGGGGACCCCTCTCTTTAGATGGACTTCAGCATACTTCATCCTTCAACGAATTATCTTATGTTATGGATTATATTCACAAGACTTTTATTTGTCAATAAGGGGCGGCTTCTTTCTAAAGTGAACGCGGGCATGAAGTACAAAAACTTTCAACACAGCCAAGATGGGAATCGAAAGGACCATGCCGACGATACCGCCTATTTCGCCTCCGGCCAATAATGCAAGCATGATGAACAGCGGATGCATATGAAGGCTTTTACCGACTATTAGCGGCGACAGGATATTTCCCTCAAGAAATTGAAGGACAAGCACGATGACCGCGATGATCAACACCATTTTAACTGACATTGTCGCGGCGATGACCACCGCAGGAATGGCCCCAATAATCGGTCCGAAATACGGAATGACATTCGTTATCCCGATTATCGCCCCCAAAAGAAGCGGATATTTCATTCCGGCTATCCAGAAGAGCAGCGAGGAAATCAAACCGATCACGACACAGACGATGATTTGTCCGCGGATATAGCCGCCAAGCGATGCATCGACGTCACGAACGAATGCCCGTCCCTGATTGCGCCATTTTTTCGGGGTCATATACCATGCCATTTTTTTTAAAACGGTGAAATCTTTGAGGATATAAAAAGCAATGAATGGAATCAACGCAATCAGGACGATGAAATCAATCATCTTCATTGCATACTCCATCGCCTTTTCAGGTATACGCTTCAGCCACCCTTCGAAAAGGGTGATACCCTCTTCGAATCTTTCATGAATTCCGAACGGCCAGGCCGCCGTTTGATGATTGAGCTTATCAATCCTGCCCCGGTACTGTTCAACCAGTTCCGGCACGCTTTCCGACAGCTCGCGAACCTGACTGACCATCACTGGAATCCCTTTATAAACGGCAAAACCGATCCCCCCGAAAAACAACAAATAGATGATCGTGATCGAAAGCCAGCGACGCATCCCTTTCTCATTTAAATATTCCACAACAGGGTGCAGCAAGTAACTGATGAACGCACCGATCAAAAAGGGCAGCAGCACCGTCACACATACAGAAACGGCAGGTCCCCACATGGGCTTAAGTTTCATAAAAATATAGATGACGAAAAATAAGAGCAATAAAAAACCCAGGCGATAAAACCACTTTAGCCGAATACTCACAATAAACACCCCCCGCTCATTTATTCTTCGAAAGGCGGAAGGTTTTCATACATAAAAAAGAGTGCCCTCATTATCAGGACACCCATTCCTGCTATAATAATGACTTTAATCTTTTGCGTATTTTCTTCATGTTCCGTTTAATCATCTTCGAGTTCATCAAGTCCGAACCCATATTCATTAGAGTATTGCGTGAACGTCTAGCCATTGAAAACACCTCTTCCGTTATTTACATACCGAAGCGGCGGTCATTTTCCTCAAACAAATCGTCCAATGAGCTTAAACTTCCATCTTCCTCGACTTGGTGCGTATTGATGAGCCCTTCGGACAGAGTCATTTCAATAAAGCAATTCCAACAATAATATTGATTTACGCCAATCTTCCCAACATCTTTACTGCGGCAATTCGGACATTTAATTTCCAAAATGGACACCTCACTGTTCATAAACTGAAACTATGATGGTGTCCTTCCCTAATGCAGGCGGCTGTTTTGATTCTATCACTGTCGACTCCGAGAAAAACCCATCCGTTGTTTCATACGCTATAATCGTGCCCATTTTTTCCTTGAAATATACATCCTGCAGTAAACCAAGTTCTTCGCCCATTTCAGAAAACAGCATGCGTCCCAATAATTCGTCCTTCGATAGGCAAATGGAATCCGCAGGCACTTTCCTTAAGGTTGAATCTTGCTGGCTGATGACGATCCCATCTGGACCGAATGAAGAAATATCGTCAAGTTTTAAATGAAAAGCTCTTTTGAACAATGCTTGCTGATGAACGACCAACCCCGTTACCTGTCCCATTTCAGAAATTGATAAATCGTGGACCGTGCCGATTCTATCTCCTTTGATTGTAAAAACCGGCATTCCTTTCAATAAAGAAAACGTCCGCAAGGTCATCCCGCCTTTCCGAACATTTTTATTATCTCTTTACTACTGAAAATAGATGTGCTGAAAGGTTTTCCATTGTTGGTTCAACACATGGGCCATACATAAAAAAAAGACCGGTTTCCCGGTCAGATCCACCTGTTTTCACCAGCCCCTGCTGGCACCTCCGCCACCGGAACTTCCTCCGCCGCCGCCCCGTGGACCGCCGCTCCCGCCACCACGGCCGCCGCCTCCGCGACTTATGAATATCAAAAGGATATTGATTAGCGTTTGAAGGAAAAACCCTTTAAAGAACTTGGCATCGAGGATGAATACGATGATGACGACGATGATAATGAGGAAAATCTGTAAACCTGATGGCTGAAAGGTTTCTGACTCGGGCTGAACGGAGAGATCTTGATAAAACTCGTCACCTAGGTTGTATTCTTTCGTGACGTCGTTATATACAGCCTTATAGGTCTCCGTCAGGGCAACATCATATTTACCATCTTTCAGCGCGGGGATAGCCACATCATCCAAAATCTGTCCAGATTTTATATCGGTAATGGCCCCTTCCAAACCGTAGCCCACTTCAATTCGGATTTTCTGTTCTTCCATGGCCAGCACGATGAGGACTCCATTGTTCAGCTCGGCATCACCAAGCTTGAATGATCTCAATGCTTCGACCGAGTACTCCTCGATCTCGGATCCTTCCATCGAATCAACCGTCAAAACGGAAATTTGTGCTTTTGTGGCATCATCCAGTCGTTTCCCAAGTTCGATGAGTTCGGATTTTTCCTGATCATCCAGGACTCCGGCGAAGTCCTGAACATATATATCCCCAACTGGTTCAGGAATGTTAGGTTGTGCTGCGGCCACGTTTGCTAAACTGAACGTAAGAATGAAGAATAGCGCAAACACAGCGAGTTTTTTCATTATTTATCGCTCCCGAAATCAACCTTTGGCGTTTCTTTTTCTTGATCGGTCACTTCAAAATATGGTTTGGCATCGAACCCGAACGCTCCTGCCATCATATTCTTCGGAAAGCGTTTAATCATCTTATTATAGTTGGTAACTTCATCATTATAGTCTTTTCGTGCTACCGTCAGCCGATTTTCCGTTCCTTCCAAACTATCCATGAGACCCTTAAAGTTCTCATTGGCCTTTAAGTCCGGATAGTTCTCGACAACAACCAAAAGACGGCTCAAGGCCCCGCTCAATTCTTGATCGGCTTCAATCGCATCTTCGGTCGAATTGGCACCTGCCAGCTTCGAGCGTGCATCACTCACCGCTTTAATGGCTTCCGTTTCATGCGAGGCATACCCCTTCACCGTTTCGACAAGGTTCGGAATCAAATCCGCTCTTCGTTTTAATTGGTTATCCACCTGTGACCATTTATTATCGACGTCTTCACTGGCACTTACAAGTCCGTTGTAGGAAGATGCGCCATAAATGACCAGTAGAACGACAACGACTATCCCGATTATCCAACCTTTTTTCATCAAATCCCCCCCTGCTCACATATAAGTTATATCCTTATTAGTTCCACCAAAACCATGAATTTTAAACAAAATTAATCAAAAAGAATCTACATAAAATCATATGGCGTGACATTCTCCATCCCGATCATCGGGTCGGCATGCATAAGAATATCAAGATAACTTGCTTCTTGATGCACCTCTCCCTTTTCAACCGGCATTTCTTCTTCACTCAAGATCTCTCGCAGCTTTTCACGCAAAGTCGTTTTCCGGCGCATCTCATCATTACGCTCGATCCCTAAACGGAATGCATCTTCTTCACCACATAGGATCAAGAAATTTTTACTGCGGGTAATTGCCGTATACAATAAATTACGGCGGAGCATCCGGTAATAACTTTTCACTACAGGTAAAATGACGATGGGGAATTCGCTTCCCTGCGACTTATGGATGGAGCAGCAATAGGCATGTGTGATCTGGTTCAAATCCTGTTTCGTGTAAGTCACTTCGATGCCTTCGAACGATATGATCACTTTATCGACAGAATCGGTATTTTCTTTAGCGAACAATATGGACACGATTTCCCCCATATCGCCATTAAAGACACCCTCCTCTGGCTGATTCACCAGTTGAAGCACCTTATCCCCGGTTCTATATATCACATCTCCGAATTTTATTTCCCGCCGCTTTTCATTCGCATTGCTATTGAACACTTCCTGAAGCATTTTATTCAGTGCATCAATTCCGGCAGGCCCTCTATACATGGGGGCCAGCACCTGTATATCTTTGGCCGTGAAACCTTTCGTCTTGGCATTGGCAACCACTTTCTCGATTACTTGGGGGATTTGATTGGTTTGGCAGCGAATGAACGATCGATCTTCTTGCTGTTTCGTGACATCATCCGGGAGCCTTCCTTTTTTGATTTCATGGGCCAATTCAATGATCGATGAGCCATCAGCTTGACGATATATATGTTCGAGACTGACAGTCGGGACACAATTCGATGCAAGTAAATCCTTTAAAACCTGCCCAGGGCCAACAGATGGCAGCTGATCTTCATCACCAACCAATATCACTTGGACATTTTCCGGCAGAGCTTTAAACAATTGATGGGCCAGCCACGTATCCACCATCGAAACCTCATCGATGATCACGATACGGCCATCCAGCTGATTATCCTCATCATGGGAAAAGCCTTCACTCCCGTTCCACCCCAGCAAACGGTGGATCGTGACTGCGGGGAGCCCCGTCGACTCGGCCATGCGTTTCGCTGCACGGCCAGTAGGAGCCGCAAGTACGAATGGAAACGGATCGCTTCCTTCTTTTTTATAATCGTTAATGTCCATGGATACACCATGCAGCTCTGCATATAGCTCAACGATGCCTTTGATGACTGTCGTCTTACCGGTACCCGGTCCCCCCGTCAAGATTAACATCGGTGATTGCAGGGCTGTCTGGATCGCTTCCTTTTGGGCCGGGGCATAGGAAACATCTAGCCGCTCTTCCAGCTCCCCAAGTGCCAGCAAGAACTCCGATTCGGGGAACTGGTCCTCATACTCGGTTTGAGCAAGCAGCCGCTTGATGTTCATCACGATTCCCTTTTCCGAATAGAAAAGCGAAGGCGGATAAATTCGTTGATCCTCGACAACTATTTTCCCCTCTTGCGTCAATTCGATTATTTCCGAGGAAATGTTGGTGAACTCAATGCGATCACGTTTATTTTCCTCCAGCAGCCGTTTGACCGCTTCCAAAAGCTGCTCGGCTTCTATGTAGATATTTCCGTCCTGGAGGCATTGGGATTCAAGCGTATACAAGCACGCAGCCTTGATTCGGTCGGGGTGGCTGCCGGAAATGCCCAGCTGATGCCCAAGCTCATCCGCCCGTCCAAACCCAATCCCTTCAATATCCTCTACGAGCTTATACGGATTTCCCTGAACCATCGTGATCGTATCCTGCTTATACATTTGATAGATTTTCATCGACAGCTGCGGACCGAAGCCATATTGATTCAGGGCGATCATCACCTGCTCCAGACCTTGATGCTCGACTAATGTATCATAGAGGCCTTTTGCCTTTTCCCCTGATAGCTTCGGGATATCATCAAGCAGCGAAGGCTGAGCCAGAATTTTTGAAATGGCCTTTTCACCCAGTGTCTCAACAATGCTTTCGGCTGTTTTTTTCCCAATGCCCTTGAAAAGGTCACCTGATAAATAACTGACGATGCCTTCCTTGGATTGAGGCAGATCCTTGCGAAAATGCTCTACATGAAATTGAAGGCCAAAACGCGGATGTTCCTTCATGGCCCCATAAAAAATATAGATCTCATCTTCATGCATCCTTGGAAAATAACCTGTTACGACCGCTTCCTTCTCTTCATAATTCAGATTCGTTTCATGCACACGAATTCTCACAACCGAGTACATATTTTCTTCATTATGAAAGATCGTCACTAAATGACTGCCTTTCATGAACATTTTCTCTTCTGAAAACAAATCCAACGAATCTTGCTGGCTCAACTCTTCTCCCCACCTTTCCATGCATATGCTTTTTATTTACTCAGCATTCATTTCTTCCAACAGTTTCTTACCGTGCGCAGCAAGCATATGGTCAGGCTGTGCTTCCAGAGCCTTATCAAAATAATCCATTGCGGCTTTCGCATCCTCACGATACCCTGCAAACGCAACACCTAAATTATAATAAGCATCCGCATGGCCCGGATCCTGTTCCACAACTTTATTCAGTTGATTGATCAATTCATCATACAATTCCGCATTAGCAAGACATAACGCATATTGGAATCTCGCATCAACATCCTCAGGGCTCAGCTCCACCGTTCTCTGCAGATAAGGCATCGCCAATTTCGGTTGATCCAAGGCCATCAATGTCAATCCAAGCATGAAGTAAGCATCGCTGTTATCCAGTCCCAGACGGATGGCCTTTTCAAACATATCCTTCGCTTCGACCAGTTTAGAATCGGATTCATAATATAAGTTTCCTAATGAATAGTACGCCGCTGCTGCATTTTCATCCAGCTCGATCGCCTTTTTGTAAAACTTGACCGCTTTATCCGTTTCACCAACGGCAGTCAATACATTCCCAAAGTTTATGTAAGCAACAGGCTCATTCGGATTTTCCTCGATCGCCTCATTAAAAACTTTCGCCGCTTCTTCGTATTTCCCTTGCTGCATAAATTCAATACCTTGTTGATTCTTATCCATATCCATTCACACTCCATTTTTATATTAAAAAGTATAGCATAAGCCAGTGGTCGAATTCAGGCGGTCACCCGCAATCCAAAAGAAGTCCCCAACCGCAAACACAGCTGGGGACATGCTTATTTTACCCTACGTAAGTCAGTTTTTCACCTTTTTTAAATACTTCATCAATCGTACCGCCGCCAAGGCACACTTCACCATCATAGAAGACGACTGCTTGTCCAGGTGTGATTGCGCGGACTGGCTCGTCAAAGATGACTTCAACATCACCATTGTCCAAGACCTTCACCTTAACACCGCTATCGTCTTGACGGTACCTGAATTTTGCCGTGCATGTAAATTCATCAGCAGGCGCATGTTCCGCTACCCAGCTGACATTCACTGCACGAAGGGAATTGGAATACAGCACATCATTATCAAAGCCTTGACACACATACAGTACATTGCGCTTCAAGTCTTTTCCCGCAACAAACCAAGGATCGCCGCTGCCGCCAATTCCCAGACCGTGACGCTGACCGATCGTGTAATACATCAATCCGTCATGCTTGCCCATAACCTTGCCATCCATCGTGACCATATCACCGGGCTGAGCTGGGAGGTAATTGCTTAAAAACTCTTTGAAATTGCGTTCACCGATAAAGCAGATCCCTGTAGAATCTTTTTTCGTTGCCGTGGCAAGACCCGCTTCTTTCGCAATTTCACGGACTTCCTTCTTATCAATATGTCCAAGCGGAAACATGACTTTTTCCAATTGTTCTTGAGTAAGCTGGTTCAAGAAGTACGTTTGATCTTTATTATTATCGACACCGCGCAGCATTTTGTATTCGCCATCCCGGTATTCAACCTGTGCGTAATGACCTGTAGCCACATAGTCGGCACCAAGGCTTACCGCATGTTCAAGAAAAGCCTTGAACTTGATTTCCTTATTGCACATTACATCCGGATTCGGGGTACGGCCCGCTTTATACTCATCCAAGAAATAAGTGAAAACTTTATCCCAATACTGCTTTTCAAAATTGACTGCATAATAAGGGATGCCGATTTGATTACAAACGGCAATTACATCATTGTAATCTTCCGTTGCCGTACAGACTCCGTTTTCATCTGTATCATCCCAGTTCTTCATGAAAATCCCGACCACATCATAGCCTTGATTCTTCAATAGCAGGGCTGACACAGAAGAATCCACGCCTCCTGACATACCCACGACGACGCGGGTGTCCTGTGGTGCTTTTCTCATTCTGTCACCTCATTTATTTAAAGTAAGAATTATCTTCTCACTAATCTATTAACGATTTTAACGGTGGTTTCAGCCGCCTGCCTTACTTCCTCTTCCGTGTTGTTCAAACCGAAGCTGAAACGAATCGAATTCTTCGTCCGCTCCGAATCTTTCCCGAACATCGCCACAAGCACATGCGACGGATCGATTGACCCGGCAGTACAAGCGGACCCGCTCGATACAGCAACACCTGCCAAGTCCATATTTACGAGCATCGATTCCACATTCGTACCCGAAAAACTGACATTCAGCAAATGCGGCAGCGACTGTTCCATGGATCCGTTAATTTCATATTGTACATCCGCCTCATCAAAGACGGCAAGCAATACGTCTTTGAATCGCTTGTATTGCTCCTTTTTCTTTTCCATCGTGCTCTGTGCAATTAAAACAGCTTCTGAAAAACCGGCAATTGCCGGCACACTCTCCGTACCAGCACGGCGCTTGCGTTCTTGTTCCCCGCCATATAAATGCGGATTCAGCTTCAATCCTTCACGAATATAAAGAAAGCCGATTCCCTTGGGACCGTTGATTTTATGCGCGGATACACTCAGCAAATCCACACCCAACTCACGAACGTCGATAGAGATCAAACCATATGCCTGAACCGCATCCGTATGGAAAATGGCTTGATGACCCTTGAGCACCTGCCCTATTTCAGCAATCGGCTGGATCGTACCCACCTCATTATTGCCGAACATGACCGAAACCAAAATCGTGTCGTCCCTCAATGCCGCCTTTAAATCGGCAATTGAAATAAGCCCCGCCTCATTCACAGGTAAATATGTGACCTCAAAGCCAGACTTCTCAAGGTATTGGCAAGTATGCAAGACCGCATGATGCTCAATCTCCGTCGTAATGATGTGCTTCCCTTGTTCTTTATAAGCATTCGCAACACCAATGATCGCCGTATTATCAGCCTCGGTTCCGCCGCTCGTGAAAATGATTTCATTCCGCCCAGCACCGATGCTCGCTGCAATACTCGAACGCGCCTCATCCAAAACATGCCGCGCCTCCCGTCCGAAAGCATGAATGCTCGACGGATTTCCGAAATCATTGCTCATGACCCTCATCATCGTATCGATCACATTCGGATGCATCGGTGAAGTCGCAGCATGATCTAAATATATTCTGTCCACTTTTTTGTCGCCTCCATTAAAAAACGCAAGCGCCTACATAAGAGGCGCATTGCTGATCAATTAAATATAGTACATATAAGAATCGATTTCACCCGTATCCTTGTAGCTCGCCAAATCCATAAGCGTCGTATTATCCAATACATCCTTCACGGCATCGCGAATCCTGATCCAAAGCTGACGCTTCACCGGCTCTTCATCCTCGATTCCCTCAACAGGCGTAATCGGCCCTTCCAATACACGAATGACATCACCTGAAGTAATCTCCTGAGGATCTTTAGACAGGATATACCCGCCATACGCACCTCGGACACTCTTCACCAACCCCGCATTACGAAGCGGCGCAATCAACTGCTCCAAATAATGCTCTGACAAATTATGCGTCTGGGCAATCGATTTCAAACTCTTCGGGCCTTCTCCATAATGTTTAGCAAGCTCGATCATGATCGTCAAACCATAACGGCCTTTAGTAGATATCTTCATACATATACACCTCAAATTATTTATCCGTTTCTAAATTCTTATGAAATTATAGCATATTCCCGCCGGAAATGCATTCACCCGCCCTTCCTTTGTCAAATTATCCTAATTGGAGAGATAGGAAAAGTGAAAATAAAGAATGAAATGTAAACCGATCGAGGGGCATGATCAAGTTATTCGCTCGTGAGGCTAGATCGATTGATACCCTACAGCACACATTAAATACCCAAAGAGACTGCCATAATGGGAAATCACCCTCTTTTTATAGCATAATAGCGCATTTCCCCCATCAGTTGTGATACCTTATATAAAAAGGAGAGGTGCGCAATGAATATTAAACCGCTTGCTTTCCGGATGCGGCCTCGATCGATTGATGAGATCATCGGGCAGGAGCATCTGGTCGGTGAAGGAAAAATTATCGCAAGGATGGTAAAAGCCAAGCAGCTTTCTTCCATGATCCTGTATGGTCCCCCGGGAATTGGCAAAACATCGATCGCAAGTGCGATCGCCGGAAGCACGAAGTTTGCGTTCCGGACACTGAACGCAGTGACCAATAATAAAAAGGATATGGAAATCGTGGCAGCCGAAGCTAAAATGTCCGGTAAAGTGATTCTGCTGCTTGATGAGGTTCATCGGCTCGATAAGGCGAAGCAGGATTTCCTATTGCCTTATCTTGAAAACGGGATGATCACCCTGATCGGTGCAACGACCAGCAATCCCTATCATGCCATCAATCCGGCCATCAGAAGCCGGTGCCAGATTTTCGAGCTCAAATCATTGGTAACCGATGATATAACCAAAGCGCTGGAACGGGCACTTCATGATGAAGAGCGGGGACTTGGTGCATATAAAACCGAGGTCAGCTTTGATGCCCTTACCCATTTCGCGACTGCTTCGAACGGAGATGTCCGCAGTGCCCTTAACGCACTTGAGCTCGCCGTCATCTCCACAGAACCCGATGAGTCCGGAACCATTCATATAGATCTGCAAATTGCCGAGGAATGCATGCAGAAAAAAAGCTTCTCGCATGACAAGGATGGAGATGCCCATTATGATGTCCTGTCGGCTTTCCAAAAATCAATTCGCGGCAGTGATGTGAATGCAGCCCTTCATTATTTGGGTCGTTTAGTCGAAGCCGGCGATCTTGTAAGCATCGCCCGCCGCTTGGTAGTCATCGCTTACGAAGACATAGCTCTTGCCAATCCCCAGGCTGGCCCCAGGGCCCTCGCTGCAGTCGAAGCCGCTGAACGACTCGGTTTCCCTGAAGCCCGGATTCCACTGGCCAACTCAGTGATCGAATTATGCCTATCACCTAAATCGAACACGGCCATTGTCGCAATCGATGCAGCTCTATCAGACATTCGCAGCGGCCATAGCGGCGATGTACCAGATCATCTTAAGGATGCCCATTACAAAGGGGCCACAGAACTA
Organism: Peribacillus sp. TE19612; assembly: GCF_056279465.1. Lineage (NCBI taxonomy): Bacteria > Bacillati > Bacillota > Bacilli > Caryophanales > Bacillaceae > Peribacillus > Peribacillus sp. TE19612. The sequence goes on along the minus strand of NZ_JBWCCL010000002.1, from coordinate 283,257 downwards.
GGCCGCGGCATCGACTACCTTTATCCGCATGACTACGAGAATGGCTGGGTGAAACAGCAATACTTACCGGACAAGCTGCGCAGCAAAAAATATTACAAACCAAAAAAGAGCGGGAAATTTGAACAAGCACTTGCCTCGGTCTATGAAAATATCGAGAAAAAGAAATAACTCCGGATCCCTTCAAATCCGGAGTTTTTTTTTTGAAAACTTTCAACATGCGTTCAATATATTGACTATTATTCTGTAAAAAACCACCAGTAAACCAATTGTGTTCTAAGCAATATGTACAATTGTCAGCCAAACACCCCGGCTAGGTCCTTTCTTAAGAAAACGCTTAGGCTAAATTCCTTTTGAATTGCCTTGCTTGGCCAATTTTTCCCGCAGAAAAAACAGGCTTCCCGTATCTAGTAAATGGATTACAATCCTAGCGTCAATTACGATTCTAGCGGCATGTCCTTTTACAAAAGAAGGCACAACAACTCTTTGGTTGCTGTACCTGTATGGTCAATCTTCGTCTTTATAGATACCCTTCGATGCTTTAATCATATTATCCAGCCACATTTTCTTAAATATATTCACACGACGAGGACTGCCATTTCCCTCACCCTCGGCTGAATTTTCAGTTTCTTCTTCTTCTTCTGCGGCCTCGGAAAGGATTTCATTTGAATTGCCTTCATCTGATGAACTTTCCGTTGAGCTGCTTTCATCTGATGAACTCTCCGTTGAGCTGCTTTCATCTGATGAACTTTCCGTTGAATCGCTTTCGTACGATGAGCTTTCCGTTGAATCGCTTTCGTACGAGGAACTTTCCGTTGTATATTCCATTTATTCTTTAACCTCCAAAATTTATTTATCCTTTAGGGATATCCGTACTGCATATATATGTTCCTACTTTCTAATAGGGACTTTGCTTATCACCCATTTTAAAGTAAATCTTCATTCTAATTTAACTAGTTGTTAAATCTGATTAGCTTTCAGTTGAACTACTTTCATCTTCTGATAAGCTTTCCGTTGAATCACCCTCGACCGATGAGCTTTCCGTTGAATCACCCTCGTCTGATGAGCTTTCCGTTGAATCACCCTCGTCCGATAAGCTTTCCGTTGAATCACCCTCGTACGATGAGCTTTCCGTTGAATCGCTCTCGTACGATGAGCTTTCCGCTGAATCACTTTCGTATGATGAACTTTCCGTTGAATTACTTTCTTCGTATGATGAACTTTCAGTTAAATATTCCATTTGTGCTTAGCCTCCAAGGTTTATTTATTCTTTAAGGATATCCGTATTGCATATATATGCGCCTTCTTTCATGGAGGGACTTTGCTTATCACCCATTTTGAAGTAATATTTTCACGCTTGAAAATTTTCATGAATAAACACTTTTAAAAAAAAGTTCCTTACTTTTTAATAAAAAACTCCGGAATTTCCCCGGAGATACTTCAGCAATTTTTCTTATAAAAAGTAATGGCCACAAACAGCTGACAAGAGAGAATTGTATCTGTCTACATCTTCTATTTGAGCTTTGGCCTCGTTCTTACACGCAACATTAACAGATACTCAAGGCTTTCTATGACCGGAGCTTTTAAAACTTAGTACGATCTCTCCAAATAGTAGAAAGAGCGAACACCAGGGTTTCGATTAACCTTACGTCTCTCGAGTTGGTGTCGCCCTTGGGTTAGAGCGAAAAACTTTTTTACACTGTTGGTAAATGGCTTGATTTCATTTTCTTCAAGAATCGCATCTTAAAAATTAAGTACGTCATCGAATTTTTGACAACCTTTGAAACATTGAGATCAACATTACATAAAACCGCTAGCAATTCGAATGCTCTGTTAGGTAATTTCGGCATTTAAGTTTCGGAAGACTTCACTCCGCTAGTAATGAATTCTGAATTGACTTATGCTAGATCCACATCACGAATATCTGTATTGTCAAAAGTTACACCGAATAGTTCTTTCAAAGTTCGTCTTCACAATGCCCCTTAATGATGCTGTTTACAACTTTCATAACACCTTTGAATTGGAAGCCATTCAAAGGTGTTCGTGTTGTTTACTTGTAGGATCACCAAAGTGTTTTTCTCCAATAAAATAAGCACCGCAATTTGCGATGCCTGAATTTTAGTGTTTTATTCCTCACTAATCTGAACCAATATCCATATATTCAACTTCAATCATTGTATCCGTTAGTTTAATAATTCCTTAATATCCTTATTAACCTTAATCCATGCATTAACTTCATAGCAAATATCCAAACATAATATGTCAACTTAAGTTGTAATGTTTGACCGATATTATTATAGATTCAATTTCTATGTCACGGTTTTATCATTTGCTTGCCCTATTGGAGGAGTTTAATTAAATGCTATTTACTTTTTCAATACCACACAGTTTTCTCCACTATCCTTTATTTCACATAGCTAATCTGATCTTTTATTTAAACAGCCATCTTTGTTTTTTGTTCTTTTAATCGCGGAGTAATTTTTATGTTACCAACTATATATTTACCAAAAGGCAATTTGTTAATAGTGTAAATCATAATTATGGAACAAATGATTCCCCCAATAAATAGATAAACAATTTTGAAATACCCTAAGTCTAAACCAATAGATTCAATCACCTTCGTTAATGCTGTCAAACAGAACCAATGGACTAAATATATTCCATATGAATATTTACTAATTAATTCAACTATAGATGGGATTTTTTTAACCTTATAAAATACCACTAGTAGAGCAAAGATTAAATTCATGGTATAAAACACCATGTCAAACCTTTTTGATCCCGAAGCAATATCACTATTAAAACTATTATAAATTACCAATAAGGTTGTAAAAGGTAAAAATGAGAATACCCAAACTTTATACTTTTCAAGATAACCGATAGTCTTTTTGTAATTCTTTCCGAAATAGTAGGCAACAGCAAAGTAAAAAAACCACCCTATAAACGGCATCCAGTAACCTCTATCCCATATATAATTAAAAGTACCATTATCGAATGGTGGTTGATAAAAATTGAAATACCCTAAGTAAATTATATTAATAACGAAAGCCACAAATAAAACTAACTTAGGTGAAATTCTGTCATCAAGCTTTATAAATAAATGATGTAAAAAGTAGAACTGGAAAATCACCAACACAAACCAGCCATGATAATTTCCTAAAGCATTAAATACAAAGCTTAGAGGTATCTCTGAAACGTTTTTATAGTTGAAAAATACCGAATAAAATAGTCCCATAAAAATATAAGGCAGAAGAATAAACTTTACTCTTTTTAAATAAAACCCCTTTGGCAAACTATTAGGAGAAGTATAGGACAAAATTAATGCAGAAATAAACACAAAAGTCGGTGTACCAAAAGAAAGCATCCCTGCAATAGTTAATAATATAAAGTTAATTACATCACCGTTATAGTCGTAACCTACTGAAAATTTGATTGAATGAAGCAATACTACACTTAGACAAGCGATAGATCTTAAAATGACTATCTCGTTTAATCGCTTATTTTTAAGTGGGACATTTGCATTAATAATAACCAACTCTCTTCCTTTTTCATACTACTTAACTAATATAATGTAAAAAAAAGAGAGTTGACCATACTTGCATATAATTTTTAGTAAATTGACGCATTTTTCATTTATAAATAAAGCACTAGCTTCCTACTTCAGCACCATTTACTTTCTTCACGGTTTGTTCCTAAAGTGAAATCGTTATTGAACTAGGTAATCGTATCCAAAAGATAATCTAGTACCCACTTTAACTGTTGAATAGGTCAATGTGGACACGGTGTTATTATGTTTCAAACAAGATATTAACCCGATTTTAGAACCTTTTGTCAATTTAATGTACCACTGACTAACGGTATCTCCTATTGTATTAGTCACTATAATAGGTACATCTCTCGTTTCATTAGAATGGAACGGTAGAACAATACTACTCCCAAATCCTTGTGTGAATGTTCCCATGCCCTTAATCTCAATACTCCCAAAAAACTTAACATAATTTTCTTTCAAAATATAACTCGCATCTTTTATGAATACCGGTGTTCCGACTTGATTATCCCAATTTAAGTTAATGTCAAAATTCGTCACTCTATCTTTAACGGTAAACCCATTTGCTAAAATGCGATTATTATGGAAATCACAACTAGACGGATCATAAGCTACAAAATAAGTCGGTTTAGTGAAATAGGTAATTGAATCATGATTATCCACTATTGTGTTATTTCTGACCACTGTATCTTTTACATATTCTGTATTACTTCCGTTTACCCTAATGGAAGACCGTGGATTATAACTTTGAGTAGCAATATTTTCATTTTTACCTGCATTAATAATGAGATTATCCTCCACTAAGATGTTTTTAGTGTAGTTAATATATGCTGAATTTGAGCGACTACCAACTAACACTCCGGTACATGGTGCGTCTATTATCATATTATCTGACACTTTAATGTTCTCCAGGGATACCCACGAATAAAGTGAAATTCCGCAAAAGTTTACTACATTCCCAGGGTCAGAAAAAGGTGTAATAAATTCCTTGAACTTTATTGTATTTTCGGTTATTTTGACATCAATTATCGCATTATTCTGAGCTGGAAGAGTGCTTAAATTAGAAATACCCTTACTTGAAGACGCGCCAGAAAACCTGCCTGGATTAATTTCAATGCTGTTATCGGAAATAAATACGTTTTCTAGGCTTCTCTGTGGTACTGGCCACAGAATAATGCCATTACACACATCACTCATTTTGTTTTCCATGACACTAATCCTAGAAACATCTGAAGACTCCACCAAATTGACAGATGGTACAATTAGAACACCATTCATAAAGCCCTCAATGATATTGTTAGAAGCTACACCATCCATTCTATGAGTCTCGATTGCTGTTCTCGCAATAGTATTAGCCGTTTTAATTACATTGTTTTCAATCCAATAATTCTTGGCATCGATATACATTTGTGTTGTATCAACTGTTTCCCCTGTTATGGGATTAGGGGTTTTTGTATTTCTACCCATGTCGTAATTGATTTTATTGTTTCTAATATAAACAAAATCATTGTATGGATCTTCCAAACCTGTTTCACAAGAAATAGTCCATATTCCGCACGAATTAAAAGTATTGTTTTCTATGTGAATATTCTTAGCGCTAACCAAATACACTAGTATTTCTGGTCTACCGCCATTTTTATAATCTATATTATATTTAGCCGGCCTTTCTCTATTCCCATCAATAATTAAATTTCTAATCGATACATTTTCAACGTACTCCAAAGCCAGCAATCCATAGAATCCAGTACATGTATCAGATACTTTTAAAACAGTACCATTACCACCGACTAGGTTAATATTGCTTCTCAATTTTATCTTTTTACTAACAATATAGGTCTTATTTGAAAAATACACGTTACCTATTTTATTAGCATTTGCATAATCAATAGCTTGTTGTATCGCAAAGGAGTCATCCGTATTCCCATCACCTTTAGCACCGAAATTATCAACGTGTACCGCAATTTGATTAATCTGGGCATTAATAAATACTACCATCCTTTCTTTAGCAAAAGCACCCTCGGAAAGGATGCCTTGTTACCTATTACTGACCTTTAATAACACCAGCAATCTTTCTACCTAACAGCGCCCGTCCTATTTCGTTCAAATGTATACCGTCATCGCTAGGAATATAATACAATTGATTGTATTTATTAATTCCCTAACCGTAATACGAATCAACAACCGGATATTTATAAATGTTCTTTAATTCATTAATGGCAGTAATGTAATCTGTTATTTTGACCCCGCTTTTTTCCCAATTATCACTATCTGTCCCCGTATACCCTACTCTAAATTTAAAAGTTGGCGGAACCATGATGATTTTCAGGGGTGGATAGGTTGTTAATAGCGTTTTTAGAGAATGGTTTAATGCTCCCTTAAATGTGGTGATATCAAATTCATCGGCAGAATTAAGCACTGGGTTTCCGTGATCGTTTGTTCCATATGCGATTGTTACATAAGACACATCATTCCAATTAAGCGCTTTTAATCGATTTATTCTTTCCGTGTAATACGTTGGAACCTGACCAACTTTCCCTTCTTGTAAAGTGAAGTTGTTGGAAACGATACTGTTTGCTAACTAATACATAGAAAATGCATCGTACTCTGGCGCAGGGTGTTTTGACATCATACAGCCGCCAAATCCTACATTTATAGTGTTAAGACCTGTTTCTTTTGCAATGGTAGCCGTATATTCCGTTCCTTCGGGGTAAATGTCGGCTGTTATACTATCACCAAAATGCACGGAGGTCTTCGCCTTGAATGGTTTAGCAGCTAGTTTAAACATTTGTTTAGGATTGATTAGTTGTTTAACCCCGTCAAACCACGAATTAGGGAAATTGCTCAAAAATGTCTCGATTTCATCTTTTCTTGGTTCAAGTCCTGCCCCAAACACTTCTGTTAAATTAATAGCGATTAAATTTTTAAATAGAATAGTGTCGCCTACTGCATAATTCAAAACTGTATTATGAACAAATCTAAACGCATTTGTTGAATCTAAAGCTGTCACTATTGAAGAGACTGTATTCCATTGATTGGCTATGACTGGTCTTTCAATAACTTTACTACCAAATCCGATTGATGTGATACTGGCATATTTAGGTTTAATGTCCCCCTCTTAAATAATACTTATGTCCAGCAATCGGGAGGAAAGTAAGTTGCTCTATCCTTCCTGCCGCACTTTTTGAAGTAAGGACAACAGATAATTCATTATTGGCAACTGTACTTGTACTATAAGGTATGTACCAATCTGTTTTACCGTTACTGAAATCTCCATTTTTAACTTTATTGCCAGCAAGAAAGTACGTATCATTTTCAATTTCTTCAAAACGATTATCGGCAGTTGCAAATGTTTTATTTTTTACAATGGATGGACTAGTAACAGCTGACGTATAAATCGCACCGGCTGTCCATGCTGACCCATTCCATGTATACCATTTACCATCGGCTGATACCACATACATGTTTGCATTCCCTGTTGGGAAAGCAGATTGTAAGTCTGCTAATGTAGCATAAGCTCCTTTAGGCGAACCACTAGCAACTGCATTCAATTCTGTTTTAGTTGCCAATGTGCTTGTATCAACTTCTGGAACTTCGATTGTGACGTTCCTATTTACATCTGGCGTAGCTCCATTCACTTTCTTCACAGTTTCCGCCTACTGTGAGATTACTGTTCATCTGGAATGGTGAAAATTTGAAGTGGATATGCTTCTTTCTTAACTTCTTCTTCCTTTGCTACAATTAACAGTCCACTATCGGTATTATTAATCACTCTATACTCAATACCCCTATAACCGTCCTTTTTTAAATTCGTTACCCTTTCTATGTCACCGAGAAATGAAAAGGTACTTTGGAAGCAACGTTTTCAATACGGCCTTCCCATGAAACCTTGAAAAACCCCATGACAATTTACCTAGATGAAATCCAGACTTTATATAGCGTGCTTCTTCAAGGCCATTGCTTATAAAACACTGCTAGATTAGCATTCATTTCATAAAACTTTAAACAAAAATTAAGAACTATTAAACTTTCAAGTCGCTACAGAAACCTTTTATTGGCTACTAAACATGTCAAAGGTATTATAAAATAGCAAAATATACTATTCTTTTACTATGAAATTAAATATAATAGATGAAGTGGTTACAAAAAGAGGAAGGAAGTAAACTATGAGACATGAAAAAAAGAAGAAAAAAAAACGGACATGGCTGAAGGTAGTCGGGATAATTGTCCTACTTTTTATACTAGCCGGGGGAGCCTTTGCCTACTCCGTATGGAATTCACTGACAAAAACCGTTGAAACGATGCATACACCAATAGACCGTACCACGGATAAACGAACGAAAGACCTTGCACTATCAGATCAGGAGCCCTTCTCGATGCTCATGCTTGGTGTCGATGAACGTGATGGCGACAAAGGCCGTTCAGATACAATGATCGTCTTGACAGTCAATCCACAAAAGAAATCAGTCAAAATGCTAAGCATTCCGCGTGATACAAGGACCGAGATCGTCGGTCATGGGACTCAGGATAAAATCAACCATGCATTTGCCTTCGGAGGCGCGAAAATGTCCATGGATACCGTTGAAAACTTCCTAGATATCCCAATCGACTATTATATGAAGATCAATATGGAAGGCTTTAAGGATATCGTTGACGCAGTCGGCGGCGTGACCGTTCAAAACGATTTGGACTTCACATCCGATGGCATTCATTTTGCAAAAGGTACGCATACCCTTAACGGGAAAGAAGCCCTTGCATATTCAAGAATGAGACATGATGATCCGAGTGGTGATTTCGGCCGTCAATCCAGACAACGTGCCATCATCGAAGCAGTCATCAAGGAAGGTGCAAGCCTTTCCTCCCTGACGAAATTCGATGAAGTCTTCGATGCACTCGGTAATAATATCCAGACGAATTTGACGTTTGATGACATGATGGACATCCAAAAGAACTACAGGGACGCAAGCAAAAGCATTACCCAGTCGTCCATAAATGGCAATGGAACGAAAATCGACGGAATCTACTACTATATTGTGTCGGATGAAGAAAAAGAAAAGGTTAAATCCGAATTAAAAGAACAATTATCCATCAAATAAGAAAAAATGTAAGAGCTGTCCGGACCCGCATCCTGACAGCTTTTTCATTTTCCCCGTCCAATATTCTGACAAAAAACGAACACCAAATGTAGAGATTTGTTGGAATTTTTGTTGTTTATTAGGCATGAAAAGACGGTATAATCTAATATGAGCTGACAATTCCATCTTCCCCTTGCCCCTTTCATCACTTGACACTATTATTCTTTGGACCCGGAATTCCATCAACCATCATTCATCAACTATAATAAATGTCCTAAACAAAAGGAGTGGATTTAAATGAAAATCAAAGCAGGCAGCTGGGCTATGCTAAGCAAACAGGACAAAATGTTTATTCTGAAAGCCATCAGTGACCGTTCAAAAATGAAATATGTTTCATGAGAAGTAGATCTTTTCGCCATTACATGAGAGCATCGCCTCTCCCTTTTCAATAAAACGAACTTGAGCCTGAAAAAGGAGAGGAATCTATTCAAACTGATAATCCCATAACAAACACCATTCGCCTTTTTCCTTTACGACATAGCAATTTTATTCCAAAATAAACACCCCATAGCGAGAAATGAAGACCTGTGTGACTCTGGTATTTCATAGGCCGATTTATGCTGCCTCCCAAAAACTAATTCAGACTCCAGTTCTTCACTATCTTTGGGACATTATACTGAAAGATTTCTACATCCATATGCTGTAAAAATACATGTGACCGATTTTGCACATAATCTGCCCGATTCGGAAACCGCTGCTTCATTTCAGAACTTAACAATTCCCCAGGACTTCCCGAACTCCGCTTCACTTTCATACTGATATAATTCTTCAACCACGCTTTTTGATCCGCTGGGAAAAAGAAAAATGATACAGGCTCCTGCAGCTAAAACCACAAGAATAGCCGTCAATACTCCTATTGGAATCTTATTTTGTCTCCTCACCACCCTTACAGGTTATGTATCATTAATATATATAATGGAAAACCATAAAAAAGAAGCATGTTGACAAACATGCTCCTTAAGTAGTATATATATCGGAAATGATTTCTTAGATTCATTGACGCCTTCTCCTTCGATACCAGAAAAGAGAAAAGAAGATTCCCAGCAAACCGCCAAACGTATCCAATATGACATCTTGCCACAAGGGAGTTCGGCCACCGGTTAGTTTTTGATGCAGTTCGTCTGCACTCGCATATAAAAGGACACATAAAAGAGCGCCTGAAAACGAAAGAACAGGCTTCTTCACAAAACGGCCCCAAACACGATACATCAATAATCCAAACACAAAAAAGATAAAAAGATGGGCACCCTTCCGAAGAAAAAACTCCAAAAAGCCATTTACTCCAGCTGTTTGGGCACTCACCTCAACCCCTCCATACATGAATGAAATGCCACTCAGCTTATCATACCAATATGGCGTATTGAACTGCGTTAAAAAAGGGGAAATACTTTGCTCCTCATATGTCTGCGAGGAAAAAAAGAAGATGACCATTGCCCATGAAACGAGCAAAATAAGGATGAAGTATCTACGAATCATATACTATCAGGTTGTTCAATGATCCCGCTTAATTTCTCCTTAATCTCTTCCACAAGTTCATTTACAGTAACATCTTGTCCAGACTCACCCTTGGCAAAAGTGTCTTTTAAAATATCAAAAAAATCCATTCGAAATTTCCACTCCAATATTTAATTGAGCCACCATTTCATACTGTTGTCCTAATCCTTTTTTCAAAAATAAGGAATATAGCTCATTTATTTGATAATCACATATATAGTAGGGATTGGCAAGCGGATTCTACTATATTATCAGAAAAGTAACTAAAGTTTAACATTCCTTTAATATTCAAGGGAAGGAATACTACTAGTGAATATGTGAGATAAAAAACAAAAAAGGACCGATTCTTCAGTCCTTTCGATACCCATATTATGATTGTCCCATAAAATATGTCATTAATGAAATCAAAACTAATGTAATGGTAATATAAGTGCCAATAAAAATTTTCTTACTTCTCTGTTTCTTTTCATAAACTTCCTCGAACGTAATGAATTTGTTTTTTGTCTGACATCGCCTTTTACGAAGTCCCTTTGCTTGATCTCTATAATTTAGTATCGGCACATAACCAAAAACTTTTAGGTATTATTAACTATTTTTTATAGGTTATATTTCTTATTTTTATAGCAGGTTACGACTAAAGCATTATGTATACTAACTAGGTTCTATGATCATCCTGTTAAATCCTGCCTAGGTATCATTTTAATATTTAAATTTATTAAGCGCTTACTTTATAAAATTCATGATTATTTTTATCCAACCGCAAAATGCCAACCATAACGGTACACTGAATAAAGTTCCCCACATTAATCCCTTCAAAAAGGCAATAGGTACATCCATAATAAAAATCCCCCTCAATAAGGTTGCATTTTTATTATTTTCGCCAAGTTCTTTATTCTGGATACCTTTTAAGTTAATGAAAACAAAAAAAGAAGACTGTATAACAGCCTTCCCTAACATAATTTTTATCCCCTGATTTGCGTTTTCCATTTCATTTTCCTTTTATGAACTCTCGCACTTCTTCAATAGATAATCCTAGATTTTTAGCCTCTAAAACTAGATAAACCCATTCTTCCCGTTCATTGTTAGCTTCCATGATAAACCCCACCCAGCTTGTGGTAACACAGCCGTCTTAGCATGTAGCCTTAGACCTGTAATTTTGCGTCCCTACTTTTCAATAGGTTTGCCTTTCTCAAGAATATTTTACATTATTATTAACCAAGATTAATAAATCTCTTGAATCCTATTTCCATGGTACTAAATAAACCATCTTTCCCTAAAACATTTCCCCTTAATTAAAACTATATTAATGTTAATTATACTTAAAAACGTAATAATAGCACTTAATACTATTCGTATTTTTATGTCATTTTTCAACATCTTTCATCAAAAAGTGACATTACAATGTAAAAACACTGGTATAATGCGCTTTCTTTACAACTCTTTTATTAATAATAGATTTATAATAGCATAAAAAAGCTGAATTTACTATTTTACAAAAATATTCTTTCGAAATAAGCGTGCTAAGTGATTCAATTTTAATTTATTTACCCTAAGAAAAAAAGCCAGCATTACAAACCATAATATGGCTGTAACCTGACTGTTTCGTGAACTTCAAATATTTTTGGTCAAACCGAGAAATAACAATCACCATTGAAAACTTAAAAACGTTCCCCACAATAGTCCCAAAACAAGAACTGCTGAAAATAAAAGATCATCTCTTTTATAGTAGTTTTAGACTTTTAGCTCCTTAGACTATCCATTTCGCCAAAGGAGAGCTCACTGTATATTTACTCATTCACCTTCTTAACAAAAAAGGGCCTGATTTCTCAGTCCTATTACGTATTTCCAAGAAAAAAAGTCAATAAAGAAATCAAAATTAAAATAATAGTAATATAAGACCCAATAAAAATTTTCTTACTTCTTTCTTTCTTTTCATGAGCTTCCTCAAACGTAATAAACTTGTTTTTTGACATCAAATTCTCCTTGTGTTTTGATGGCGCTTACATCGACTTCTGCGAAATCCCTTTGCTTGATCTTCATATTAAAGTATCGTCAAATCAGAAAAAATATTAACTGTATTATTCACTATTTTTATACTGAGCTAGATTTAATAAATTAATATCTGATCTTTATCATATAGTTTACTATAAATCTACAAAATATATTAATTCAAAATCTTCCATTATACCCAAAAGTCTTTTATATCAAGATAATAATACTTAAACAGTTTGTAGTTGATTAGAAAACAGTTCATAAAAAAGAAGGCTGATTAACAGCCTTCCCCATGTGACATATTCTTATATTTTCCTTTGATATGATGACTTATCTAGTTCTGTTCTCTCACTTTAACCTTCTTCTATGTTGGTTAAAAATCTTGATGAAAATACTACTATCATCTGATTTAAAAAACTTAACTCCAACTAATTTTAAGGGTGTCCATATTTCTCTCATTTGGTATAAAGGCATATTAAAAAAATTCACCCTTTCTTAATTAACCCAGTCAATAGAGCAACCGCTCTATAGGTATGAGTCATTGCTTTAAATAGTTACTCTTTATTTAATTCATATAATAATACCCATTATTTAATTGATTAATCCACATAATAGAAATTCATTTTCTTGTGTCTACTCAATGTTATAAAGAAAGGTCGGCAAATCGGATTTAATTAGAGAATCACATACTTGATTCCATTTGGATGCCTAGTAAATTGCTAAACATCCCTCTTTTTTCACTCGCTAATTGGTTATATTCACCGACTTGAATAATTTCTCCCTGATCCATTACCAATACTTGATCCGCATTGCGAATCGTCGATAACCGATGAGCAATAACTATAATGGTCATGGTCCCTTTTAATCTTTCGATGGCGGCTTGTATCTTAGCTTCATTTTCCGTATCTAATGCACTTGTTGCCTCATCTAAGACAAGGATTGCTGGTTTACGTAAAATGGCTCGAGCCAGTACAAGTCGCTGTCTTTCTCCTCCTGACAATCGAACTCCTCTATCACCAATGAGTGTATCAAGACCTTGTGGAAGCTTACTGACAAAATCATCAGCAGCAGCGAACTCCAAAGACTCCCAAATGGATTCATCACTTGCATTCGGGTCAATAATCATCAAATTTTCCCGTATAGTTGCATTAAATAGAAAGGGATCCTGCGGTATATAACTAATCGATTTCCTTAGTGATAATAAGTTATCACTAGTAAGTAAGATATCATCTATCCTGACCTCACCCCGATCAGGTTGATTTAATCCCATTAATAGATCAATTAAAGTACTTTTTCCTGCCCCTGATCGGCCTACTATAGCCGTCATACGGTTAGATGGTATGTGTACATTTATATTTTTAAGGGCATAGGTACTTTCATTAGGATTATATCTAAAATAAACATGACGGCAATCTAGCCCTTTTTTTATTTCGATTGACTTTATATTTTTATAATCCGATTCATATAACTCTCTTGCTTCCCTACATTCATTTTGTAAATCTAACAATGCTTTAAAAGATGGAAGAGTAGATCCTAATTGTTCTAAATTAGATTGGATACTTGTAAACCTTGGCCATAACCTTGAAAAAATAACCATGATCAGCATTAATTGTGCTGGCTGGGCCGAGAACATTTTTATTGAAAAAAAGACAAAAATTGCAATTAAGACTGAAGATACAATTTTGAAGATCATTTGGGACGTCGTATTTAAAGTCGTTAACTTGATTCTGTTTTTTTCCATTTTTTCAGTTAAGGAATGAAACCAACTCAAATGAGAATCTTCTAATGAATTACTTTTGATATCCTTCATTCCATTAAGGTGATCCGTAATACCCGCTAAATATGTTTGTGTTAGTTGAAAAGTTTCTTTTCCTAAAGACTGAGACTTTTTGATGAATTTCCTGGAGAAGAAGATTAGGATCAATCCAAAAACTATGATAAAACTAGTCATTGTAACAGATAAATAAAGAGCTATACAGATTTGAATGAACGTAAAAATAAGAGAAGATAAAAACTGTAAGAATAAATTAATACCCGCACTAACATTGAACGTTTCATTTGTCATGATGTTGATGATATCCGTTTTCCTCTTTTTCAGGTAAAATCCCCAATTTACTTGCAGCAAACTTCCATAGGCCTCATCTCTTAAATGTCTAATAAAACCCTGTTGGATTTTCACTCCTAAGATTGTTTGATTCCGCTTAAAAATGCTTTGTCCTACCATTAAAATCACGTAAACTCCCAGTATCAATATAAGACTAATCGTTTCAGGAATTCCTATGAATAATTCATTAACCCAACTTAAAAAAGGAACTTCCTCTGTACTAATATCTAAAATACCGGTCAAACCAATCAACGGGATTAATAAGAAAATTCCTACCCCCTCTAAAAAACCTATTAAAATCATACAAATAAGATTGATATATAGAATTTTCCCCGAATAATCATGTATCCGCTTGGTAAAATGCAAGAGATGCTTCAAAACCATATCCTCCTATCACAGAGCTTGTTTCTTCGTTATCCCGAATGTCTACAGAGCTTTTTGTAATATTACTAAATTACGACATTTGAAGAAAAGGTATTGGGGCACATTGTAGGTTTATAAGAACTTCTACCTAAATGGATATAATATAATACAAATGGGGTTGGTGCTTCGTAGAAAAAGGTAATATACTCGCTATGATAAGCAACCATTTCCGGAGGAGATCGTGTTAAACGTTCCCCCTGTTATAATAGGTATCGTGAGCTTTATCTAGATTCTTGTTCTTCCAGCTATTCAATACTGTTCTCTTTAGCGAATTTAGAAACGACAGTGAACCTATCCATCACTTCAGCACCGGTTATATAAAAAGGACCGCTGCGTAGCCAAGCATGTGCAATGAGTTCTCCATTCTCATCTTTAGCTGTACCTAAATAAAGAGTACTATCAATATTTCTTTTCTCCAGCATCTTCATTCCAGCCATCGCTTTTACAAGGCATTGGCTTTCCCAAAAAGTATAACGACTCATAATATGAATAGCTCGCGATATGCTGGCTAGTACCTCTTTATCCGATGAATTGGAGGTATATGAAGTCTCTTTCATTTGTTCACCAAGTGATGGAGCAACTTTTGAAAATGAGATGCTCTTAAGATAGCGGGCTCTACCTAAATGTAAAAAGGCCTCAATAAGCAGCAGCTTGGTTTTAAAGTTCAATCGAAGAAAATTGCGAGCTTTCTTTGTGATATTCATTGTTTCCTCCTAGAGCTAGTCATTCATGATACTAGGAATTGATTCTATCTTCTATTTTAACTAGGCCTTGCTCTAACAATTTATTTATAAAGTCCGTGACTTGTTCCTCACACTCAGTTTGTTCTACATCATATTGAGACTGTAATGTTGTAACTAACTCCTGAATCGTAACGGGCTCCTTCACTAGATCCCATATCTCTCCACCCAATTTACCTAAGTTATAATACTTTCCTTTTTGAACACTTAACATCACTTTTTCTCCATCCATATCACTAACAATGTTACCCTCTCTTTGTACAATTGCTTTTTCTAACGTAATTTGTTGTGTTTTCAAAATAAAGAATCCTCCTCGTTTATATTTTCTAATATTTGAGATACAAGATTATTGACTGTAAATCCTATGTTAGGCCGATGCAATTGATACATATGGATACTATTTAAAATATTTACCGACTCCATAAAATGCCACTCCATTAAGCCTAATCGTGGGACTAAAAAATTACGGTATGTATGAGAGAATAAAGTTCGGAAACGTTCTAGTTGATTTATTTTTTGTAGTGTAACTTCTCCATGATTTGTTTTTACTAGTTCGAATACAGCGCTTAATGGTAAAGGTTCATTTGAAAAACTAGATGCAACTGGTACAGAAAATTTTGTTTCCCTTTCAAATAAAGGCTGGTAATCTTTCTTTTCTATTCCAAAAGCTTGTAAACTTTCTTGCCATAGTTTTTGTTGTGGATATGAGGGAGTTATAAAGGGTTTATTGTCTTTTGATAGAGAAACAGGGATAACATCATCACTTAAAAGTTGAAATCCTTCTTTTAAAAAGGCAGCAGCAAGTGTTGATTTCCCCGCCCCTGAATCACCAATAAAAGCATATGCCTTCCCATTTATATCTATTGCACTTCCATGCAAAGGTAATACTTTTTTCTGAAGTAAGATAATCCCCATGCATGTTCCAAGAATATATAGTCGAATATGATCCTCATCAGAATTCGATATAGGGGAAACGATAATTTTCTTTCCTTCTTGAATCTTGAATATGGCAATGCCGGGAACTTCAAACATAACCATATGATCCTCAACAACATATTTTTGTTTTGGCAAAAGTACTTGCTTCTCCCAAAGCTCTGATAAATCCCCGTATTCAATTTCCACATCGGTCATGTCCTTAGAAATTCCGAGTTTGGGTACCTCTGGAAGGAGTATTTCACTAAAAAGGTTCAATCCGAAAGCTCTATAACCTAAATTTTGTACAATCTCTACCATCTCTTTCACTCCAAATACTAGAAAAATTAATCAAAGCCCTTATACCTTAAAAATTGTATAAGAGCAGTTATTACTGGGGAAAACAATCAAATCTTTAATTAACTATGGTGAACCATTTCATCTGGATCATTCTGCACACCATCAGGGATCATTATACCGGGACCTCCCATAGTCATGTTGATGTTAAGTACTTCTAATTTTGGAGTTTGCCATTCTTTTTTCATTTTTGTCACCCCCCTTCAATGAGGTTATTTAATAGGCTCTGTTAAACTATATGGTTAATTCTCTTTTTTCAACGATCATCATCATAAACATTGCCTTTTAAGAAAACGATAAACAATTAAACCTCTCATTAAAATTCTAAATTCAGAATCAAAGGCAACATTAGGTTGAGGTTCTGTGCGAAACTTGTTAATTGCCTTCTTAATTACTCCCATATTCAAAAAATTAGCTATAAACGGATCCTGACTAAGCTGTTCCACTTCACCAACAAACTCCTTCCAGTTAGGGAGCATTCTAGCAATGGTATCTGCACCCTGAACTCCCCGGGTTTTCTGGTTTAATCTAATGTCATCAGGCAAATACCCTTTTGTGGATCGTCTAATGAGTGATCGATCTAAACCATTCTGCACAAATTGTTCCAAAGGAAGAGATAAACAAAATTGAATAACTCGTAAATCATTCGTAGGGTCATGTCCCTGTAATGAATACAGCAAGGATAATTTAGTTCCACTTGTTCCCGTTGTATTCCACATATTCAGATAACCAAAGTGATTTTTCCTAATCTCATTAATATTTGTAGGATTAACGCCCATTATATTGATTCCTTGTTCCTCTAGTTTAGAAAAAACTTTAGTTCTCCGAGCAAAATCATCATTAATTAATAATGGCGAATCATCTTGATTATTTGCTTTGATATTAGGATGAAAAGGATAAGCCTTTCTTCCAATCACTTTCATTACTCTCGATCTTTTTACACCCATATTTTTGCTATAAGAATTTACTTCATGATAAAGGCGGATCCATCTCATTTTTCTTAATAATAAGGCATAGTAATCAAAAGTCGGTCCCCAAGAAATTGTGAAATTTCCCCTTGCACCGTTTAACAATACTCCTATTCCAAGCTTGTTAGCCTCTTCATATATCCCCTTCACCCAGACGGAATTTTCAAAAAACTTATAGGGCATTTCCATTATTTCTAGCCAATCATCTAGTACTGATAATGAGCTTTGGCCTTCAAACTTTAAATACTTAGCATTGATATTTCCAACATGATTAACTGTAGATTTAATAAGTGGACTCTCATCTGCTAATCGTTGTTTTGGGGTCCAATCATCAAATTCATCAATAGGGATAGAGCTAAAGGTATATAATTTTTTGTTTTGGTTTCGGAGGGTATTTGCAGCAAAGCTGACAACCGATCCTGAATCCAATCCACCGCTTAAATTGGCTCCCACTTTACGGTGTGTCCGTAATCTCGAAGTAGCTGCTCTTTGAAAAACATCTCTAAAAGCCTCTTCGTATTCGTTATTTGATTTCAAGTGCAATTTCTCACTATCTACCACGGAACAATATCTCGAAAGCATTACTTTATTTTCTACGATTGATATTGTATGGGAGGGAGGTATTTGATCTATATGTTTATAGACTGTCGAAAAAGCATCTACAGTATCATTCATCCCTGGAATTGCTAAAAACTCCGCTAACCATTGCTCATTCAGTTTTTTTTCGATATATGGTAATTTAAGAAGGGGTTCAATAGTTGTACAAAAAGCAAATTTCTCATGATTTTTGTGATAATAAAGCGTCCTACTCCCTGCGAAATCTCTTGCCCCAAATAACTTTCTTTTCTTCTGATCCCAAATCATAAATGCAAAGTCACCGATTAAATGCTTAGGAGCTTCTTCACCCCATTTTTGATAACTTAATAGAATAAGTTGACTATCAGTTAGAATACTTCTATCTATTTTACTAATATGTAGTTTGTCGAATAATTCTTCACGATTATCAATAATAGCGTCAGCGGTGATTGTACACTGCCTTTCAGAATCGTGGAACGGAAGCAGTTCACCTACAGATTCAGGAGTAATCCATTGAGCATGACAACCAAGAAAAATCTTATCTGAATGCCACATTTGGATAGAATCAGCAGGGTACTTTTGTAAAGCCGTCATCATATAATGGCATTGTTGAAGATTTATAAGCTCTTCATTAAAATGATAAATACCGGCTATTGCACTCATGTTTTCCCCCTACTTGTTTTGTTATGTAAATAAATCACATTATCTTCCTTCGGTGCTGGTTAAAAATTTTGATGAAAACACTTCTATTATCTGATTTAAAAAATTTCACCCCAACTAATTTTAAGGGTGTCCATATTTCTTTCATTTGTAATAGAGGCATTATATTCATTCTTTCTTCATCAATTTAAGGAATGCTTTAAACTTGCTTTCTGTTTTTTACTTTCAGTATTTTATATGGTTCTTATAGTAAGTTCATAATTAAACTTATTTCCTAAGTAATGAACTCGCCACTTTGTTCTATCACACGAAAATGTTGTTCGTTATTAAGAATTACATAAGCTAAAAGTATCATCTAATAATACCTATGTCAATAACTTTTATTTCGATATATATATTTTAAAAAAAGACCTAAATTGGTAAATTAAATACAACTCCCTTAGGGTCTTAATGAGAACCTCCCTTTATTGCTTTTGTTAAATGGGTTCCCTTTACTTAAGAAATAATTATTCTATTTCTTTTCAATCGAACACGTTCGTATGATTGTAAGGATACATAAAATAGATTAAGGTGTCTTCCTCTTTTTCCTAATCTGATATTCTTAAATACGAATCAATTGTTAGCTGTTAAGACTTGGGAGAAAATTTTGTCTGATTTTAAAAACATTTTCAAAGCAGATTCTACACTAGTAGCAGTTTTGCTTAGAATCCATTAGAGAAATAATTTTCGTGGTATTCGCCTGATAGGGTTAGTAAAGCTCGTTCTTATATATACTAAAATTCCCTATGTCAAATTCATCTCCGGTTTCAGCAAAAAAACCTTTTTAAGGGAGGCCGTTCTTTTTGTGCACCACCTGACTTTAATTTTTAAATCTATATCCTTATCAGTCAGCTTTGTTTAAATTGTTTGACAGAAGGGGGGAATTAAGTTCATAGAATCCCTTGGTAGTTTTATTAAAAAATAGAAACTATTTTTCCATTTGTTAAATAAAGGAGATAAAATGAGTTAAAGATAATGTAAGGCCTATATTATATTCTTTCTTTCATTATATAGGAGTACCTATTTTAACAAAGTTTATATGTATCAATTTATCTAGTAAACCGCATTTGCGCTCTTGAGAAATAGTCCTTATTCAATTCGATTTCTTGTGGAGAAAGACTACTTTTGTGAAGCTGAAATTTCGTGATTAAGGATTTCCCTTTTCTCTGAACCTGTCAAGTGTAAATGAAATATAGCCTTTGTTATACTATTATTTTAATTATTTAGAATTAACTTTTTATTCAATATTTATGATACACGAGATAACAATGTTTTTCTTTGTTATGTGTTACATTTAATTTTACAATTAACATAAAAAGACCTATCCAAATATCTTTCAATTATTATAATTTGTTAATCGTGTTTTGTACTTTACTGTAAAAGTCTATCAATTAATATAACTTATTTTACTAGAATAATTAGGAAAAATTTATTAATTAAGAGCTATGAATATTTTTATTTCCCCTCACCTTTTATGTTTTAACTAAAAACCCCCCATAGGGGGGGGGCATGATCAGGGTTTTGTTAACTGTCTCCAAACCCATAAAAAAGGGCGTAAAGGAAAATATAAAAATTGAAAAGTTTTAGGTAAATTTAATGTCTTTGCATCCGCTATTCTAGGATAAAATAAAATCAAAATGGAGAGGAATTTCTGTAGAATTGACTTTAATGAAAATAGATATACCTTATAGTAGGTAGTAGACATAATATTATCTAAGGAATTAGTTTCTTTAATAAAGCAAATAGCTTTTTGCGCTAATTTTTTCGAACGATTTTGTGCCATTAATACTTGTATATCTTTATTTATTGGTGTATTCAATAGTTGAGAAGATAATAAAATTGCTTGTCCTACCAAATGTTTATTTTTATATTTTATTTGGATAAGATTAATTTTTTTAACATTTATCCCTTTTCTGATAATCTTATCGATATCTAACAACCACCGAAGACGAAACCAACCATGACGGGCACCATGAGAAACGAGATATAAAAACAGATCATCTTTTCCCAAAAAATAAGTAGGATAGCTTGTGATATTACTTACCCTTTTCCGTTCCCATAAATCGTTGAATTTTGGTTCTTTCATCGGAAGAGGTTGTAATCTCCAATGAATTTCAAGTTGTATATTTTTTTGAGGATGGAAATAAACTATATGGTGGTTCCTCAATTTCCAGTCGTTCAATAAATTGGGTACCACATCTTTAATATATCCAATACTTAGAAGTGCCTTCTCTACTTTTTCAAGACTAGCCATTGGAATTAACATATCTAAATCCTTTGAAGTACGAAGAGAAATATCTCCATAAAGCTCCGCACCAATTACTGGGCCTTTTAAAAAGAGAAGAGGAATCTGATTTTCATTAAATAATTTACTCATTAGTTCCATTTCTCTGCTTAGGTGAAGCATGTCAAAGGTATTTTGTTTGTATTCTTTGTATAGTGTCTGAATAACGTATGTAGGAATCCTATTATCTTCTAATTTTTTTATCTTTGGATATATTACTGGATAAACACGATGATGTATTGCTAATTGGAGAAATGAGTCCCAATCAACGTGTGTAAATAATTCACTTTGAAATGACACAATATTATCCTCTTGTTCTATCTTTAAAATTTCAAGTAATAATGTTAATTCTTTAGTTATGCTTGACAAATTAAGACTTTGTTCTTCCATTAACCTCACCTTTCGTTCTCTAAGTAAAATCACTCTCTAAATATATATTCAAGTATCGATCGTAACTAAACAATTAATATAAATATGTTAATAATAAACTTCATCTACTCTCACTTGCAGCTTGATTAAAAAATTGTTAGGAAAATTGGGAAGGTGTTTTTGTATCCAACTATAAATTAAGCATTTTTTTCTCCACAGTTATTCTTCAATTAACATTTTGGAGGGAGTTTGAAAACAACGCATTTAATTTCAAAAACATTCTGAATATTAATTGAATAGTTGAACGTAATAAGAATAGCGGAGTCCAAAAGCATCTAAAGGGAGTATAGATAAATTAATCTAGAAAAGGTAAAGTAGACTTAACTAAACAACTATTGAATAGAATCTCCGATATATGAAGACGATTAATAACTGAATAAAAAAGGTGGTTAAAATTTGTCCATTTTAATATCCGTTCTCTCGATATTAATAGTATCTGTAGTTTCTAGACAAGTATTTCAGTCGACATTTTGTTCCCTTTTCACATTCATTTTTCAAGTCCCACTTACTATGTCAACTAACTAGGTTCTTCTCATTAAGGGGTCACTATAGTACTAAAACACTGAGGCAAACTATACTCTATTCTTTCTATGTATGCATTACCAATAATTACACATCTGGATTCTAAAATAATTTCATTAGTTAGAACTTTACTGAAGTTGGCTTTCCAAATTTATAAAGAAAGCTTTTTTCATTGCTAGAGTATTAAAAGGGGAGGTTCCCCTCCTCTTCTCCATAGATTATCGTCATATTGCTAATTACAACCCTCTGTGACTTTTCTTTCTTTTCTTAACATCTCTAAGAATGTGATAAAAATCTTCCTTATAACGAGATTTCTTCTATGTATGTAGAATACTACAATTTAATTTGAAATTCAGAAGGAGCTTTTTCAATTTTACCAAATCGAAATAGAATTTCTTGAACAATTCGATATGATGCTTCTCCATCACCATAAGGATTTGCTGCTTTAGCCATAATATTATATTGTTCTTCATTATTTAATAAATTATGTGAGGCCTGGTATATAATTTCTTCATCAGTGCCAACTAACTTTAATGTTCCCGCTTCAACTCCCTCAGGTCTTTCCGTAGTATTCCTAAGTACGAGGACAGGAACTCCCAAGGATGGAGCTTCCTCTTGAATCCCTCCAGAATCAGTTAAGATAAGATGTGAATGGGATGCGAAATTATGGAAATCTATGACACTTAATGGTTCAATAAGATGTATTCTTTTATCATTTCCCAGAATTTCATCTGCAATTTCTCGAATAGCAGGGTTAAGATGTACTGGATACACTACTTGTATATCACTATTTTCTGCTAACAATCGCTTTGTTGCCTTAAATATATTCCTCATAGGATCACCAAGGTTTTCACGTCTATGAGCAGTTAACAAAACCAATCTATCAGACCCTATTTTGTCAAAAAAATCATTTTTATAAGAATTTGATACAGTTGTTTTTAATGCATCTATTGCAGTATTACCCGTTACAATTATTGATTCTCGTTTTTTATTTTCAAGTAAAAGATTTTCTTTTGCTTGAACGGTTGGAGCAAAATGTAAATCTGCAATTACTCCTGTTAATTTTCTATTTACCTCTTCTGGAAATGGCGAATAATTATTCCAAGTTCTTAAACCTGCCTCAACATGCCCCACTGAAATTTGGTTATAAAAAGCTGCGAGACTTGCAGAAAATGTTGTTGAAGTATCCCCGTGCACTAAAACTAAATCTGGTTGCACTTCTTTCATTATATTATCTAAGCCTAGTAATGCGTTTATAGTAACACCTGTCAAAGACTGTCTTTCTTTCATAATATTCAAGTCATAATTCGGAACAATATTAAAAACATCTAAAACCTGATCTAACATCTCTCTGTGCTGAGCTGTTACAGTCACGATCGATTCAATAAAATCAGAATGTTTTTCTAATTCTTTTACCAAAGGAGCCATTTTAATTGCTTCTGGTCTAGTTCCAAAAATTGTCATTATCTTTATTTTTCTGCTCATACTTACCACACCTCGAATTTAAAATAGAGAAAAAATCATATAATCAAAATAACAATCAATATTATTGTTTTATTTTATTTCAACTTTTTCATATAAAACGTTTAAACAAATACTAGAAAATAATTTCATTTGAAAAACCAGACCAGTTATGAAGTAAGATAGCTTATTAGATATATTAATCCTTCTAATTACACGCTTAGTTGAGACATAAGCATATAACCAAATATCGATCTATTATCACTTATTTATTCAACAAATAAGTAATAACAGACACCTAAATATTTTCCCTTTAGAAGTTGTTTTTCTTATTACTTTCTAAATATCATTAACAGTTTAACAAAATAAAGTATTACTGAATCTTCTTCACTATAAAGTGTTGTGTTGTATTCTTAAAATTGATTAATGCTATAATAGTAGGTATAAGAAAAACTTTGCTTAATATAAATTTAGAACTTTTATATAAAGTTGTACAAATTACTGCATTTAATATTTGCAAAAGAACAGTTAAAAATAAAAATAGAACTTGTCCATTTACAAGATATAATATAAATGTAAATACACTTACAATATCAAATAAAATCGGAATTATAAACTGTTTAATCTGGTTGTGCTGGAACAAAGGTGAAAATGATTTTCTAAGTAAAGATGCTTTTATACACTGTCCTATACCAAGACTTCTTTTTGAAAAAAGAGCTTTTATTTTATCGTTAATATCAATTTTCTTATCATAATGATTTATCATTTCAATAGGAATTTCTTTTATATAATAATTCCTCTCTATTAATCTCAAATACAGTTCAGGTTCTTCATTAGAAATTAAATTAGGGTTATGCCCTCCTACTTCATCCAATATTTTTCTTTCAATTAATAGTGCTCCACCAAAATGAGCTGCTCTCTTCTCAATAGTAGTATTGTAGACATTGGAAATTTTCATCTGATTATTTTCCTTTGTCAGAATATCATTTCTGATTCCTATAATGCCTACGCAGCTTTCAGGAGAATTTTCTAATTTCAATATCGCTTGTGGTAAAAATTGATCTTCTAGTTCCATATCACCATCAAGGAACAAAATATACTTCCCCTTTGATTTATGTAATCCCACGTATCTACCTAATGATGCACTAAATAAATCAGCCTCAGTTATTTGATAAATATGCAAGAAGGGATTATGACTGTACTGATTGATTGCTTTTTCTATAGTTCGGTCAGTAGAATTAGAATCAACTAATATAACCTCAAATTTAAAATCCGAAATTTCCAAGCAATGAAAAATTGAATTCAAACATTTTAATATTTTTCCCTCTTCATTTTTACAGATTACAACAATACTTATTATTATATCGTTAGTTTGAATCAATTTTCTCACCTAATATATGAAGTATAGTATTGATATGCTTGTTCCATGTAAATTTCTCTAGAATTACTTCTCTCGAATGTTCCCTCATCTTAAGCAGGGCATTTATTTGAATTAAATTTTGTTTCACTACATCTGTTAGTTCTTGTGAATTATTATTAATAATAAACCCATTTAAATTATTATTTATTATTTCATCAGTAGCAGTAATCACATTAGGAGGTGAGCTCTTTAATCCAATACATGGGGTTCCTGAAGATAAAGCCTCTAGAAATACATGTCCAAATCCCTCATAAACACTAGGTAATATGAATAGATTAGCAATTCTGTAAAAATCCTCTACATCTGATCTTTGACCAAAAAATATAATGTGATCTTGTAGTCCTTTATTAATAACCTGCTGCTTTAACTCTAGTTCCATATCCCCACTACCTACAATATAAAGAATAACATTTTCATGTCTTAACTTATCCATAGTATTAATTAATAACTGAAGATTTTTTTCTTTTGATAATCTACATACACTAAGTAAAAGAAATTTATTTTCATCATTAGTTCTTGATATTTTCTTAAGAATTTTGTTTTTTTCATCTGTCGACTTTATAGGTCTGAATCTTTTTATATCTACACCAGGTGGTACAACTATAATTCGATCTCTTGGTACATTATAAAAATCCGAGAGTTCACTCCTCTTTGACTCACTTAAGACCGCAATATTCATACCACTTGTAATTGCTTTCTTTTCTATATAGTGTATTTGAGGACTTATTATTTTAAAATATATTTTTTTTATCCATTTCACTTGTGATTCATGAATCTTTTGTAATTTTGGTGCTATCACTGGCACTAAATATATTGAGTTTTCAGGATATAACTTTCCTAAAATATATGCAAAATAGAAATGCCTAGTTATAAATAATGCATCTTTTTCTATATGTGAATTAAAGAAGCTTTTTATTTTGTTTACTGTATTAAATGGTGAAAATAAATATTGAAAAATAAATTTCTTTTTAAAATTCACTCTATTTACTTTTACACCATTTATAATCTCAGTTGGGTTTAAATCCTTATTAGTTAGTGTTATTATTTCAACATCATATTTAGATTTATATTCAGATTTTAAAATTCCTGAGACATTATGAAGATAACTAACCAGACCACCAAATTCTGGAAGATAGGAGTTTGATAATAAATATACCTTTTTCATAGTACCTTCCCTTCTATTTCACTATTTTTCTGGTTAGAATAAATAGTATACACTATAGCACTGAATATCCAATAAAGTATGGAAATTCGCTCGTTTGTTATAGGACTAGCACTAATAGATTGGACTAATAATCCAATTGAAAAACTAACATAACAAACTGAAAAAGAAATAATAAAATGTTTTTTTGAATTTTTTATAACTACTATCCCATAATAAATCAAAGATATTATTATTAATAATTGAAATAACAGTCCCAAAAAACCATATGTGAATAAAATATCTAAGTAGTAATTATCAACTACAATATGATTGGACAAACCACTTCCCATTAAGTTTCTTTCAGCAAATTCCTTCAATCCACCTTCCCACATATTAATTCTATCAGTAATTGACCCTATTCTACTCATTTTCACACCAGAAGTTGTCGTTATCGATGTAAAGTAGGATAGAATGTTATCGTTAACTAAAGCTATAGCTATTGTAAAAAATATAGTTCCAACGAGAAGTGCAACCTTCTTCTTAAATAAAGCTATAACAATAAATGAAATAATTAGTGCTAAGAAAACTCCTCTTGACCTTGTAATAAAAATCCCATATAAAGACAATAGAGCTATTACTAGCAGGATTATCTGATTATAACGTTTTTGTTGATTAATAAAAAAACTAAAGCTAAAGCAAAATAGTAATAATAATAATGTGCCGAAATAATTTGGATTCCCATCAAAGGTACCTGTAGCTCTTAAAGTTGAGATACTCCCGGATGGACTAGGGTAAAGTATATTTACTAAATCAAATACTCCAAACCATCTTTGATAAGCTAGTATTCCAATAATTAGTGATACTAAAGAAAAAGTAATAAAAGCTTTTATTACTTTTTTTATATCCTCTTCTTTATGGATTCTTTTCCTTACAAAATTAAATAGAAAAAATACAATTAAAAATTTCAAATGCCCAATAATTAAAAGTTCACTAGATCCTGAATAAAAAAGGCTATAACTAGAACTTAATATTAAGATGAAAAATAATAATAATAATAAAACCTCAATTAAACTCATTTGAAATTTCCTAGCATAAAATGAATCAAGAATAATCTTTGTTCCCATTAAAAATATTATCAAGTCCTCAAATCTAATTGTAGCTATAAATGAACCAAGATTTATATAAGGTAACAAAATAGAGCTAAACAATACGAGATAGATTAGAGAGAGTTCTTTTTTAATAATCAAAAAGTATAATATTATTAACCCCATTAATAGAACCGTATAATTTATTATTTGAAATGTAGCTAATATTCCTATTAAAACTGATGCGGTTATAATAATAGAGAAAATGACAAATCTATTATTTAATAAAACCTTTAACATTTATTTAATCCACTTTTCTCTTATTTTTTTTATAGTTCTACTTATGAATGTGGCAATTATTAATGTTTTAGGGTATTTTTGTAAAGGAAATCTTTTATATTCATATTTTTTAATTAACTTAATTGTATCAAGCCATTCTTCTTTTTTTCTTAGCTTTATAGTTGGTAATATTTCTAATATTTTTTTCGAATTTAATTGCCAATCTAATTCTTTTACTGCAAATGCTCTAGAATTCTCCTTGTAAATATCAATTTTATGTTTATTTTCTTCAAAATATTTAATTGTATTTAACAAACTTTCTTGACTAACTTTACATTGAGGCCAATAATATCCATCAGACCTAGCAAAAAACCTTTCTATATCTATAAGTTTTCCATTCATACCATCAATTACGAATTCATTCATTGGAGCATTATTTGATGTAATAACAGGTAATCCAGATGCCAGTGCTTCAGCCACTGTAAGTCCTATTCCATCTAAGTAAGATGGGTATATATATACATCTCCAAGATGATATAGTCCTGGGGCTGGAACAGTTTCGTAAATTATTTCTAAACGCCCTTTGTCAATAAGGTTTTCTATTTCTATTTTTAAATCCGGATAGAAGTTATTAAGGTTAACTTGTGAATGAATAATAATTTTTGAATTGGAATTTTCCAACATGGTAAAAGCTTTAATAATCTCAGATGTTCCTTTTCTTGAAGGGTTATGTCCACATGAGTGAAAATAAACTAATGATGAGTCACTATTTATATGTTTTCTTTGATCCAATTTAGGTTTGTAAAGCTCTATATCTGTTCCCCAAGGTATATAATAGCATTGAGGATGCCATTTAAATGCTTCGTAATGGCGTTTAGTGTTACATAACAGGAAATCATATAAGTTAAAAAGAGGTATTGTTTCTTCTGTGTAATAATCTATATAAGAACCCACTTTCACTCCTATATCTTTACACATTTCCACTGGCCTCCACCAGTTTTGTTCGTTAAAAATTACCACTTCTATACTATTATTCATAATCCAATTTCTAAAATCTTTTAAGTTTATAGCTGTATTAACTGGATTTATTGGCTTTTTCCCCCATGTTACATTATTATGGTCCCAGTTAGTCTGCCCGATTGCGTAACTTTCACCACCTCTTGCATATATAAATACATTATGCCCCTGAGATATAGCCTGTTGGTATTGTTTAGATACGTAAGCTGCACCTCTTTCAAACCAAGTTGTTACAATGCCAACGTTCATTTTCATCCTCCTCATTTATTTGTTTTAGTAATAGGAAGTAATTGATATATCCAATTGTTATATTTAATGACCAAAAACGAATATAATGTAACTCCTAAAACAATTTGAAAAATAAATTTCATATCAATCCTATTAAAGAAAAAGCCTACACCTACTACTCCAAAAAGCATAATTAAATTCATATAAAATGGTTTTCTTAGTGCTGAAAATACTTCCTTGAAATTCAAATTAATAAGTTTGTAAAGCAAAATTAAACTAACAAAAAAAGATACCAACTGAATAACGATCATACTACTAGCAATGCCCACTCCTCCAAATAATTTAGCTGAAGAAATTAGCACTGGTATCATAATAATCATTTTAATTAGGTTAAAATAAAAAGCATAGTTAGCTTTCCCCTTAGCTAATATAACAGTTCCTACAGGGTTTTCTAACGTTCTAATTAAACCGACATAAGCTAAAAGTTGAAAGTATATTAAACTTGCACTCCATTTTTCTCCAAAAAATAATTCAATAAAACTAGAAGCTGTAATAATAATACCAATATAAATAGGGATATTTAGAGTACCCAGTAAATCTAGCATTTTTAGGTAACCTCTCTTTATTTGCTTAGAATTATCTTGTATAGTCGAAAATAATGGAAAGAGTACCTTGGTAACAATAGGGTTAAGTTTAGACACTGGTATCATTACAATATTGTATGCTAGGGTATAATATCCTAAATCTACAGTACCAAGTACCTTACCTATTATAAGAAAATCTAAATTTTTACTAAAATAATTTATAGAGCTTTCACCCATTTGATATAGTCCAAAATTTAAATAACTTTTCAAGTGTACAATTTTAAAAAGAAATTTTGGTTTCCATTTTTCCTTACCAACATAAACCAAAAGTACTGTTTTAACAAAAGTTATTAATAAATAGCCAATAACCACAGACTTTATACCATAACCCCAAACCATAAGTAAAATAGAAGTAGAGGTACCAATAAGGTTAGATGTTACATCTATTTTCGAAAGAATATTAAAAGCTAATTCTTTTTTCAACAATATTTCATATTGTTGTCCAAAAGGAATTATAAGAAAAACTATTGAATACATTGATAATAAACTTTCAATTTCATGATTCATGTAAAACTCAGCAATAACTCCTTTAAAAGCCATTATCAAGAAGAAAAATGCAATGCCAACTATAAAATTAGTCCAATAAAGAGTTGATAAATCTTCTATTTTCATATTTTTTTTTTGTATCACTGCATTAGATAAACCCATATCATATAACATTTGTGCAAAGCCAATAACCACTAATAATATACTTATGATACCTAGACTTTTGGGACCTAGTAACATAGAGATTATAAATATTTGTGCAAAAGATAATCCACTTATAATAAATGTAGATAAAGCTGTCCATGTAGCCCCTTTTATCGCTTTTTGACTTAATACCATTTCTACACCATTCCTATTTTTACAATCTCCATAAAGTTATTTCCTCAGGACAATTTTGTTTTATTAATTTACTTTTAACATCGACAACTATTCCTTTTCCACGGTTTAGCATCCATGAGAATTGTTCCCAGCTTTTTTCTAAATAAAAATTATGTGGTACAGCAAATATAACTGCATCAGCAGGTGTAAGTTTTTCATATGGAATTAATTCAATACCATACTCTTGCATTGCTTCTTTTGTATCTGCTTCTACATCTGTAACTTGCACTTCGACTCCAAATTCCATTAATTCACGTATTACATCTATTACTCTTGAGTTCCTTAAATCAGGCACATTTTCTTTAAACGTTAAACCTAAAACTGTTACTTTTGCTCCTTGTATAAGCATATTTTTATTAATCATTTGCTTAATAAGTGAAGTAGCAATAAATTTCCCCATATTATCATTGATTCTTCGACCAGCTAAAATAACTTCTGGATGATAGCCCATTGCTTCAGCTTTATGAGTCAAATAGTAAGGATCAACACCAATACAGTGTCCCCCAACTAACCCCGGTGAAAAAGAAAGAAAATTCCACTTCGTCCCTGCTGCTTTAAGTACTTCGTCAGTATCAATTTCTAATTTATCAAAAATCACAGCTAATTCATTCATTAAAGCAATGTTCAGATCACGTTGTGTATTTTCTATAACCTTTGCAGCTTCAGCCACTTTAATTGAACTTGCTCTATGTATACCTGCATCGACCACAGAACCATATACTCCAGCGATGATTTCCGTGATTTCTTCATTTTGACCAGCAACTACCTTTGTTATTTTTGTAAATGTATGTTCTTTATCACCAGGGTTAATTCGTTCTGGCGAATAACCAACAAAGAAGTCTTCCCCACACTTCAATCCTGAAAATGCTTCTAGAACTGGTACACATGAATCTTCTGTTACACCTGGATATACTGTAGATTCATAGACTACAATTGTATTTTTTTTCATATTCTTTGCAATTGTTTCTGAAGCTTTTAACATAGGAGTAAGATTAGGCTGTTTATTCTTATTGATTGGTGTGGGAACAGCTACAATTATAAAGTCTGCATTAGCAAGGTGATTAGAATCTCCTGTAAATTCTATATTAGCTGAAAGAAGACTTTCTGTATCTACCTCATTAGTATAATCAAATCCTTCACTTAATGATTTGATTCTATGCTCATTAACATCAAATCCTATTACCTTTTCTTTTTGACCAAATGCTACTGCTACTGGCAAACCTACATAACCTAAACCTACAACGGCAATTTTTCTATCCATTTTTTATGTCTCCATTCTATGTTTTTTAATTTAAGTTTTTTTAAATCTTAGCAATTTCCTAATATCACCATAATGATTAAAGATATACTATAAATTCATAGTTTTTAAAATTGCTTTATTAACTGTATTCACATCAAACTTTTCTTTACACAATTTAAGACTTTCTTTTCCCATTCTATCCGCTTCAACTCTATGCTCTATCATCCAAATCATTTTTTCTGCTAGTTTATTTGAATTTTTTATAGGTACCAAGAAACCGTTTAGACCATTTACCACAGTTTCCCTACAACCAGGAGCATCTGTAGTAATAATTGGTCTTCCTGTGGCCATTGCTTCGAGTACACTTTTAGGAGTTCCTTCGTGATAAGACGGCAATACATAAACCGTGGAATTTTCCAAAAATGGCCTCACATCATCAGTAGGTCCTAAATACTCAATTATGCCCTGATTAATATATTTAGATATCTCTTCTTTTTTAATTGCTGTTGGGTTCGTGTCAAAATACCCAACTATCTGGATTTTTGCTTCAGGATATTTTTCTTTCACTAATTTTGCAGCTTCTAAATATTCTATTATACCTTTATCTTTTATGATTCTACCCACAAATAAGAATACAGGAAATTGAGTAATTGGTTTGTCTTTAAATTTAACTAGATTAACACCTGATCCATTAATCATTACTATCTTTTCATTTTGTATCAGACCGGACTTTTCCATTTCATTACAATCATCTTTGTTTTGAAAAAAGACATTATTGCATAGTTTAAAAGCAAATTTATACTCTGTTTTAAGAATATCTCTAGCAATACTTTTTCGATCATTATTACGAAATACAGAACCAAGCCCACCCATTAGGGCATAAATTCCTTTTACTCCTGCAAATTTAGCTGCTATACAACCATATATAATAGTCTTTGCTTGATAAGCAAAAACTTTATCTGGCTTTTCCTTTTTTATTTGTTTAAGAATTGAAAAAAAACCATTAATATCTTTTATTGGATTCGTCCCAGTACGCTCTATTCCTTGAATAGAAACATATTTTATATTACGTTCTTTAAATTTATGCCCCCATTCTTCCACTGGTTCAGGAGCAGCTGCTATCACTTCATGGCCATTATTAATCATTGCTTTCATCATATCTTCTCTAAAATAGAACAAAGTAGGAGCGTAACTTGATAAAATCATAACTTTCATAAAAGAGGCCAACTTTCATTTTTAGTGTTATTTATTCTCTAAACTTTTAAACTCATTTATTTCAATTTCTATTCCTTTTTCAAAGTCCATAGGCGTAAAGTTAAAGTCTTTTTTAGCTAACTCATGATTATAAGCCCGATTCTCTCCCATCCGTAGGACTTTTTCAACTATATCGATTTTTCCAAGAGATAGAATTTTAATTCCGCTTGCAGCATAAGAACTTAACTTTAATGAAACAGGAATAAATAATGTTTTTTTATTTAATTTATTGCTTATCATAGAAAGTGCTACTTTTATGCTAATTGGCTTATCCCCAGATAAATTGTATTGCTTATTACTTGTTAATTCAGGGTTCATTAAAACATTATAATATGCCTGTCCTAAGTCTCTGGCATTTACAGGCTGAATTAACCCTTTCCCACTATCGATTAATGGATATATTTTCATTTTATTTATCATTTTTATAAACTTACTCATATTATGATCACACATGTCACCATAAATCATTGTAGGTCTCAATATAGTTAAATTCAATCTGTTCTGTTTGGCTAATTCTAATACTTCTGACTCTACCTTGATATATTCAATTGAAGCATCTTTAAATTTAGAATAAATACCTGTGGTATGAACTAAGATTGCTCTTTTTATTTTATTAGCAATACCAGCTTGTATTATACTAGGAGAATGATGAATATTATAGATATGCATCACAGTGTGAATATCTTTCATAATTTCATTTGTAAAATTTTCGTCGTTCAAGTCACCTACCACAATTTCAATATTAAGGCCACTTCTTTTTAATAACTCAACATTACTATTTTTCCTTACAATACACCTTATTGGGTCTTTGTAGTTATTTTTCACTAGTTCTTGAAGAAAATACCTACCTGTATGCCCTGTAATACCTGTAACTAATAGCATAATTCCCCCCTACAATACTTTAACTATTAATTTTTTTCTTTAGTTCAGTTTTTTCTTCACTACTCCCCTCTTTAACTCCCTCACTTCTCAGAACACTAAATACAGTCTTAAAAAAGACCTTTGTATCAAAGGACAGACTCATTTTTTTAACATATTCTCCATCAAATGACGCTTTAACTTCTATAGGTAGCTCGTCCCTGCCGTTTACTTGAGCCCAACCTGTTAGTCCAGGATATATGTCATTAGATCCATACTTATCTCTTTCAGTAATTAAATCATACTGATTCCATAGAGCAGGTCTAGGTCCTATAATGCTCATATCTCCTTTTAGAATATTAATAATCTGAGGTAGTTCATCAAGACTTGTTTTCCTTAAAAACTTTCCGCTTTTAGTTATAAATGCATCTGGGTTCTGTAACAAATGAGTAGGCATATCCTTTGGTGTCTCCGACCTCATTGTTCTGAATTTAAGTATATGAAAATGCTCTTTGTTTTTTCCTACACGCTTTTGCTTGAAGAATATCGGTCCCTTAGAGTCCATTTTTATTATTACTGCTAAAATTAAAAAGATTGGCCAGAGAAAAAACATTGCAGTAAATGAAAGTATAAAGTCTAAAGACCTTTTGATTATTGGATAAACTTTCACGTAAACACCCTTTCTAAAATCTTATAAATCATGTTTGTTAATCTTGTAATACTCTAGATACCAATCTATAAAATTACCAATACCATTTTTGATAGAAGTTTGTGGACGGAAGTTTATGTCCCTAAATAAATCCTCGACATCTGCATATGTTTCAGGAACATCCCCTGCTTGTAAAGGCATGAAATCCTTCTTAGCTTCAATACCTAGTTTATTTTCAATAGCCTCAATAAAATCCATTAATTTCACAGGGTTATTATTACCAATGTTATAAACCTTATATGGCGCATAACTAGTTCCAGGGTCAGGGGTTTTTCCGTTCCATTCAAGGTTTGGCTCAGGTGTTCTTAAAGTTAATCGATAAATACTTTCAACAATATCGTCAACATATGTAAAGTCTCTCATCATATTACCGTTATTAAATACCTTGATTGGTTCGCCAGTAATAATGGCTTTGGTAAATAAGAATAACGCCATATCTGGTCGGCCCCATGGTCCATATACTGTAAAGAATCTTAAACCGGTAGTTGGAATACCATAAAGATGGCTATAGGTATGAGCCATCAATTCATTAGCTTTTTTTGTAGCAGCATATAAACTAATTGGATGGTCTACATTATCATGAACTGAGAATGGTAAACTTGTATTTGCGCCATATACAGAGCTTGATGATGCATAAATCAAATGATCGACTTTATGATGACGGCTACCTTCAAGAATGTTAGTGAACCCTACTATATTAGATTCAATATATGCTTGAGGATTTTCCAAACTATATCGTACCCCAGCCTGCGCAGCTAAGTTTACTACAATTTCAGGTTTGTAATTAGAAAATACCGAATCCACTGCTTCTTTGTCTTCTAATGTAGCCTTTTCAAAAGTAAAGTTTTCATGTTCTTGGAGTAATCCAAGACGAGAGTATTTTAAGTTCACCTCGTAATAATCATTTAAATTATCAATGCCTATTACCTTAAAACCCTCTTTTAATAAGCGATTCGAAAGATGAAAACCGATGAATCCAGCTGCACCTGTTACTAATACCTTTTTCATTCCACGACAGTCTCCTTTATTTTGCAAATATTAATCTATCTTCTTTCTTATTAGCTAGAGACAATACATATTCTCTAATGTATTCTTGTGTATAATCGGGATAATTATTAACCAATTTGCTAATTAATTGATAATCACTTTCAACAGATTTCCCAATAAATATCTTTGGGAAGATCGGTTTGCCATGAACTTCATTTTCATTTAATAATTCCTCAAACATCTTCTCCCCTGGTCTAATTCCAGAAAATTCAATTCCGATTTCATCTATTGTATACCCTGATAACTGGATTAGATTAGTAGCTAGATCCACGATTTTAACGGGTTCCCCCATATCTAGAACAAAGATTTCTCCTCCTCTGGCAAGTGAACCCGCTTGAATAACTAACCTAGAAGCTTCTGGTATTGTCATAAAATATCTTGTCATATCAGGATGAGTAACCGTTATAGGTCCGCCCGCTTGTATTTGTTTTTTGAATAATGGAATAACACTTCCTCTACTCCCTAACACATTTCCGAATCGAACAGCGACAAACTTTGTGGAACTATGCTTATTTAAATTCTGTATAACCATTTCTGCAATCCGTTTAGTAGATCCCATTACATTAGTTGGGTTTACCGCTTTATCTGATGAAATCATTACAAATGTGTGTACACCATATGTATCTGCAGCTTCCGCAACATTCTTTGTACCTATAACATTATTTTTCACTGCTTCTCTTGGGTTGTATTCCATAAGTGGGACATGTTTATGTGCAGCCGCGTGATAGATAACATCTGGTCTTTGGTTGTCCATTACTTCAAAAATTCTATCTCTATCTTGAATATCTGCTATAACAGGGACGATTTCTATTTGTTCTAAATACAATCTTTTCAATTCCATATCAATCAGATAAATACTATTTTCACCATGTCCGAGTAATACTATTTTTTTAGGAGAGAATCTGCATATTTGACGGCAAATTTCCGAACCAATTGAACCACCTGCACCAGTTACAAGAATCGTCTTACCAGTAACGTTTCCCGAGATACTATTCATATCCAATTCAACGGGTTCTCTTCCTAATAAATCTTCTACTTCCACCTCTTTAAACTGGTTTACCGCTATGTTTCCTAACATAATATCTTCGATCATAGGCATGATCTGTGTTTTTGCATTTGTTTTTACACATTCATCAAAGATGACCTTTAATTCTTTTTTACTTAATGAAGGAATTGCAATGACAATATTATCTATATGGTATTTTTCTACCATTTCAGGAATATGTTTAGAGTTGCCAACAACGGGTATACCCAAGATATCTAATTTATCTTTTTTAGGGTCATCATCAATAAAGGCAACAGGTTTGAGTTCCGTATCATGATTATTAAGAAGTTGACGAACAACCATGGTTCCTGCTGATCCAGCACCAATAACCAATGTGTTTTTTACTTCCAATTGATTATTTATAAAACGGTCACGTAGCATTCTCCAAGAAAAACGGGAACCACCAATAAGGATTACATGTATCATCCACGTTAATGCCATAGCTCTTACATAAACATCCTGAAAAGCTAAAACCTGAATGATAACCACAGTGATAACTGATAAGGTAACAGCTTTTACTATTGATATTAACTCTCCGATACTTGCATACTCCCAAGCTTTTTTATATAACTTATAAATTGAAGCAAAAATATGATGGCTAATTAATAGAGCGACTGAGCTGACTAAGAGTGCTGTAAGCTTAAATATTTCTAAATATGGATGTAGCACTAGATAACTTACATAAATGGCCGATAATACAATTAAAGAATCTAATAGTGCTAACAGTGTTAGTCGATTTCGGTAGGCCAACCAAATTTCCCCCTTTTATAATGGATTCAGGATACTCACTTTTTATATATCGGAAAAAGCCATACTCTAATGTTCAGGGTCTTTGCCTTTCAGGTAAAAATTTAATAATATTTTAAATAACTTTCATAGTTTCTTTTCCTTTTTTTGTAGAGCTTCTTTTCTTTTCTTAATAGACTGTGACAGGCTTGTTTCTAATTGGTCTAATAAGATTAAAGGAGCGTCTTGTTGTATATAACGCAGTGCCTTCTTTATAGATTTCGGATAATCATCAAACCTTTTCAAACGAATCATAACTCCTTATTTAATTCCACTTATACTGAATCCAATATTTCAAATAACCCCTAAAAAACTTTACACATTATCGTATATTATTTATAATGATGAAAGCGTTTCCCAATATACTTTAATACTAAAAGATACCAAAGATCTTCTTTTTAAACGGAACTGGTTTTTCAATAAAAGGACTTTGCTTCTTTATAAGTTGTTCCGCATTCTCTTTGAAATAAAATGTCCGTTCGATTCCATATGCTTTTGTGATTATCTCATAAGCATGTTGTAACGAGAACCCTCTAGATATTATATTATGGGCATCTGTGGCAATAAAATGAGACAGGTTATGTTCGATTATTTTTTTTGAAAAGGATTGGATTTTTTTTCCGAAGTTCCCATTAATGCTGCCAGAAGTTAGTTGAGTTAACGCTCCCTCCTGGACCAATTCAAATAATAGTTTATGATTCTCGATCAATTCCTTATTTCTCTCCGGATGTACGATAATTGGTGTAATACCTTTCAGTAGCAGCTCATATATCACTTCTTTTGTGTATGTAGGAACCTTTCCTGATGGTAGCTCTAGCAGTAAATATTTACCGTTATCGTCTAACGTTAGGATTTCTTCCTTTTCAAGTGAAGTAAATATGTCCCGGTGTATTCTTACCTCTTGTCCGAGGTGAATGATAAGAGGAATATTGTTTTGTTGTAAGCTATCATTTAACCTCACTGCACGGTCAATTATGTCTCTTTTAACATTTACATATTTCTCATTTAAGTGATGTGGCGTGGCAAATAAATGTGTGATTCCTGCTTCTACCGCTTTTCTTGCCATATTCAAGCTTTCCTTCATGTCCGCGGATCCATCATCAACCCCTGGGAGAATGTGACAATGTATATCGATCAAATTTCACACACTT
Organism: Peribacillus sp. TE19612; assembly: GCF_056279465.1. Lineage (NCBI taxonomy): Bacteria > Bacillati > Bacillota > Bacilli > Caryophanales > Bacillaceae > Peribacillus > Peribacillus sp. TE19612. The sequence continues at coordinate 244,849 of NZ_JBWCCL010000002.1, read as the reverse complement.
CCTTTTTCAAAATCGGGATAATAGACTTAATCACTAAGAAATCAGATAGGAATTAATACCCTGACTATAGTAGCATATAAAACTGCTATTAAACAGGGTGTTATTTTGTCGAAAATTGTTTTATTTCTTTAAGATTGATAGTAATAATAATTGCTGTTATCCGTTTCAACGCCATTCAAAACGACTCCAAGCAAGGATGTGTTAGCTTTCATTAAAAGGTCCTTTGCTTTCACTGCACTTTGTTTGTTTGTCTTGCCGCTCGCCACTACCATGATCACGCCATCACATTTATTGGCTACAATCTGGGAATCCGGCACTACCAGAACGGGCGGTGTATCAAAAATGATATAATCATACATTCCTTTTAGTTCATCAATGGCTGTTTCTATCGCTTTAGAATTTAATAACTCTGAAGGATTAGGTGGTATCGGCCCACTTGTTAAAATGTCTAAATTTAAAACATTTGAATTCAAGATAGTTTTTCTTAAGTCCATTTTCTTTGTCAATACGCTAGTAAGTCCATGTATATTACTAAGGTTAAAAGCATAATGAATCGAAGGTTTCCTTAAGTCTGCATCCACAAGTAATACTTTTTTCTCTTCTTGAGCAAGCACAATCGCTAGGTTGGCAGCTGTAGTCGATTTCCCATCATTAGGCTCGGATGAAGTAACCACAATCGTTTTTATTTCTTTATCTACTGAAGAGAATTGTATGTTTGTCCTAATTAATCGATATTGTTCAGTAATAGGCGATTTAGGATTAGTCTGCGCAATTAAATTCATTTGTTTTTCATCTTTACTTCTCAAAAATCCCACTTCCTTTCTTAATGTCAACTGAATGGTTCTTTATTTATGTTGCGATATTTTTTGAATAGATCCAAGTAATGGCAAGTCAAGGAGTCTCTCTATATCATCCTCGTCCTTAATTGTATTGTCCAAATACTCTAGCAGGAATGCCAAGCCTATTCCAGCCATCAATCCGACCACCACCGCAATAGCTATATTTAATAATGGAGATGGTTTTACAGGAGTAGGATTTTCCTTAATCTCTGCCTTAGCAAGTATGCTAACATTGTCGACTTTCATAATATCTTTAATTTCCTTTTGAAAAATTGAAGAAACTGTATTGGCAATCTCAACTGCTTTTGTAGGATTACTATCATGAACCGTTAAAGAGAAGACTTGCGAATTTTCTTGACTGTTGATCGTAATTTTTTGACTAAGTTGATCTACGCTTTGGTCTAGTTTAAGCTCATCAATGACCTTTTCCAAAATGGCAGGGCTTTTTATGATCACACTGTATGTATTGATCATGTCGATATTGGATTGTATTTGAGTAGAGTCCAATTGGTTCTCCGATTGCTTCTGATTAACTAGAATCTGTGTTGAAGATTCGTAAACGGGGGTTAATAAGAAATAGGAAATTGATCCACTAATCAAAGCGGCAATTAATGTCAGCAGCATGATTAGCTTCCAACGTTTCTTTAATGTTTTAAAAATATCATTAATACTAATAGTTTCTTCCATTTTATCCTCCTGTTATGTTAAAAATGACCTATTGCATTATACCATAATATTACCTATATTTATCTATTTCCAAGAAAATTTACATGAAACTTACAATCTAAGAATACTTTTCAAATGCCAAAGTAATTTTACAAAATAGAAAACGGCAACACAAAGGAAATTATTTCTATTTTTTAAAATATTGCATTAATCACATATATATAACCCATTTTCCAGAATATTTGTGACTTAAATTTCAATAAATTTAATTATACAATAAATCAATCTTCCCAATTTGTTTTATTAGTTTTACAATATTTACTTGTAATAAACCTAACTAAATGCCTACCAATACATGAAAATTCGTTTATATATATAATTGTGTCAAGTATTTTAGTGCGTAGTTATCATTAAAATCGAAAGGAATATGTGTAAACTGAAAGTATAGTTTAAAAATCATTTTATAATTTTCATATTAATGGTTAGGTGTGGTCAATATGATAGGTTACCGAGTTAAGTCGCTTAGGGAAGAAAGGAAAATGTCAATTAGTGAACTCTCCGCAAAATCCGGCGTTGCCAAATCCTATATAAGCTCACTGGAAAGAAACCTTCAAACAAACCCTACTATATTAGTTTTGGAAAAAATTTCTAGAATCCTTTGTATTAAGGTCGATGCTCTTTTGAATGAACAACCAGACAAGAGCATGGATGAAGAGTGGATGGAAATCATGCAGGATGTTATGGGGTCAGGAATATCGAAAGAGGAAATGCGCGAATTCATTCAAGATAGAAAGTGATGTCTTTAAGGATTTCGAAACTATGATAACGCTTTCTTTTAGAAGAATCCAAAAAAAAGGGGAAAAAGTGGTTATAGCCATTTTTCCCCTTTTACTACTTCTTCAACTTAAAATATTCCTGCAAAACTTCGAACCATATGTAATGCCCTTGGTCATTGGGATGGATGTTATCATTTGTCAGGATATCAGCCAATCTCAAATTCTTTTTACTTAGTTTCTTCTCTATTTCTTCTTTGCTATTCAGATAAGTCCATTTATTTTTTTTGATGACCTGCTCGGATGCTTGAATATAATCAGAATAATTCAAACCTAAACTATTCTCCGTTTTACCATTTGCGACTGGGTTTGGTGAAATGATTAGAATCTTTGCATTCGGCAGCTCTTTTTGTAACTTTGACATAATGTTTTTTAAATTTTTTTCCGTCTGTTCCAAACTAATCGATTGATATTGATTGTTAATCAGTGGATTTTCAAAAATAACTAAATCAGGTTTATCATGTATGACCGCATCAATTTTTTTACCTTCTAACAAATCATTTGTTGTGTAACCCTCTTTCCCATGATTGATTACACCTAGCTTTTCCAATTCATCCCTTTCTGAACGTAGACTCTTCTCCAAGCGTCCTGTCCAACTATTTGAAGAATTAGTCGAACCGGTTCCTGAAGTACCATTACTGCCTATAAGGGATACAATAACCTTATCTTGTGTAAGCGCCTTATAATGCAAGTAATCTATTAGTGACTTCTTTTTATTATTTTCTGGTTTTAAACTTTGTAACAAAGCTTCCCTTTCTTCTTTTTCCTTTTCTTTTATTCTTACTTCAGCTTTTTTACCCTCTATTCCCGCTGCCTGAATCATGTTTTTCCAATGAAGATGACCAAATGCAAATACTACCAAACAAATTCCAGCAATAAATAATAACCCATATTTCTTCATCTTTACCTCCAAATTTTTGAACGTTATGGAATGACATGGAAGTCTTAACATTAGAATTCTCTTTATGAATACTATTAACTAACAACAATTATTTAACCTTTATTTCTTTTTATTGGCGTTTATTATTTATTATTTTTATATGTTCTTCTGTTATATTTATTATAACTATTGAAACAACGGCAATAAAGGATAATTTTCCAATTAATTCCGACATCACTCGACTTGATAATTACCAATTCCCTCATAAATATACCTATATTTAGAATCAAAAAAATCCTACACCTCTGCTGGATTAAATATAACAATCAATTAACCAATTTCAAGACTTCTAGAAGTCTACCACCTGAATTATAGTTAAAAGTTCCGTCTTATATTCATGAATGTAAAAGGTTAACAAAAAAACTCTCTTACATAAGCCGATTTTTGTATAAAACCATATAGTTGTTCAGAGTTTAGTTTAACAACCATATGGTTTCTTCCCCGGCTATTAAAGAATCATCCTTCTCCAGTAACATTTTATTCCACAAAAATCTTGTAAATGGAAATTAAAAAAATCCTTAAACTTGTTTTTATTTTGCTGTTATTAAGCATAGACGCTTGAATCATGGCTTTGACTATTTCAATAAGGACGCAGTACAACAATCTTCTGCTCCCGTAAAATTAATTGTCATTTTTGAAAAAATCGTAGTGTGCCGTACAATTTCTTAGCCAATGCTATATTCTGTTCATTATTTAATCTTAGGTTTCGACTCCTTACTTTTTGGATAAATTTTTCCATATTTTAGAACTTTGGAAGATTTACATAATGGCAGCGGTCTCAGTTCTGATTTCCATTTTTGCTTTTTATGGATTTTGAGAAAAAAGTAAATTGAGTATATATAATAGGAGATCCTTGAGGGGTTTTTTTATGAAAAGAAACTCACTTGCCGCACAGGTGGCCTTAACTGCGACGAATAAGAATTAACGATTGAAGAGCAACTTAACACTTTTATATCAAACAGAAAGAAAACCTAACCTACCTTTTATTATTTCCTACCACCAGAAGAGTATATTCGAGTTTTAAAACTATATTTTATTCAAGTTCTACCTTTTAATTTAACAACAATAACGAGCAGATATGCTCCTTAGACATAATTGGGTCGACTTTTAAAAATATAAAAAAGGTAATCATGATATATATACAAGAAACACTAATCATTATTGCATATGGTAATTATGGAGAAAAACACTAAACTTTTTTAAAAAATTTGGTATTTAAGGAGGTTTTCAGACTAAATGAATAATAAGAAGCAATTAATTGATATTGTTGTTGATTTGGGGGCTGATAATACCGGTAATACTGAAGTAACCGATATTATTCAATATGCTTTAACAAATTACAAAGCCATTCACATTCCAGACGGAACTTTTCTAGTTGATCCAGTAACGATGTTGAATGTTCCGAGCAACAGAAAAATAACTCTTTCTAATTTTGCTATTATAAAGGCAAAACCATCATCAAACAGCACATATAAGATATTAAACTTATTAAATGTTGAAAACGTAGAAATTACAGGTGGAACGATTCAAGGTGAAAGAAATGAGCACCTTGGAATAACAGGTGAGCATGGGATAGGTATTAATATCAAAGGGTGCAAGAATATCACAATAAGAGAAACAGTTATAAAAGACTGTTGGGGTGATGGAATTTACATTGGATCAGGAATAAAGAAGTATAGTGAGAATGTAAAAATTATAGATATAGAATGCGATAACAACAGAAGGCAGGGTATTTCGGTTATAAGTGTTAAAATGCTAAAAATAATTAGACCCAAAGTAACAAACACAAATGGAACTGATCCGCAATGTGGAATAGATATAGAACCGAATAGTGTTGATGGACTTTTAGAAGGAATTTTGATTATTGATCCTTATACTCAAAATAATGTAAATCAAGGTATTATCATAGGCCTTAGTAAATTCGGCGGGAGTGGTAAGAATATTGACATTACAATTCAAAACCATGTTGATAGAGGAAGTGCTTGTGGTTTTAGCGTATCATCTACTAGTGGGGGGGTTGGTGGGAAAATAAATTTAATAAACCCTTACTATGAAAATAACAAACAACAAGGAATTTCGATTCGTGACTATGATGTAAGTGGAGCTGTTATTAATATAGTGAAACCTACTGTGATAAACCCTAACAGTTTTAATAATTCAGCACCACAGTACGCTAGTGGAATAGTAATTTATAAAGAAACTACAGATACCAGAGCGCTTAATATTGGGAATGTCTTCATTGATGAACCTAACGTCGTAGACAATAGACAGACACCATTAATGGAATATAGTGTGTTTGTAAGGGATTTGACTGGTAAGACAGGAAAGAAAATAAAGGTATCTAACCCTGTAAAATTATCATTAACTTTGCCATTTGCTTTTTATAGTGAAGCCGTAGTAATAGATCTTTTTGAATCGTCTCGTTATGAACCATCAAATGGTTATACAGTTAGGAATCAAAATTATAGAAGGGATATTTCCAACAAAAATTTTACTACACTAAGTACATTTACCTTGTCTGATGATATATTTATCAATCATCCACAAATGACATTTATAGTTGAGAATTCAGTTGGATTGCGGATACAACCACAGTCATTTTCAACAATCGCACCATTGTCCGAAGTAAACGGGAAATATATTCAAAGTACACAAAAAGGAGCAAGGGTAACAATTAAACGGATGGATGATACGACATGGGTAATCACAGAAATGATTGGTTTATGGACTGTTCAGGCGTAGACCATTTTTGGAACAAACTGGACAAAATAATTAGGAAACCAGTCTTTAAAGGAAATTACATGTTTGAAGCCCTACTTACATCCTCCTACACTCCCCATTAATTCGAATAAAATTAGTATTATTTGATAATTCAATCAGCATCCTTGTTAGTATTGTAACTTTTAGTCGTATGCTTGAAACAAAAGGGGTTTTGGAATGGAATTTCCACGTATACTATACTAAATACCAAAAATATTATTAAATGAGTATCTGTGACACAACTGGTGCGTATATATTTACTCTGCCTGTCTTACTTGAAAAAGGGCATGAGGTATAGTATCTTAGGATGCTTGAAGGCGGTAATATAAAGGTTTTAACTTGCAGTAGACCATCAAGCGAAGTAGTTAAAACAATACAAAATAAAAGAAGTAATATTCGATTGAGAAATTTGCTCCTTTTATTTTTTTACTTAATTATGCGCCTAAACGTAGTTTAGTTTTATAATGAATTTATACTTTGCCCTATTAACGATTAAAATGGATAAAATAATCGTACTTAATTTTCTCTTTCACGATTTTTGGAGTACACAGACAATTTGTTTACTTTCGAAGCGAGATATTATATCCTTTCATTTGAACTTTTCATATCAAACAAAATTTTAACCCCATGTAAACTATGTTATGGTTTTATTAGTTTTAAGTAATGTTATTGTATTCCCTGTTTCCTTCTCTCTTTTTCGTTGTATGATAGAAAAAAAAGGAGTTTTGGGAATGATTATTCTGCAGTATATTGGAAAAGCTTTTTCATTCATGCATAAGGATATACCGGAAACTCATGTTAAATGCCATGTTTGTGCAGGTACAGGTGCCTACGATATTTATACAGATTGTCTTACCTGTAATGCAAAGGGATTAATTAGTAAAGTTGAGTATAATAGGAGGCTTGAAGAGGGTGAGATTTAAAGAAATTCATGAGGTCGATATATGTAAACCAGAAGCAATATTGGCTATTGCTTCTTTTTTTTGTCCAAAAACGGTGCCGTTTGCCCCTAACATTAATAGGGTATTTTATGATCAGGGGGGATACATATGACAGCAATTCATGTTGGATTGGCTGTACCTAATTTGGATGCTTCGATTAAGTGGTATGAGCAGGTGTTGGGTTTCAGGTAATCGGTGAAATCCTGCGAGTAATCGAGCATTAAGAAGTACTTAATGAGTTCAGAAAATCAACAACACTTGTTAACAGATCCTAAAATAAAAAAATTTCCAAAATTAAACTGTGCCCCATTTTTCGGACAGTATAAAAAGTGCCTATGAAGATAATAAGTGGTCCCGGTATTGTACCGGGACCATTTTCTTTAGTCCCTATTGATAACGAAACTCATAGTATTCTTCAATAACTCGATCAACTTCTTCCTTCACATCCTTTAAATTAGTACATGTGAAGCCTTGGTCAGAATGCAGGATTGCACTCGGATGGAACTCGTGATTCAGAGCAAAGACTTTTCCGTAGCTTTGAACATCACCAATGTCATTTTCACTCGTATAAATTATACTGCTTTAATTTCAATTGCTACTGTTTTATTTCCTGACTTCTCACTAGTATTATCTTGTGTTCTGTAAACAGGTTTTTTTAATACTCCAATTATACAAGCTGTAATAATTGAACCAATTAAAATACATACAATGTATAACAATGGACTGCTTGAAGCAATAGGAATTACAAAGATTCCGCCATGAGGAGCCTGTAAAGAAATTCCTAATGCCATACAAATCCCTCCACCAATTGCTGAACCAACAATATTTGCTGGAATTATTCTTAATGGATCGCTTGCAGCAAACGGAATGGCTGCCTCAGTAATAAAAGATGCCCCCATAATATAAGCCGCTTTTCCTGCGTTGCGTTCTTCAAGTGAGAATTTATTTTTAAATAGTGTTGTTGCTAATGCAATTCCTAATGGAGGGACCATTCCTCCAACCATTAGTGCAGCAGATGGTTCGTAAATATGATTTGCAAACATCGCTAAGCCAAATGCAGATGCTGTTTTATTGATAGGCCCGCCCATATCAGATGCCATCATTCCTGCCAAAAGCGCTCCTAATAAAATTGCATTCGAACCAGTTAAACCATTTAACCAACCTTGTAACGACTCATTAATCCACGCCATCGGATTATTTATTACAAAGTGCATAATAAAGGCTGTTACAAACGTAGCCAATAAAGGAAGTATAAGTACCGGTGAAAGACTTTGTAATGAATCTGGAATGCCTTTTAATAATTTTTTCAATCCTAAGATTGTATAACCAGCAATAAAACCGGCAATCATACCACCTAAAAATCCTGAACCACCAAGGGTTGCCATCATACCACCAATCATACCTGGTGCTAAACCTGGACGATCTGCAATACTATACGCAATATATCCTGCTAGTACTGGAACCATTAGTGCAAAGGCTGCACTGCCACCTGCTGTACCTAGAAAAGCGGCGAATGCATTATATTCTGAACTAGTCGGGTCTGAAGCATGAATGCCAAACATAAAGGAGATTGCGATTAATATACCGCCGGCAACAACAAATGGAATCATAAAAGATACCCCATTCATTATATGGCTGTATATTTTAGGTTGTTTTAATCGTGTTTTTTCTTTTGCTTCCTTTAACTTATTGTTCCCCTGATTTAAAACCGTACCTTTTCCAGAAATAGCATCTTCAATTAAATCCTTAGCATGATGTATCCCATTTTTAACAGACGTTTTAATGACCTTACGATCACCGAAGACATCCATGTCCACTTTAACATCTGCAGCAACAATTATGCCATCTGCTTCATCAATATCTTCTTGAGTTAATCTGTTCTGTATTCCCGTCGATCCATTGGTTTGAACTTTTATTTGAACGCCAAGCTCCTCAGCAGCATTTTTTAATGCTTCTGCAGCCATAAATGTATGTGCTATTCCAGTAGGGCATCCAGTTACTCCGACCAATTTCTTACCAAAATACTTCTTATCATTCGCATCTACTTGTACCATTTTTTCTTCAGCATTTGCAAATAGCTGGACAACTTCATGACTATCTTTGGCAAGTATGAGCTTAGCTCTAAAGGTTTCATCCATTAGAAAAGTGGAGATTTTAGATAAAGTCTTTAAGTGCTCAGTTGAAGAATCCTTGCCGGCTGCTATCATGAAAAATAAATTGCATTTCTCAGAACTATACTTAATTCCACTTAAAGATCTTCCCATAATAATAGCGGGCGATTTAACTCCAGCAGATTTTGCATGTGGAATAGCAATACCAAACCCTACTTCTGTTGGAACCTGATCTTCTCGTGCCCAAATATCCTGTTTAAATTGTTCAAGATCATGTAAGTGGCCGTTAGTATTTAATTTTTCTGCAAGCTCATTAATTAAGTCCTCTTTCGTTTCAGCAACTAAGTCTAATATTATGTTTTCTGGCCTTAGGACACTAGAAGTCATCATATTTATCCCTCCTCTTAAATTTCTCCTAATTTATAGAGTGATGCTTTTCCAGTTGAACCAAATAGATCCATTTTCTTCTTTACTAATTCAATAGCGGCCTTCGTTGCTTCAGGCATTAATATATCTGGTTCGTAAGCATTTGGATTTTCATCAAGCGTAGCTCTTAATTGGTTATAAAACGCTCTCTTCATATCTGTTGATAAATTGATTTTGGCAATACCATGTTTCACAGCTTGTCTTATTTCTTCATCTGGGTTGTCTGATCCACCGTGGAGAACTAAAGGAATGTTTACTTTTTCATGAATCTTCTTTAATCGATCAATTTTAATAGAGTGATCTTTCGTTTCTGGGTATAAGCCATGTGAAGTTCCTACAGCAACAGCAAGCGTATCAATTCCTGTTGTTTCAACAAAAATGACTGCTTCATCGGGATTCGTATATAAAATCTCATCTGCTCCGCCTTCTGAACTACCCTCATTACTTCCAATAGTACCTAGTTCACCCTCTACAGACACACCTACCATATGAGCAAGTTCTACTGCTTTTTTTGTTAATGCCATATTTTCTTCAAATGGTAAATGTGACGCATCCATCATTACTGACGTATAGCCATTTCTAATAGATCGAGTAATATCTTGGATTGTTGCACCGTGGTCTAAATGAATAACAAAAGGAACTTTAGACTTTGACGCAGCTTCTCGTACATAGGCCACAAATTCATCAGTCACTAAATTTATTTCATTCGGGTGAATTTGAAGTATGGCAGGAGATTTTTGCTCTTCTGCAGCACTTACTACAACTTTGACAAATTCACTATTTGCTACATTAAATGACCCAACTGCAAATTTATTCTCATAAGCTACTAAAAGTAAATCTTTCATATTCATTAACATTTTTATTCCTCCTAATATTATTTGGAAGACCAAACTTCCAAAAACTCATCATAATTGGTTACATTTAATAATTTTTCTGTCATGTTTGTTTGCTTAAACACATCATGAATCTCTTCAAAAAACTTTGTATTATTTACCTTTTGATTTTTTGGAGGGATAAATAGAAAGATAATTTGAGCCATTCTGTCTCCCCACAAAATTTTTTGTTTATTTATTGCTACTAACACTCGTAATTTTTTGTTATTTCCACAATCAAATGGATGCGGCATGGCCACTAAGTTACCAATATTAGTACTCGACATCTTTTCTCTCTCATTAATGCTTGTATACAGATGTTGAATATCTCCAAACTGCGTAAGGGTTTTTAATAAATCTATTTGATTCTCTTCATCTAAGAAATAAATATCATTCGGAGATAAATAGTACTTTAGTAAGCCACGATTTAATGAACTAGAAATAGTCTTCATATCTTCATTTGTAATCATTTCACTAACACGAATACAATTTTTCACATTTAGGTGTTGTTCCTCAAGGATTACACTAGTAGTTACTATAGTTTCTATCTCTTCAGGAATTAAATGGATTTCATGATTTGCAAATAAACCATCAATTTTAATATTTGGGAAGTATAAATTTATTTTTCTTTCTATTAGCTTACCTACTAACGGATTTTTCCCATAAATAATTGCAATTCTTTTCCTTGTTTCTTGGGAATTTTCAATAATATTCATAATATGAAGTGTCAAGTAACCGATTTCATTTTCTGGTATCTTAATATTTAAGCAAAATTGTAATTCTTTCGCTAAAACCACTGCAATATTATAAGCATTCATATATTCCGTCTTAATTTGAGAAATAAATGGATTCTCTAAAGGAAAGTAATATTTTAATGGATATAATGACTTTGTAATATGTACCAATAGGCGATTAAATAACTTTTCATTCTTTCGACTTGAAAAGCCATATCGATCTCCAACATTTTTTATAACCGCTTTAACTTTTTCCTCTATTTCATCTGAGTGTTCATGCAAAGTTACTTCATTTTTCTTTGGTAATATTTGCAAAGAAATTAACAAGTAGCATAAATACTGATATTCATATTCGTCAAACGGTACATTCATTTCCTTAGCTAAACGACTAAGGATTAACTTTGCTATTTTTAATTCTTCAAAGCACGTATTATCTAACCTCATGTCTTTTTCAGCAATTTTTTGATGAAGGCCTACTCGTTTTAAACTAATCAGTATGTTCACACATATTGCGAATAGTTCTTCAGAGCTTAGTAACAAATTATACTTAGTGACTTCTTCTTCAATACAAGAATATACTAATTGAATGGAGGACTGACTAAACCAATCACCAAAATAGTATTGCAGCGCTTCATCAAGCGACATTCTTTTTAAACAATTTGTTGTTACTAATTTTTTTAGTAATAGTCGTTTTTCTACTTCACTTCCCTTAAGCCTTACTCCTTGGAAGATAATTGCTTCAACCTCAATGTTCCATTTTTCGGCTTGGATTATTTGAAATAATCTTTGTACGTCTTTCCTAATTGTTTGAGTAGAAAAATAAAGTTTTTTTGCCAGTTCATCATAAGTTATAAAACCAGTTTCAGATAAAAGTGTTTTTATAATATGAAAAGCTCGTTCATCGTAATCATCTTCATTTTGCTGAATACTTGATAAATCCCCAACTAATTTATACCCTTTTTGAGTACTACCAGTAATTATTACTTTATCTAAAAAAGTTTCATTTATTTCCCTAATGTCATTTCTAATTGTTCTTGTCGTTACATTAAATAGATTAGCAAGTTCGCTTCCACTTACAAAGTCATCGTTAGATTGTTCTAAATATTCCAATAACTTAGTGTAACGTTTTTTCATTAGTATTTCCTCCTCACACTTATATTAATGTAAGCGTTTCACTTTTACCAAGCCTATACATTTTCCTAATAGTTAGGAAGTGTTTAATACTAGGATGATGTTATAATAGACCAACGAAGGAAAGATGGTCGAAGAACTCTATGCAATTTGGAAATAAAACGATACCGTATACACTCACGAGAAGCCAACGTCTCAAAACTTTATATACTTCTGTAGATTAGCATGGCGTGTCTGTCATATCTCCTTCTAATATAGATGTAGAAAAACACCTATTGGATTCCAATGATATTCAATTTACTATATCCTGATCGCTTTCTGCCATGGCAACTCATTACACACAAAAAGAATTCTTCTCTAATGAGGAAAAATGAAATTCACGTGGTTTAATTACGCCTAGCTTCAGCGTCATAAGAAGATTTTCATAAGGATCGAAAGGCTGGTGTAAGCAAATTGCTCAATAAATTTTATTCCATTAGTGAAGGCCGATAAACCATACCTCTCCAAGACTGCATGATGCAAGGAATTATCGGTAGCATACCCAAAGAATGAAGGTTGAAAAAATTGAAGAAAATATCAGTCATCTTAGTTATTATTGTAGGCTCCGTAGTGCTGTTCAAATTATGGAATCCTTTTTCACCTCCCACCCCGGATAGGTCTTCAGGAAAGACAATCGAGCAATCTACAATTCAGAAACCTTTTACGGAGGAAATACTGCACCTTTTGAAAAAAGATTATAAGACAATCCCAGTATCAATCCCACACGGAAGTGATGCAAGTAAACAGATTCAAAAAGCATTGAACACTGCAAGAGATTCGGATACACCTATTAAAGTAATATTGCCTAAAGGGAAATACACACTGAAGAAATCATTACACATTTATAGTAATACATGGCTTAAAATTCCATCTAAAACAATTCTGCAAAAAGCTGACTCAAATAATGACATTATGTTGTTGAATGGAGATTTTAAAGCTACTTACCATGGTTATAATGGAAATTCCAACATTATTATAGATGGCGGGATTTGGGACGCTGGAGGAGCGGATATAAAACTACGAACTCCTTCTGTATTTGGTTTTGCCCATAGTCATAATATCCTTATCCGGGATACCGTGTTAAAGAACATAGTAGGTGGCCATGCAATAGATTTAGCAGGTAATAAAAATGTTCTCATACAAAATAGTAAGTTTTTAGGATCTCGTTCGAGTAATGATGATTACACAGAAGCCATTCAGATTGATGGGATGATATCTGATAAAGCATTTAGACGATTTGGGAGTGTAGACTTTACTGTAACTAAAAACGTTAGGATAGAACATAACTATTTTGGGAATTCGCACGTAAGAAATATGAATCCGTGGGGGGTTGGCGTAGGCAGTCATTCAGCGTCCCATAATAGACCATACACAAACATTCAAATTATAGACAATACCTTTGAAAAAATGACATATGCAGCTATACGGGGACATAATTGGAAAGACATTCTTATAAAAGAAAATCAATTCATAGAATGTGCACAAGGAATTCAGATTGATAGTCTAGGTAACTATTACTATTCGAAGAATGGAAAGGATAAAAGCTCAAAAGGGGCATTAGTGATTGCTAAGTTTGAAATACACAATAATGAATTCGTGGATACATTAGGTTCCCCAATAGTTCTATATGGGAAAACTATAGAATTCAGAAAGAATGTGAATGCTTCTTCAAATTCCTTTATTAATTCACCCTCAAAATCATTAGAAACAAATACTGCAGCTGATTAGCCGGTACCTAATCCATAGATAAAAGCCCCTAGTTCAAATACTAGGGGCTTTTATTTTTACCGTTAAAATTTTAAACTAACGGCATTTCAAGTTTTCACCTTAATATATTTAACATGCTCATGCCAATCCGGCCAACAATTGGATTTTGCTTGTACTTTCTCCAAACATATTTAAGAAGGTAACTTCTTTTCAAGATTTTTAGAATTCCATCCGATTTAACAAGTGATTTTTCACGTTCACTGATATACTTATAAATCCTTGAGCTGTTATCGTGATCAACATGTTTAAAATAATTGTTTCTAATTGAACTGAATTCTTCTTTTTCTTTAAACCCATTGTTTATATAAACTCTTAGTTTATCAACTAACTCTGAAGAGTTGTAAGCAACCTCTCCAAAAACATCTTTTCTTAAATCCATGTAGCTACCCTGATTCTCTATATACTTATCCAAATCAAAATGAAAGAAGAGAACGGGTTTCTTTTGATAATATGTCTCCCAAGCTACACTAGAGTAATCTGTAATCAATAAACTTGAACGCATAATTAAATCATTAATTTTTGCCTCGCCAAATTGTATAACATTAATATGCTCATGAGAACTAGTGAAATTTGCAACGTACGGCATAAATTTTGGATGGACATAGAAGTTTAATGTGATATCATTTTCCTTTAATAATTGGGAGAGCTTTTCTGATTGTATTAAACTGTTATATTCATGATAATAATCTGATAAAACAAATTTATCATCCTCTACCTCTTCAAGCCAATTTCTCCATGTAGGCATTAAGAAAATCTCTTTTTTTGTATTTTGAAGCGATTTATCCTCTAATGCATCCCATCTTGACAGGCCTGTAACAATGACGTTTTCTTCATTGTATCCAAAATAGCTTTTTACGATTTCTTTTTCAAAATCAGAGGATACTACAAATAGGTCTGCACCGTTGGATGAATTTGCTTTAAATGTATTATCGACTCTTTTCAAACCTAGTACTCCATGTTGTAAAAACACATATTTTTTCTCATTTAAAAATTCACGGATAGCTCCTTGGGAAACCCTCCATGCATACCCGTGACCTTTTGTCTCCGAAGATACAATTAGCTTTGATCCAAGTAATAGTAGGAGGTGTTTGACACTCATAAAATAAACGATGCGCTTTTTATAGGGGGCTAAATTTTTTTCATCAGCTGATCCCTTTTTAATCACATAGTATATCTTTTTATTATAATGATTTTCATAACAATATTTGAAGAAATAGTAACTATTATCTTGAGCCGTTTCGGAATATTTTTCATGAATAAGCCAAATTGGCTTCCATGCAAAGTACCAACCCAAAAGAATGTATAGGAAATAGGCCGTATACTCGTTAATCTTATGCTTGAAAGACTCAAATTCACCTATTTGTCGATAGGTTAAACTCAGACAATCATTCATAGTAATGTAGGGATAAATCATATATTCATCCGGGGTATTTATCGTATATCGAAACATACCATGTTTCAATTTTTTACTAATTAAATAATTATCATTGTTAAGACGTACATGGCGTTTATCACCATTACCTAGAGTAATTGTAATGAAAAAATCCCAATAAAATTGCTCTAATTCTAACTGACTAATATTTAATTCTGCTTTGACCTTTCTACTATACTTGTCCTGTGACACCTCTTCAGCACAAGGGACCTGAATTACCTGGCTCTTATCCTGTCGTAACCTTAGTGTTACATGGTCTACTACAAAATCATTTGTTTCTTTTACATGAATAGACGCAGTAAGTTGTAGTAATCCTTCCTTATTCATAGATACTTCATGAAGTTTTGTTTTTGCAGGATACTTTGAATTCATATACTGTTCTTCAGTACAAAAATATAATGAGAACTCGTTATCTTTTGTCAGATATGGTGATATACCTACGGCTTCATTTAGCATTAAATACCCTGCACGCTTATCTTTCTCTGACAAAGGCATAACGTTGTAGTTTCCTATCCGTCTGTTCACTTTCACGTGATCATAGGAGAGTTCCATATACAAATCCCAACGGCTTATAACAGCAATCTTATCTTTTAACTGTGAAGCCGGAATGATGATCTGTTCTTTCCCCCCAGTTACGGTCCTTTTTACATCAAGTGTTATTATTTCAGGCTCTTGTCTTTTCTTTAGAAAAAACTCAACCTTATTTGCATGCTTCAATTCTTTTGACGATATATCAAATGTTATATATCCATCCTCGACCCTTAGATTTTCTGCATCCACTTGCCCTTTAATATGTTGAATAATCGTGGACATTTGTTTTACTTGTTTTCTTACAAGAAACTTCATTTCATCATCTTGGTATTTCACTTGAACATTTATACCATAGCGTTCTAGTATATGCCCTTTGGTGATTTGTAAATATAAGTTCCATTTTCCTTTTAGTGAAACCGAATGAAGGTCTTTTTTACTGACTATTAGAGTTTTTCCATCAGTATCTATATTCATGGGAAGAACAAAAACACTGTCCCCACTTTTCATCACAAGTCTCGTATCGTTTATTTTATTATTTAGAGTCTCAGAAAAGTTGAGGAATACTTTTGTATCTGTTTCTTTTACACTCAATACTTGTTTAGAAAGACGTATAACATTATAACTAATGTCTTCCAGTTGCAGCATATTAGCACAGTGTATAGATAAACCATTTTTTTCTGTTAGATAAGGAATAAGAGCCTGTGTTCCATTATTAATAATGGGCTTTAAATAGCGTATCAATTCAGAAGCTGCACGTGCAGCATATAGGCCTATTCTCTTCTTACGAACATCTTTATTGCTTTCAACTTCAATAAAGAAGTCCCAACGTCCCTTGTCTAACCCTTCAAGTTCCTTTAAAGGAATTATAATTATGTGCTCCTTTAAAAACGCTTTACGCTTGTAAGATACAATTCTTTTCTTATTACTATACCGACTTTGAATTTGAAGTTGAAATGTATCCATATTATCTAAAATTTCTTTAGCAAAAGTAATTTGTAGATTTACCCCATCCCAGGTGACATTATTAAATGCCAGTTCATTTTCTTTTCTCTCACGCATTTTGATACTCCTACTCCTCTTTATTTTCCCCATAGCCATACACTTATTATCTTTTGTATGATTAGCTCTAATTGTAAAGGGAAGCACTGCATGTTGATTGAATTTTCTGATTTGATTAACATTGGCTCATATGAAGAGATAGCAAAAATTGATTATTTGTTATTCATGTATTTCTTTTTCACTTTGTCATATGCTCTTACGACTTGAGTTTCTGTATTTCTAGAGATTATTTTAGCTGGAATACCTACAACTGTGACATTATCAGGTACGTCTTTGGTTACTACTGAATTAGCACCAATTGCAACATTGTGGCCAATTTTGATACCCCCAAATATCTTTGCGCCAGGTCCTATGTATACATTATTTCCGATTTTAGGAACCTGACCTTTATGAACTCCAATATTAACTCCAGAATGAATTTCACAATTCTTACCGATTCGAGCCTTCTTATTAACAATTACAGATCCACTGTGAGGTATCTTTAACCCTGGACCGAATGACACTGGATGTATTGATATTCCTAGCATAGATCCTACCTTTTTAAGTTTTCTCAATGACCTGTTATATCTCCACATGGAAAATGAACTCTTTAATTTCTTAGTCTTTAAATACTCTGATTTTCTAAGTAGACGTTGGAAATAAAGTTCAGGATGCATTACTTTATAGCTGTACTTCCACTTTTTCAACTTTCTTGCTACTAAATCAGATTCTAGATAAATGTAATAATCGTCACGATTCTTAATTGCCAAAATGCTCTCTCCTTGATGATAGGTTACTGTTTCACTTTACTCTTTACGTTTTTTCTCTAATTCCCACACGAAGAAAAAGCCAGTAGTAACTAGCCTGATACCTCTAGAAAGTCTCCGTGCGGACAGAGAAATATAAATTAAATTAGTTAACCTGTAACAGCTCTTCTTTTTCTAAAATGCCTTTTATATATCCAAGAAGTTCTTTCTTTAACTCTTCATTTTGCAATGCAAATTCTATGGTAGTTTGAATAAATCCTAATTTCTCTCCAACATCATATCTTGTACCTTCGAAATCGTAAGCGAAAACTCTTTGGATTTGGTTTAATTGTTGTATTGCATCGGTTAACTGGATTTCGCCACCAGCTCCAACCTCTTGTTGTTCTAATAACATGAAGATTTCAGGTGTTAATATATATCGTCCCATGATTGCTAAGTTAGATGGTGCTGTACCTGGTGAAGGCTTTTCTACAAAGTTAAGAACTTGGTAACAATTACCTTCTTTCATTAGAGGATCAACAATTCCATAACGATGTGTCTGATTTTCAGGTACTGTTTGTACACCAATTACAGATGAAGAAGTTCTTTCATACTCATTTATGAGTTGTTCCAAACAAGGTGTTTCAGCCTGGACAATGTCATCTCCTAGTAGGACTGCAAATGGTTCATTTCCAATAAATTTACGAGCACACCATACTGCATGACCAAGACCACGTGGTTCTTTTTGTCTTATATAATGAATATTTACCTTGGAAGACTCTTGTACCTTTTCAAGCAAGTCATTTTTCCCTTTTTCTAAAAGAGTCTGTTCCAATTCGACAGCGTAATCAAAATGATCTTCAATAGACCGCTTTCCTTTTCCAGTTACAATAATGATATCTTCAATTCCAGATGCTATTGCCTCTTCCACTACATATTGAATGGTAGGCTTATCTACAATTGGCAACATCTCTTTTGGAATGGCTTTGGTTGCAGGTAAAAATCTTGTTCCGAGACCTGCAGCTGGAATAATAGCTTTTTTAACTCTCATCTTTTGGTTCTCCCTCTCTTGTCTATAAGTAAAATCGTAATGTTTTTTATCTTTTGCTTGGAAAAGACCCATATGTTGTTCAACCGTTATATAAACTCGAATTTGGTATATATAACTTTAGAATCTTGTTTTAGATTTCAAAAATATCCCCGGTATTTTATACAAGAATTTTTTTAAAAAATGGAAAAATATCTCGAATTTGAGATAGGTAACTCAACTTTTCTCACCAAATCAGGCAGGTAATTTCATAGTTAGCTAGGTAAACCTGCAATCATTGTAATCGTTGACTTTTCAGTAGTTTTCAAGGCATCTTAAAGAATCTCGATCAGATGCTACAATGAACAGCAAAATCGAGTTCGTTGACTTTGTCACAAAGGTTACCCAATGTTGGCTTATTTATCTCGGAGTAAACCACAAACAAAGGTGATTATTTGTGATTAAAAATTATAGTCAAGCAACGAAGTTTCTACACCTGAGCGCTTTGGTATACTTCTGTAGAGTTCAAGTGTTTATGGTAAGAAACTTAAGTAGATAATACGGCAAAATTTTTTAGGGATTTCACTATCATGATAATGCGTTTTTTATTACCGTTCCTTATTAAGCATCATCAGCCCCTAGTGCGATGTACTTATCGTTACAACTTTATAAAAAAACAAGTGTCTTTTTAAACATAAAATATATTTTAACACACTTTTTACAAATAGTAACATTGTTTTAATAATTGACATAAATGTTATGTTAATTCCCTTGGAATACCAGTGAAAATATGTATATTATTAAATTGCAAGTGTGCACTTTACATTGGAGCAAGGATTATCCCGGTTTTCTTCCAATGATTTAAGCATTTCTCCTTGATGTTATATAGGGAATATAGACCAAGCGCTTTAGCCTACCACATATCAAATTGGCTCCTTATAAAATTTGTTAGTTTAACAAATGATAAGTCTAAGGAGTGATAAATTTGAAAGTGGAAGGTGTATATACATATTTATGTGAGAATTGTTTTACACTATTTGGCGTAGTTTCTCGTTTTTCAGTTATGGAAGATAAAGTTGATACACTGACGTGTCCCAAGTGTTCTAAGAAAGTAGCAGGTTGCATGGGAGAAGGGCATATAAATTACGCTAATGATGAAAAAAGGGCAGAAATAATAACGAACGAAACGGATGAGATTTCACAACTGCCAGAATTATTAACTGTCGAGCATTTATCAGCTTATTTAAATGTTAGTGAACGAACAGCTGATGAATACATGGGAAATCCCGATTTTCCTTTGATTCGTTTAAAAAGGTCCAAGAGGGTTTTCAGGGATGACTTTTTAGACTGGTTACAATCAAAGAAAGAATAAATAGTTTGGATTTTGTATGGCTACTATAATTTTTAAAGAACTGAGGTGCTACGTAATGGCAGCACCTTATTTGTATTCTTTTTAAATGATGATGGCAATTTAGATGAGATCTGATTTATTGAATTTCTGCAAAGCTGCAGCGGCACCTTCATTACATTCATTTTCCTCGACCGCTTATCTTGTTTTGGCTATTGCTTATTTTTTGTCCAAATACGGTTTCGTTTCCCCCCTACAATTGAAACAAGAACAGCCCCCAATTAGATGATTGGGGGCTGTTCCTGTTTTTCCATCACTTTTTAACTGTTACTTTTCTTGATTCGCTTACGTTTTTCGCTTTGTCTTTGGCATGAATATATAGGTTCTTCCCGGCTTTTTGCTTGGGGATTCTAACCGAGAATGTGCCTTTGGTCGTTGCTGTTGCGGAGCCGATCACTTTTTTTGATGCTCTGATGTACACTGTGGAGTTAGCTTCTGCCTTTCCGGTTACTATTGTCGTTTTTGTCGTGACTGTGTTGACCGTCGGTTTACTTGGTGCCGTTTTGTCTGCGACGGTCACGGTTTTGATCGAGCTTGTATTGCCTGCTTTATCGGTTGCTGTAACGGATAGGACTTTTCCGGCTTTTTGTTTTTTTGACATCGTTACGGTGAAATTCCCTGCGCTGTTGGAATTTGCTTTGCCTAGAACCGTTTTGCCGGTTTTGACAGTGACGGAAGAGCTTGCTTCCGCTTTGCCGGTTACTTTTACGGTATTGTCACCTACCGTATTTACGGACGGTCTTGCAGGAGCCGTTTTATCTGCGACTTTAAATGAAACGGGTATACTTTTATTTCCCGTTTTATCGATGAGCCTAGTAGAGATGGTCGTGCCGGCTGTTTGTTTTGCGATGGTCGCTGTAAACGTTTTTTCGCCGTAGATCTTCACTGTGGCGAGTTGTTTTTTATCGGTATAAATGGAGACGGTCCCCGTTTTGAAATCAGCCGGGATTTTCCCATTGATCTTGGTGTCCTTATCGGATATCGCAGTCACGGACGGTTTGGTCAGCGTCTTCATTTCCAGTGCTTTTTTGGCATTGACCCGCCCGTTTCCATAGTATATGTCTTTCCCTTTTGTACCTAGGTCCACGGCTGAATCATAGAGCCGGTATTCAACCTCCGTTTTGTTGAGCTTAGGCTCATTGGACCAAATCAATGCCGCTACACCCGCCACCATCGGCGTCGCCATCGATGTTCCGCTCATCCAGCCGTATTTACCATTTGGCAAGGTTGAAAGGATATCATCCCCAGGGGCTGCAATATCGACTGTTGAATGGTAGTTGGAATAACTGGGACGCTTGTCACTTGAGTTAGTGGCTGCTACGGAAATGACGTGGCTGAATGCAGCTGGGTACACACGCTGTACATTTTTGCCCATATCCCCTTCATTCCCGGCAGCCGCGACGATCAGTACGCCTTGTTTATAGGCTTCCTGGACGGCCTTGTTCAAGGACTCCGAATAACTTGTGTCGCCTAAACTCATATTGATGATGTTTGCCTTTTGCTGAACGGCATAATGTATCGCGTCAATGATATCGGCCGTATCGGCATACTCTCCATCAAAGACGTTGATCGGCATTAGTTTAACGTTCGGGGCAACACCCGTTCCGCCTATGCCATTGTTCGCAGAACCGGCAATGATGCCAGCGATATGCGTTCCATGCTCCCCTTTTGGGACGATATGCTTCCGATTGCGTATCGTATCATAGGCATTGACGATCCTCCCTTTTAAATCTTCGTGGTTGCGATCGATGCCGTCGTCAATGATGGCCACGATCAATTCCTTCGATCCCATTGATTTTGTCCACGCTGCACCCGTACCAAGCTTTTTATGGTGCCACTGGTCTATGTAGGCTGGATCGTTCGGGCTTTCCATCTTCTTGAAAAGATAGTTTGGTTCTGCATATTCCACATCCTTCTGTTCTTCAAGTTCCTCGATCAGGTTAACGGTTGATTCCCCTTTAGGAACCTCCACCTTTTCTATCAACTCGTTGATCGGCTCATCGCTCGTCTCTTTGTACTTGACGATGACACCATCAGATTGCGGCGGCTCTTCTGCAGACGCAGCATCTGGCTGGTAGATTGCCAGAATCATAAACAGTAATAATACCGGCAATATGGCCTGAATAAGTTTGTGCATACAATCACTCCAAAAAATATGATTAAGAATAGCTATCGATGAGGTTATATCATGAACCAATTCTACTATTATTCCTAACTAGATTGTATACCGTCCGATTTGGTTTTACTAACCTTTTTATCTAGTTAAATTAACTTATTTACACAACAAAAAAAACCGCTATAAAGCAGTTCCAGATTGTCGACACAATGGGGTTCTAACTAATTTTAAAACAAAGGGATTGACTGAGACAAACTTGATAATAATTGATTACTTTAAAATTTGCACTTTGATTTCCACTCCAGGCACTCGCTTTCCGCGGGCGGTCCGTGAGCCTCCTCGACGCTTCGCGCCTGCGGGGTCTCCCCTGGACTCGCATTTTCCGCAGGAGTCTCGTGCCTTCCGTTCCAATCAACTTCGTTTGAAAAATTCAGATAGAAGCACTTTTGTCTAATAAAGAGAGTTCCGATTGGTCTAATCCTAAACTATGATTTTAAAACAAGACTACATTATTCTTCATGTTTTTTTACTGTAATCCTTAATAGATGGAAGAAATTTGCGACACTCCTGCCGAATTACTGGCTAGCCGAGACCCCGGAGGCGCTTGCGCCGAGGAGGCTTGGCAGACAGTCGGCGGAAAGGGAGCGGATTTCTGAAATCAACTGGAACCTTTTTAAAATAAAAAACTGCAGCCAAACTCGCTTTTCCTCGAATATATCTCCAGTCAGTCTGGGGGTTCCGATTGGTCTAATCCTAAACCATGATTTTAAAACAAGACTAAATTTTTTCTTCATGTTTTTTTACTGTAATCCTTAATAGATGGAAGAAATTTGCGACACTCCTGCCGAATTACTGGCTAGCCGAGACCCCGCAGCCGCTAGGCGAGGAGGCTTGGCAGACAGTCGGCGGAAAGGGAGCGGATTTCTGAAATCAACTGGAACCTTTTTTTAAAAAAAACTTGCAAGCAAACTCGTTTTTCCTCGAATATATCTCCAGTCAGTCTGGGAGTTCCGATTGGTCTAATCCTAAACCATGATTTTAAAACAAGACTACATTATTCTTCATGTTTTTTTACTGTAATCCTTAATAGATGGAAGAAATTCGCGACACTCCTGCCGAATTACTGTCTAGCCGAGACCCCGCAGCCGCTAGGCGAGGAGGCTTGGCAGGCAGTCGGCGGAAAGGGAGCGGATTTCTGAAATCAACTGGAACCTTTTTAAAATAAAAAACTGCAGCCAAACTCGCTTTTCCTCGAGTTCGTCTGCAGTCTGTAACAGGTTTAATGTCCTCCTAAATAGGCATTCTTGATTTCTTCGCTTGCGGTCAGTTCCTCTGATTTGCCTGATAGGACGATTCGGCCGGTTTCGACAACATAGGCTCTGTCCGCGATGGATAGTGCTAAGTTGGCATTTTGTTCAACCAGCAGAATCGTTGTACCGGTTTTGTTTATTTCTTCGATGATATGAAAGATTTGCTTCACCAATAATGGCGCGAGTCCCATCGATGGCTCGTCCAATAACAGAAGCCGGGGCTTGGCCATGAGTGCCCTGCCCATAGCGAGCATTTGCTGTTCCCCGCCGGAAAGGGTTCCGGATTGCTGTTTCAGACGCTCCAGCAAACGCGGGAATAATTCATAGACTTTCTCCATGTCCTGCTTGATGCCTGCCTTATCTTTGCGCAGATAAGCACCAAGCTGAAGGTTCTCTTCGACGGTCATGTTAGCAAAGACCCGCCGGCCTTCAGGGACATGGGAAATGCCCATTTTCACGATGGATTGTGCTGCCTTTCCGCCGATGGAATCCCCTTCGTATATGATCTTCCCTTGTTTTGGTTTTAATAGGCCGGAAATGCTTTTCAGCAACGTGCTTTTCCCGGCACCGTTCGCCCCGATCAGGGTGACGATTTCGCCTTCGTTAATAGAAAGCGAGATTCCTTTCAAGGCTTGAATGTTTCCGTAATAGACGTTGATGTCCTCGATTTTTAACATTATGAAACCTCCTCGCCCAGATAGGCCTCGATGACTTTTGGATTGTTACGGATTTCCTCTGGCTTTCCTTGAGCGATCAGTTGTCCGTGATCGAGTACATATATGCGTTCGCAAACACCCATGACGAGCGGCATATCATGTTCTATCAATAATACGGTCAAATCGAATTTCTCACGGATGAGGGCAATCAGGTTCATGAGTTCGTGCGTTTCCTGGGGGTTCATCCCCGCTGCCGGTTCATCGAGCAAAAGCAGTTTCGGGTTGGCGGCAAGTGCACGGGCGATCTCTAAACGTCTTTGTTTACCATATGGCAGGTTCTTTGCCTTTTCATCCTTATATTGATCAAGGTTGAAGATCTTCAGGAACTCAATCGCTTTTTCATCCATTTCCTTTTCGCCTTTAAAATGGATCGGCATGCGGAAGATCGAACTTAAGATGCCATGCTTCGAAAGCGAATGATAGGCCACTTTTACATTGTCGATCACGGATAGTTCACTGAATAAGCGAATGTTCTGGAATGTCCGGCTGATCCCTTTTTGCGTGATTTTATATGGGGGCAGTTTTCTTAAGTTCTCACCTTCCAAAGAAATGGTGCCCTCCGTCGGGACGTAAACTCCTGTCAGCAAGTTAAAGAAAGTGGTTTTTCCAGCGCCGTTCGGCCCGATCAAGCCAATAAGTTCTCCTGGATATAACTCGACGTTAACATCAGAAACGGCTTTAAGCCCTCCGAACTGGATGCCGACCGAATCGACTTTAAGCAGCGGTGTTTTTATTTTTTTCATGGCTGCTTCCTCCTTTACGTTTGAACATGGATGTTATTTCTTTGGTACCCATTAAACCTTGCGGGCGATAGAGCATCATCACGATAAGCACAAGACTGTAGATGATCATTCGTGTTTCCGGATAATCCTGCAGGAAAGTCGTGACTACCGTCAGTAATATCGCGGCCAATACGGCACCGGAAAGACTTCCAAGACCGCCAAGAACGACAAGGATCAAAATATCAAATGATTTCAGGAATCCAAAGTTCGATGGCTGGATGATATAGAAGTTATGAGCGTAAAGCCCCCCAGCGATACCGGCAAAAAAAGCACCGATCGCAAAGGCGACAACTTTGTAATAGGTCGTGTTGATTCCCATCGAATCGGCAGCCGTTTCGTCCTCGCGGATCGATATGCAGGCTCTTCCGTGGGTCGAGCTAGTAAAGTTTCGGATGACGATGATCGTTACGATGACGGAAGCGAATACCCACGGCCAAGTGGTCAAATGGGAAACCTGCATGCCGCTCGCCCCGCCGACATAATCGATATTCAAAAGCATGATCCGGACGATTTCCCCAAAACCGAGGGTCGCAATCGCCAGATAGTCACCTTTTAAGCGTAAGCTTGGAATTCCGATGATCAATCCTGCCAGCGCTGACGCCAAACCGCCGACTATCAATGCCGCATAAAATGGCATTTCCAGCTTCATCGTCATGACGGCTGAAGCATAGGCACCGACTGCCAGGAATCCGGCATGTCCGATGGAGAACTGCCCGGTTATCCCGATGATCAAGTGCAGGCTCGCTGCCAGAATGATATTGATCCCGATGAACATGAGCGTATTTTGATAAAAAGGATTTAGCGATCCGCCGCCGATTAACACTTGAACTACGGCGAAAAAGATCAATGATAGTGAAATCGAGAGCCAAAAACCTTTTGCTCGCTTAATTGTAGTCATTGCTTTGTCTCCCCTATACTTTTTCTTTTTTGTTTTTACCGAATAAGCCTTGTGGCATGAAAATCAAGATAAGAATCAGTACGACGAAGGCTACAGCATCACGCCATAATGAGTAACCGGCGGCACTGACCAAAGCTTCGATGACACCTAGCAATAGGCCACCGACCATCGCGCCCGGTATAATCCCGATCCCTCCAAGTACGGCGGCAACGAATGCCTTCAATCCCGGAAGCACACCCATGAGCGGCTCGATCTTAATATAGTAAATACCGAAAATGACGCCCGCTGCCCCAGCCAATGCGGAACCGATTGCAAAGGTGGCAGAAATCGTGTTATCGACATTTATACCCATCAGCTTAGCTGCATCCGCATCGTAGGAAACGGCACGCATCGCTTTTCCAATTTTTGATTTATGAACGATGATTTGAAGGATGATCATCAAGACTACAGCCACTCCAAAAATCAAAACCGATTGACTATTGATGGAAACTCCAAAAATATTGAACTTGTCTGTCGGCAATACATCATTCGGATAAGCTTCCGGCTGTGCACCGCGGACGTAGATGAATCCGTATTCGATCAAAAGGGAAACACCGATGGCAGTGATAAGTGCCGCGATACGTGTTGCGTTACGCAATGGCTTGTACGCGATACGCTCGATCAATACTCCAAACAGCGCACAGACCGTCATCGAGATTAATAGGGCGGGCACGAATGACAGATCCAGGACCGTTATTGAGTAAAACCCAACGAATGAGCCGACCATGAATACATCGCCATGTGCGAAGTTTATCAATTTAACAATCCCGTAAACCATCGTATATCCGAGAGCGATAAGGGCATAAATACTTCCTAATGAAACCCCGTTTATTAACTGTTGTATCAATTCCATGTTCGACTCTCCTTGAAAATCTAATTTTATGAGTGATTAGTCCAGACTCTTTTCATTCCGCTAAGGGGATGTTCAGCACCCGGTATGCTTGAAAAATGAGAATTCGCCAGCACCTTCTTATTAATGAAGGGCCGGCGAAAGGGTTGGAGTTGTTCTCCGAAATTAAGGATTGATTTTTGTGTTGAATACTTGTTTTCCCTCTTTAAATTCAAGGATGGTGGCAGATTTGATTGGATTATGTTTTTCATCCAATGTGAATGTACCCGTAACAAGCTCAAGGTCAGCCGTTTTTTCCAGCGCTTCTTTGATTTTTTCCGAATCCGCTGAACCAGCACGTTTAATCGCGTCTGCAAGGAAGTATCCTGTGTCATATCCTAGGGCATTGAATGCATCCGGTGACTTATCTT
Organism: Peribacillus sp. TE19612; assembly: GCF_056279465.1. Taxonomy (NCBI): domain Bacteria; kingdom Bacillati; phylum Bacillota; class Bacilli; order Caryophanales; family Bacillaceae; genus Peribacillus; species Peribacillus sp. TE19612. Next base: position 217,487 of record NZ_JBWCCL010000002.1, on the reverse strand, counting down.
TGTACTTCGCTTTAAATGCTGACACAAAATTCTGAATTTTCTCATCAGGATCACCTGAAGAATAGTGGTTCGTGATGAACGTATTATTTAGAGCTTTTGCACCGGCAATTTCAACTAGCTTAGGAGAATCCCAGCCATCGCCGCCCATGAATGGAACGTCAAGTCCTGTTTCCCGTGCCTGCTTCACGATCAGACCAGCTTCCTCATAGTAACCAGGAAGGAAAATGAAATCAGGTTTTGCCGATTTCAAACGAGTCAATGTGGAACGGAAATCAGTATCCTTCGCAATGTAAGCTTCCTCAGCAACAACTTTTCCGCCATTCTTTTCGAATTGTTCTTTAAAGGCAGCTGCTAACCCTTTTGAATAATCACTTGAGCTGTCAATATAGATGGCTGCACTTTTCGCTTTGATTTCTTTAGCGGCAAAGTTTGCAGCTACCGTCCCTTGGAACGGATCGATGAAGCTTGTCCTGAAAACGTAATCGTTCAATTTATCCTTGCTAAAAGTGATTTCAGGGCTTGTACCTGAAGGTGAGATGACCGGCACTTTATTATCTTGGGCAATCTGTACTTGTGCAATCGAGTTCGTGCTTGTTGCTGCGCCTACGATCGCTGCAACCTGATCTTGTGATGTCAGCTTGATCGCTCCGCTTGTCGCTTCGGACGCTTCAGATTTATTATCAACTTTAATTAGTTTGATTTTTTTACCGTCAATGCCTTCTTTATTGATTTCTGCAGTTGCAAGCTCCAGACCTTCTGCAATCGATTGTCCATATGAAGCGACACCGCCTGATAATTCAAGGTTGACACCGATTTTGATCGTATCTCCATCCCCGCTTGATTTTTCAGATGAACCAGAGCCGGAACAACCCGCTAGCACTCCTGCAGCAAGTGATAGAGAAAGGAATGCACTTGCTAATTTTTTCTTTTTCATAAATAATCCCCCCATTTTGTAATCAAGCTCTGATGCATGAATATTTATTCATGATCCTTCAGAAAAAAATTGATTAGATGAAATGTTTCAAATTAAATTAATATTTCGAAAAATAGTTTACCGCATAATTTTCATTCCGTCTATACAATAATTTCGAGAAGATTTCGTTAAATAGGATATTTTTCACAGGTAGTGCTATATCATTTTTATCTTTATATATTTTAAATATTGCGAAAACAAGCGATATAATCAGAAAAAACTGATAATTAAATTATATTGATATTACAAAATCCTTATTTACAGATCAAAAAATTTTATTCATCCTCTTATTTTCATCATCCTATTAATTACATTTTTACCAAAATACAAGTATATTGATAGGGAATTAAACCCAGTTTTTTCGTGTTTTTTTAGTCTTAATTCCTATATCAAAATTGAATAATACTATATTGGATGTATAAAATCATGCATGAAACCCTGTGCTTTTTTATCTTCCTGCATATTTTGCATAACCCGATCAACAAACAAAAAAACCGCCAAACGGCGGTTCAGTGGCCTCCTAAATAGGCCATTTTTATTTCTTCACTTGATGTTAGTTCCTCGGCATTGCCCGACAGGACGATTCGGCCCGTTTCAACGACATACGCCCGATCCGCAATGGATAAGGCGAGGTTGGCGTTTTGCTCGACCAAAAGGATCGTTGTGCCGGACTCACTGATTTCCTGGATGATGTTGAATATTTGCTTCACCAGAAGCGGTGCAAGGCCCATCGAAGGTTCATCGAGCAGTAATAATCGCGGTTTCGCCATTAAAGCCCGACCCATTGCAAGCATCTGCTGTTCGCCGCCTGAAAGCGTGCCAGCCTGCTGTTTGATTCTCTCAAGCAGCCTCGGAAATAGCTCGTATACCTTTTCCATATCCTTATTGATGCCATCTTTGTCTTTCCGCAAATAAGCTCCAAGCTCCAGATTTTCGGCCACCGTCATGTTGGCGAAGACACGTCGTCCTTCAGGAACATGGGATATGCCCATTTTCACGATGGCCTGTGCCGCTTTTCCCCCAATCGAATCGCCTTCGAACAGAACTTTTCCTTGCTTTGGTTTTAACAGACCGGAAATCGTTTTGAGCAGCGTGCTTTTTCCCGCTCCGTTCGCCCCGATCAAAGTCACGATTTCCCCCTCATTTATCTCCATGGAAACCCCTTTTAGCGCTTGGATATTGCCGTAATAAACATTGATGTCCTCTATTTTCAGCATCAGGAAACCTCCTCCCCTAGATATGCCTCGATAACCTTTGGATCGTTGCGGATTTCTTCCGGCTTTCCGTGAGCGATGAGCTGTCCATGATCAAGGACATAAATCCGTTCGCATACACCCATGACCAGTGACATATCATGTTCGATGAGCAAAACGGTAAGGTTGAATTCCCTCCGGATAAAAGCAATGAGGTTCATTAATTCTTTCGTTTCATGGGGGTTCATCCCGGCTGCCGGTTCGTCCAGTAAAAGAAGTTTCGGATTGGCGGCAAGGGCACGGGCAATTTCCAGCCGCCTTTGCTGTCCGTATGGAAGGTTCTTCGCTTTTTCATCCTTAAAATGGTCTAGATTGAAAATCCGCAAAAATTCGAGCGCCTTTTCATCCATTTCCTTTTCCCCTGAAAAATGTCCGGGCAACCGGAATATGGAGCTTGGAATTCCATGCTTGGCAAGCGAGTGGTAAGCAACCTTCACATTATCGATCACGGATAGCTCACTGAAGAGGCGAATGTTTTGAAAGGTCCTCGAGATCCCTTTTCGGGTAATTTTATAAGGCGGCTGCTTATTTAGATTTTCCCCGTTCAAGGCGATCGTTCCTTCTGTAGGGACATACACACCCGTCAATAAATTGAAGAATGTCGTTTTCCCAGCTCCATTCGGCCCGATCAGGCCTACAAGTTCCCCTGGAAATAATTCCACGTTCACATCGGACACCGCTTTCAATCCGCCAAAGCGGATACCCACCGAATCTACCTTAAGCAACGGTATTGTGGCTTCCATCCTTTGGGCCCCCTTTCGTTTTTTTTTGTGTGAACAATGATGTGATTTCTTTTGTTCCCATTAACCCCTGCGGGCGGAAAATCATCATCAGGATCAGGACAAGACTGTAGATGATCATCCTCGTTTCCGGATAATCCTGAAGGAAGGTCGTCACGATCGTCAGTAAAATGGCGGCCAAAACCGAACCTGAAAGACTTCCAAGACCGCCAAGTACGACGAAAATCAGTATATCGAAGGATTTCAGGAAACCGAAATTCGATGGCTGGATAATATAAAAATTATGGGCATAGAGCGATCCGGCAATTCCGGCAAAGAAAGCTCCGATGACGAAGGCCGCCACTTTATAATAGGTCGTATTGATTCCCATCGCATCAGCCGCCGTTTCATCTTCCCTTACGGATATGCATGCACGCCCGTGAGTCGAATTGGTGAAATTCCTGATCACTAAGACGGTGATCATCACACAGGCAAAAACCCATGGCCAAGAAGTCAGGTGGGATACCTGCATCCCGCTTGCACCGCCTACATATTCAATATTCAAAAGGACGATCCGGACAATTTCCCCAAAACCAAGGGTGGCTATCGCCAGGTAATCCCCCTTCAGGCGCAAGCTGGGTATTCCGATCACCATACCCGCAACAGCAGCGATAACGCCCCCAGTCAATACAGCTATGATGAAAGGAAGTTCCAGCTTCATTGTCATGACTGCCGAAGCATAGGCCCCAACCGCTAAAAAACCGGCATGCCCGATCGAGAATTGCCCGGTTATTCCAATGATTAAATGAAGACTCGTCGCCAGCATGATATTGATGCCGATGAACATGAGCGTGTTGATATAAAATGGATTGAGGATACCGTTTGAAATGGTGTACTGCATGATTCCGAAAAAAATAAGTGCGAGCACGATCGAGAGCCAAAAACCCTTTGAATTCTTTAAAGTAGTCATCGCCATGTCTCCCCTATACTTTTTCTCTTTTATTTTTACCGAACAGTCCCTGCGGCAAGAAAATCAAAATCAAGATAAGTACGACGAAAGCCACACCATCGCGCCATAATGAGTAACCGGCGGCACTGACCAAAGCCTCGATCACTCCAAGCAGCAGACCGCCGACCATCGCTCCCGGAATGATGCCGATGCCACCCAAGACGGCTGCAACAAATGCTTTAAGGCCAGGAAGGACACCCATCAACGGTTCGATTTTAATATAGTAGATGCCAAAAATGACACCAGCCGCCCCTGCCAGGGCCGAACCTATGGCGAACGTAGCGGAAATCGTATTGTTCACATTGATTCCCATCAGCTTAGCCGCCTCGGAATCGAAAGAAACGGCACGCATCGCTTTGCCGATTTTGGTTTTATGGACAACGAATTGTAGGATGATCATTAATATGATGGATACGGATAAGATCAATATCGATTGACTGCTGATGGAAACTCCGAATATATCGAGTTTATCCATCGGAAGGACATTATTTGGATAGGCTTCCGGCTGGGCGCCCCGGATGTAAATCAGCCCATTTTCTATCAGAAGGGAAACACCGATGGCCGTTATCAAGGCCGCAATCCGTGTTGCATTACGAAGGGGTTTATAAGCAATACGTTCAATTAAAACGCCAAAGATGGCACATGTGGTCATTGAAATCAATAAAGCCGGTATGAAGGATAAGTCCATTACGGTAATGGCGTAAAAGCCCACAAATGAACCAACCATGAATACGTCGCCATGGGCGAAGTTAATGAGCTTGACGATTCCGTATACCATCGTATAGCCAAGCGCGATCAAAGCATAAATGCTTCCGAGTGAAATGCCATTTACCAATTGCTGAATCAGTTCCATATTGCACTCTCCCCGTTAAGGTGTTTTTTAAGTGAATATAGAATAGGGGGGACTTGCCCCCTATCCACGTAAGGTATTATGGATTGATTTTTGTCTTGAATGTTTGTTTGCCATCCACATATTCCAAGATGGTCGCCGATTTGATCGGATCATGATTTTCATCAAGGTTCAGCGTTCCGGAAACTAATTGAAGATCTTTGACATCTTCCAACGCTTGTCTGATTTTTTCAGGTGAAGCATCTCCAGATCTCTTGATGGCGTCTGCCAGGTAGTACCCAGTGTCATAGCCAAGTGCGGCAAAGGCATCCGGTGTTTTATCGTATTCCTTTTTGAAGGCTGCAACGAAATCCTGGATTTTTGCATCTTCATCTTCCGGGGAATAGTGATTCGTGATATACGTATTTTTTAAAGCATCCGCTCCGGCAATTTCAACGACCTTCGGGGAATCCCAGCCGTCCCCACCCATGAATGGAAGGTCTATGCCGTCTTCACGTGCCTGTTTTAGGATCAATCCGACTTCCTCATAATAACCAGGAAGGAAAACGAACTCAGGTTTTGCCGATTTGATACGTGTCAATGTAGAACGGAAATCAGTATCTTTCGTTACATAAGCTTCTTCCGCCACGATTTTACCACCCTTGGCAGTGAATGCTTCTTTAAAAGCTGCGGCCAATCCTTTAGAATAATCACTTGCGCTATCCACATAGATCGCAGCCGTCTTTGCTCCAATTTCGTCAGATGCGAAATTGGCAGCCACCGTACCTTGGAATGGATCGATAAAGCAAGTTCTGAACACATAATCATTTAATTTTCCAGCTTTGTTGGTAATGTCGGGATTTGTAGCAGTTGGTGTAAGGAGAGGAACTTTATTATCTTGTGCGACTTGAACCTGTGCCAATGTATTCGTGCTCGTTGCAGATCCGACTACAGCCACAACCTTGTCCTGGCTGACTAACTTGATCGAACCGCTTGTAGCTTCTGCTGCATCAGATTTATTATCAACCTTAACGATCTCCAGTTTTTTACCGTCGATGCCCTCTTTATTAATCTCATCGATGGCCAGTTTCAAACCATCGGCAGCCGATTGGCCGAATGATGCCGTACCTCCGGATAATTCAAGGTTGGCCCCAATTTTAATGGTGTCACCCGATTTTGATGAACCCCCGCCTGAACTGCTAGTTTTCGAGTCGCCGCTGCAACCTGCCAGCGCCCCTGCAACCAATGAAAGTGATAGAAACACTCCTGCTAGCTTTTTCTTCTTCATTTGAAACCCCCTTGTTTTGTATGTTCTTTTAAACAAATAGAATATCTGAATAAAAATAATATTCTGAAAATAGTTTATCTCATTCTTTCGACCCCGTCTATATGATATGGATAAAAAAGTTATTAAAAGGGAATATCTACTATTCGACACAAAAAAACTGACCCATTGTAGAGTCAGTTGATTTTATCAATCGTTTACACGGCGAACTTCAATGTCTTTTAATAGATCATTGATCACCCAGCTTGCTGCAATTAAACCCGCAACGGATGGTACGAATGCATTCGAAGACGGAGGCATTTGGGCTTTACGGATTTTTGCCTCATCATTGCCGACTTCTTTCCGCACATCCTCACGAATGACAATAGGGCTCTCGTCGGAAAAGACAACGGGAATTCCCTTTGTTATGCCCTCTTTACGCAATCTAGTACGAATGACCTTGGCTAGCGGATCGGTATGCGTTTTGGAGATATCGGCAATTTGAAAACGCGTCGGGTCCATCTTATTAGCGGCCCCCATGCTTGAAATCACCTTGATATTCCGTTTCAGGCATTCCTTCATCACATGCATTTTATAAATGACCGTATCCGATGCATCAATGACATAGTCCAGACCATAGCTGAAGAATTCCTCAAACGTCTCTTCTGTATAGAACATTTTAAGAGCAATCACTTCGCAGTCAGGATTGATGTCTTGAATTCGATTTTTCATCAATTCCGCTTTCGGTTGACCGACTGTTGATAATAGAGCATGGATCTGCCTGTTTACATTTGTGATGTCGACATCATCTTTATCAACAAGAATAATACGGCCTACACCGGTGCGTGCCAATGCTTCGGCTGAAAATGAACCAACGCCTCCAACACCCAGGACAGCAACGGTCGTGTTTTTCAGAATATCGATTCCTTCCTTGCCAATTGCCAATTCATTACGTGAAAATTGATGCAGCATATATATTCAACTCCAATAAATTCTGTTCTTATTTAGCTTCCCAATTAACAATATATCATAAACATCATTTATGACAAGCGAAATATGAGCAGTCTAATCGGAATTAGTGTGCTAGGTCATTTTTGATAATTTTTGAATGACGGTTGCCAATAGGAGTGTCCTTTCCGTAAGGCTGGGAATTTCCAAATACTCCTCTTCACTATGTGCATTCCCTCCAATGGGCCCGAGTCCATCCACTGTCGCGATGCCCAAATCAGAAGTGATGGAAGCATCCGAACCTCCACCCGTGGCCGTATCCGTGATTTCGATGCCGACTTCCTTCCCAGCCTGACGGATCGTCTCTAAAAGCAAGTTCGTTTTCTCATTCTTTTCCATGGGAGAGCGGTCCATTTTCCCGCTTAATGTCGTTTTCGTTCCTGGAATATAGGTTTCGGCACAGATTTTTTTCAGTTGCTTGAGGATGATGGCTTCCTGCCTTTTTTCCGAAATCCGCACATCCACAAAAGCGGCAGCATGGGAAGCGATCGTATTGACAGCGGAACCTCCATCAATCATGCCGACATTGACGCTGATTCCTTTCTGCAGATCATTCAATCGATGTAAGGCGATGATCTTATGGGCCAATTCTTCAATTGCACTTCGTCCCTTTTCCGGCTCGATCCCTGAATGGGCGGCCACCCCCGCAATATCCACTTTAAACTGACCGCATCCCCTTCTTGCCGTGACAAGCGAACCGTCCGTCCTTGCCGGTTCAAGAATAAGCGCAAACTTCTTATTGGCTGCCTTTTCCGATATGAGTGAAGCAGATGACGGAGACCCGATTTCCTCATCACTATTAAGAATGATCTGGATATGCTTATAGCCTGTCTGCCCCGTCTGTTTCAGGCAAAGGATCGCATAAAAAAGCTCAACCAAACTAGACTTCATATCCGCCACGCCAGGACCGTATGCCCGATTTCCCTTCACTTTAAAAGGACGTTTTTGCGCTGTGCCCTCCTGAAAAACCGTATCCATATGGGCAACGACCAGAATATGCGGTTGATGCGCATCACGATGCTGGATGACCAGCTGATTGCCATAATTCTGTTGCTCAACGGTATCCACAATAAAATCCAGGCTTTCAAATTTCGTTTTCAAAATCGAACCAATTTCATCAATACCCTTTTTCGTATGAGAACCACTATCTATATTCACTAGCCGCTCCACTAATTGAAGCATTTCCATCCTCTTTGCATACAATAAATCTTTCAAAGCCCTCACTACTTTCTATCCTTGGCTGACTATTGCTCAACCTTACTATAATTTACGAATCTATATTGCGGAATGTTACTTAAAAGGGAATTTTTGAAGTATATTCGATGTTTTTTTGGTTGTTTTCTTTGAGTTTGGGGTCTTTACTCGTGAGTCTGGATCGTTTACTCGTGAGTTTGGGCCATTTACTCGTGTGTTTGGGCCATTTACTCGTGAGTTTGCGCCATTTACTCGTGAATTAATCCATCAAGTCTGTAAGCTCTATTTTTAAATTGCCCCGAATAAGGCAATTCCAGTGCAGACAGCATCCGCTGCATGATATCAATTGAATCTATTTGTAAAAAGAGCCGTGCTTGTTTATTTGTTATATTGGGTTTTATGAGGAGAGCAAAATCGCGAAGAGTTTGAATGTGGGCATCTTTGGAGGCGTAAGAACATTGACTGCATGACCATTTGCCCCAGTGATAGTGCATATGGAGAGCAGCGCATTCAGGACATTGAACGCTTTTTAGCAGATCTTGCTCATCGACTTGATATAATTTGAGTATATCAGGATTATGTGGAGTGTTCTTTTGCAGAATCGTGTTCGAAAGTCTAGTGCTCTGCCTTTGGGTTAATTGCTCAGAAGGATACTTTTCTTCAAGGGTATGGATTTTGGTGATGAGGGTATGGATTTTGGTGATGAGGGTATGGATTTTGGTGATGAGGGTTTCTTTTCCCGTGATTTTTTTGAAAATGGGGGTAAAACCTGGGGTAGTTTTGATAATTGTATTCGAATTTGCATAGGCAATTAGCGTTTCAATCGGCAACGAGGGGAATTTGTGAAAAGTAAGCCAATCATTTAATCGGGATTTTTGCACGTCGACCTGGATTAGAGGATCCAGATATGCCTGTTCCTGTCCATCTTTTGAACGAATCAATTGGGGGTAGGTGCGGTCAAAATAGAGCGTTCCCGCAAAGTTTTTCACTTCAATGATGATACAGTAATTCCGGGTGATAATTAGGAAATCCATTTGAAAATAACGGCTCCCAGCGTGGTCTAACCTCAAATCATGAAATACTCGATATTCTTTCGGAAGATTCTTCAACTCCTTTCCGATACTCCGCTCCCCGTTAAATCCTGTACGGATTTTCCGGAAATCGTTCTTTATTCTTTCCTGTTTTGGATGATTTGCTGATAGCCTCCTGCTTAATGCCTCCAGTTTGAGCATTTTCATAGGCCTTTCACACGGTTTTAACATCCATACATCAACTCCTTCTCCTTTAGCTTCTTTATTAAAGCCCTTTTTTCCTGCTAGGATCTGAAATCAGACGTTTTACCGTAATTTCACTCTTTTTAATCCATGAGATTTGTAGCTTATTCGTGAATTTGCACCATTTACTCGTGAATTTGGCTCTTTTACTCGTGTTTGCGCCGTTTACTCGTGAATTTGCACCATATACTCGTGAGTTCACGCCATTTACTCGTGAATTTCCGCTATTTACTCGTGAGTTTGCACCATTTACTCGTGAATTTGGCTCTTTTACTCGTGTTTACGCCATTTACTCGTGAGTTCACGCCATTTACTCGTGAGTTTGCCGTTTACTCGTGAATTTGCACCATTTACTCGTGAATCTGGCTCTTTTACTCGTGAATTTGGCTCTTTTACTCGTGAGTTCGCCATTTACTCGTGAGTTTGCGCCATTTACTCGTGAGTTTGCGCCATTTACTCGTGAATTTCAGCTATTTACTCGTGAATTTCCGCTATTTACTCGTGAATTTGGCTCTTTTACTCGTGAGTCCGGATCGTTTACTCGTGAATTTCCGCTATTTACTCGTGAGTTCACCCCATTTACTCGTGAGTTAACTATTTTAACGCACAAAAAAACCCATGTTATTTAACATGAGTTGCTTTGTAAGGTGTAAGAGTCCCAATTGTGCCGTTTACGCCTTTGTTTTGAACCCGCTCTCCGCAGGTGGGTGCTCGGTTCCTCGCGTTTGTAAGTCCTCTTCGAGGGAGGCTTTTACGCGGCCAGGAAACTAGTGCTCCCGGTAACTATAAGTGTTCGGTCAAAACTTATAGGTTAAAGAACGAACACATCAGGACTCTTACTTATTGAAAACATCATAGCATAATGCTTAACTCTGTTTCAAGGAAAAACACCTAGGTATTTTTTCATATTTTTCTCAAATGAATTATTTTTTAAGTGCAGCAAGCCTTAGGTTAAGTTCGGCCAATTGCTTATCACTTACGGTACTCGGTGCGTCAACGAGCAGGTCGCTTGCGCTTGCTGTTTTCGGGAACGCGATGGTGTCGCGAAGGTTCGTGCGGCCTGCAAGCAGCATGACCATGCGGTCGAGTCCAAGGGCGATTCCGCCGTGTGGTGGTGTTCCGTATTCGAATGCATCCATTAGGAAGCCGAATTGTGCGTTTGCTTCTTCTTCAGAGAATCCAAGAACTTTGAACATTTTTTCCTGAACGTCGCGTTCGAATATCCGCAGTGATCCACCGCCAAGTTCGTAGCCGTTCAAGACAAGGTCATATGCTTGTGCACGGACGCTTGCTGGGTCTGATTCCAGTTTGTCCATGTCTTCACGGAATGGCATTGTGAATGGATGGTGTGCTGCATAGTAGCGTCCTTCTTCTTCGTCATATTCAAGTAATGGCCAGTCCGTCACCCACAGGAAGTTGAATTTGCTTTGATCGATCAAGCCTCTTTCTTTACCAAGCTTGATGCGAAGTGCTCCAAGTGCATCTGCGACTATGCCTTTCTTATCTGCCACGAATAGAATTAAATCGCCCACTTCAGCTTCCAATTCAGATACTAATTGCTCTTGATCTTCTGCGAAGAATTTGGCGATTGGCCCTTTTACGCCGTCTTCTTCAACTTTCAGCCATGCAAGGCCTTTAGCACCGTAAATCGCTGCAAATTCAGCCAAGCCATCAATGTCTTTACGGGAATAATCCGCATTTCCGCCCTTAACGACGATCGCCTTAACTTGACCGCCGCTTGCAACAGCACCGGTGAACACTTTGAAATCACTGTCTTTGACGATTTCGGAAACATCTTTAAGTTCCATTCCGAAACGTGTATCCGGTTTGTCGGAACCGTAACGGCTCATCGCTTCGTTGTAAGTCATTCGAGGGAATGGCAGTGTTACGTCCAATCCTTTTACGTCTTTCATCACTTTAGCCATCATGTTTTCTGCCGTGTTAATGATATCTTCTTGGCTCATGAAGCTTGTTTCAATATCGATTTGCGTGAATTCAGGCTGTCTGTCAGCACGTAAGTCTTCATCACGGAAACAGCGGGCAATTTGATAATAACGTTCGAAACCGGATACCATCAATAGCTGCTTGAAGATTTGCGGTGATTGCGGAAGTGCATAGAACTCCCCTTCGTGCACGCGGCTAGGCACTAAATAATCACGTGCTCCTTCAGGTGTACTTTTTGTTAAGATAGGTGTTTCGATATCAAGGAAGCCTTCACCGTCCAAGTAATCACGGATCGCTTTTGTTGTTTTGTTGCGCATTTTCAATGTTTCGAACATCGCCGGACGACGCAGGTCCAGATAACGATATTTCAAGCGGATGTCTTCTGATACATCCGTTCTTTCATCAATGATGAATGGAGGGGTCTTTGCTTCGTTTAAAATTGTAACGTTTTCGGCTTGAACTTCGACGGTCCCTGTTGTTACGTTCGGATTGAAGTTGGCTTCGTCACGTTTGATGACTGTCCCTTGGATATCAAGGACGTATTCATTACGGATTTTTTCGGCTGTGGCAAGCGCGTCTGCCGAAATGTCCGGATTGAAAACGACTTGGACGACTCCGCTTCTGTCACGTAGGTCGATAAAGATGACCCCGCCCAAATCCCGGCGTTTTTGTACCCATCCTTTTAATGTTACTTTTTCACCAATAACTGCTTCTGTCACTTCACCATTGAAGTATGTTCTGCCAAACATGGTATTTCCCCCTTAAGCCTGTAGCTTTTTGAATTGTTCAACGAATGTTGCAAGATCCATTTGGACTTGTTCACCGGTTTCCATGAACTTTACATTGATTTTATTATTTGCCAATTCATCATCCCCAAGTGTCGCCACATATCTTGCTTCGAGGCGGTCGGCTGATTTGAATTGTGCTTTCACTTTACGATCTTGATAGTCTTTTTCGACGGTAAAACCGGCATTCCGCAATTGATGGGCAAGTTTGACGGTATAATCCTTGGCTGTTTCACCTAGTGAGACAAGATAGCAGTCAATTCCCTTTTTGATCGGAAGCTCGATGTTTTCTGCTTGGAGGGCAGCAATCAGCCGTTCAATGCTAAGTGCAAAGCCGATTCCTGGTGTTTCCGGTCCGCCAAGTTCTTCAGCCAGCCCGTTATAACGGCCACCGCCGCATAGTGTAGTGATGGCGCCAAAGCCTTCTGCATCACTCATGATTTCAAATGCGGTATGATTATAGTAATCCAAGCCCCTCACTAGAGTCGGATCTTCGACGAAATCGATTTCCAAATCGGTTAAGTGCTGTTTCACCTTTTCGAAATAAGTACGGGATTCATCATTTAAATATTCAATGATGGAAGGAGCCGTGTTCATCAATTCGTGATCGTGATCCTTTTTGCAATCCAGGATACGCAAAGGATTTTTTTCGAGGCGGTTTTGACAATCGCCGCAAAACTCGCCGATGCGGGGTTCGAAATGTTTGATTAACGCATTGCGATGCGCTGTCCGGCTTTCCTTATCACCAAGGCTGTTGATGACTAGCTTCAGCTTTTTCAAACCAAGTTCCTTGTACAGGTTCATCGCAAGTGACAGAACCTCTGCATCGATTCCGGGATCCTTACTTCCTAAAGCTTCGATGCCGAATTGAACGAACTGGCGGAATCGACCTGCTTGCGGACGTTCGTAACGGAACATCGGCCCGATATAATAAAGCTTGACCGGTTGATTGGCCCACCCGAACATTTTGTTCTCGATATATGACCGTACAACCGATGCGGTGCCTTCCGGACGAAGGGTTAAGTTCCTTTCACCGCGATCTTGAAATGAATACATCTCTTTTTGAACGATATCGGTTGTATCCCCAACACCGCGTAAAAATAATTCCGTGTGCTCAAAAATCGGTGTGCGGATTTCTTTATATTGGTAACGGTGACAAATATCACGCGCTGTGTTCTCGATATACTGCCAAATTTCCGTTTGACCAGGCAATAAATCCTGGGTACCTCTAGGAATCTGAATAGACATATGTGTTTCCTCCTTTAAAGCAAAGCGCCCTTTCTTATACGGCACGCTATACTGATTTTTTCCAAACAAAAAACTCCCGCCCCTTGTAACGTATATGTTACAAGGGACGAGAGTTTGGATATCCCGTGGTGCCACCCTAGTTGAAGCACAAAAAAAAGTGCCCCCGCTCAAAAACAGTTAACGCCTGTTTTACGTCCATCTCCTATTAAGTAAATCCGTTCGGAGTGAAGCCTACGGAGGGTTCTTTCATTAAGTCATCATGTGGAATGCTTTCAGCCTCGGCATTTCCTCTCTTTTCATGTGTTTCTTAATTACTCTTCTCCATCATTGGTTATTGCAGTAATAAGTCTGATATTTTATAATCATACGGACGTTAACATCAAATGTCAAGGCAGACTGAGGATTTTTGTCGCTTTTTACTGGTTCAAACGTTTTTTCAAATTTTTGATCGTCCGGACATTGACCCCGAATTCGGATGCCAATTCAACAAGGTTTGCGCTTTGTTCCTTTTGGATGAAATCGTGAAAATCGACACCCAGTACTTGGTTGCCTCCGCTTAAGCTCGTTTGATCTTTTTCGCTGAATTTCATGTGGTTTCCCTCCTACAGTTATATAAGCTCTATTGTTTCCTAAAAAAAATGTTTTTTGCACACGGAGAGAGGGAAATTTTCATTGAACGAGAATACATACATATAGACATTAAAAGGGAGAGACAACTTATGAAGAAGAAATCGGGTTTATTCGGCCTGACACTGATGCTGATATTCTCAGCGATTTTCCCCGTCCATCACGCTTTTGGAAAAGATGATGGGGAAAATATCGTGACGACCCAAGTGGTCAATGTCCGTGAAGGTGCAGGTCTCAGTTTCCCTATCGTAAAAAAACTGTCAAAAGGGGAATCGTATCCCATTCTGAATGAAGATGGCGACTGGATTGAAATCCGGATTGGCACCGGCAAAACGGGCTGGGTTGCCAATTGGTTAGTGGAGAGACAAACAGGGTCTGATACCAATCAGGTCAAAAAGGAATCCGGACAAGGGACGATATCAGGCAGCTCCGTCCGTGTCCGAACAGGTCCCGGCACTACATTTCAAACGGTTGGTTCCTTGAGTAAAGGAACCTTTGTTGACATCATTGAAAAGAATGAGAATTGGATAAAGGTCAAAACGGCGGATATCGAAGGCTGGGTCTCTTCTGACTACATTACACTTCCCTCCGCATCAGAAAAAACAGCGAAGAAAGATCCAACTAAGGAAAAAAGAACGAATCAATCCTTGAAAACCGGAGTAACTTTGGTGGACCGGCTCAATGTCCGTTCGGAACCGTCGACAAGCAGTGCCGCTCTCGGAAAGCTGAATAAAAATACGTCAGTGACCGTCTACAGGGTTGAAAATGAATGGGCTGAAATTGATTTCCAAGGAACCCACGGTTGGGTAGCTGAACCTTACATACAAGTAAGCGAAGATCATGTTGATATGAAAAAGGACACGGCAGGCGCAACTGCAAGGGTGACCGCTACAGGTTTAAATGTCAGGAATGAAGCCTCGCTCTCAAGCAAGGTCATCGGTTCGGTGAACAAGGATGAGACTTACGCCGTGCTCCAAACAAAGGGAAATATGACACAAATCCAACTCACTGGTTCCAAAAAGGGCTGGGTAGTGAGTTGGTACCTGGAAAAAGAGAATGTTGAGCAAACGGCGAAGGAAAAAAAGGCTGATGTAAAAGGAAACAAGATTACCATCATTCATGATGGTACGATCCTTAGAAATGAGCCGGATGGCAACTCGGGGATTGTAGAGCAGGCCAATGCAGGTGAAACATTCACGGCATCAGGTATGGAAGGCGACTGGTATTCCATTAAACTAAAGGGCGGAAAAACAGCTTATGTGGCCGGATGGATCGTGACGATCGAAGGGAATGCCGAGCAGATCCAACGACCTGGCGTTGAGAAATACCTAAAGGATAAAACGATTGTGATCGATCCCGGACATGGCGGCAGGGATAGCGGTACAATCGGGGTCGGTGGAACACTTGAGAAAAACCTGACGATTCGAACGGCAGAATTGCTGCGGGACAAACTTCAGGCGGCAGGAGCTAAAGTGATCCTGACCAGGAGCGGAAATACCTATGTTCCACTCCCTTCCCGGGTCAGCACTTCTCATATACATAACGCGGATGCTTTCATCAGCCTCCATTATGATAGCACCAAGGACCAGATCACCAGCGGGATAACCACATACTACTATCATGACTACCAGCGTGCGTTGGCGGCTACACTGGCCAATTCACTCGGTTCCACCATGCAGGTGCCCAATCGCGGATCACGATACGGGAACTATCATGTTACCCGTGAAAATAAACGGGTAGCTACACTCATTGAACTAGGTTATTTAAGTAATCCAGTGGAAGAGTTGACATTAACATCGAATGAGTATCAAGAAAGAATCACATCGGCCATCTATAATGGCTTGGCACGGTATTTTAAATAAGAACTAGAAAAGCCAGCTTCGCATCGAAGCTGGCTTTTCTACAAAAAAAACCTGCCGCAGCAGGTCATTTTTTGCTTTCAAGTATTAAGGTGACGGGACCGTCATTAGTAAGCTGAACATCCATCATGGCACCGAATTGACCTGTTTCCGTATGGACGCCTTTTTTGCGGAGTTCCTCGTTAAATGCTTCATATAATTCATTTGCCTCTTCAGGACGGGCGGCGTCCATGAAGTTCGGTCGACGGCCTTTACGGCAATCGCCGTATAAGGTGAATTGTGAAACGGATAAAATCGAACCTCCCACATCCAATAGTGAGTGGTTCATCTTTTCATTTTCATCTTCAAATATTCTAAGATTGACAATCTTTTCGGCCAAATAGGCGGCGTCATCGATCGTATCTCCATGGGTGACACCAACCAACAGGACGAGACCGCTGTCGATTTGTCCGATTATTTGGTCTGCGACAACTACTTTTGCCGCTTTGGAACGTTGTAAAACAACACGCATGGCAATAAAAACTCCTTAGTTCATGATCCTTCTAACGGAATAAACATCTGAAATTTGTTTAATACGGTCGACAACTTTTTGCAAATGGGCAATGTTATGAATATAAATCGACATGTGAATGGTCGCCACCTTATTCCTGTCGGATTTACCCGAGACCGCTGAAATGTTGGTCTTGGTTTCATTGACGGCTTGAAGGACTTCATTCAATAAGCCGCGACGGTCATAGCCGCTGATTTCAATTTCCACGATGTATTCCTTGCGTTCGTTAATCGTACTTTCCCATTCAACCGGTACAAGGCGATGATCGGCATCCCCGCTATCCAGGTTCGGGCAATCTTGCCTATGAACTGAAACTCCACGGCCTTTGGTTATATAACCAACGATTTCATCCCCTGGTACTGGGTTGCAACAGCGTGATAAGCGGATAAGCAGGTTATCAATCCCTGGTACCTGTACGCCCGAGTCACGTTTTTTAGATGTATTGGAGAAGGTTTTCAGATCGGCTACCGCTTCAGAAATATCCGCTTCCTGCTCGACCATTTTCTGCTTACGCCATTTTTCGGTTAGGCGGTTAGCTACCTGAAGGGCTGTTATTCCGTTATATCCGACTGCTGCATACATATCCTCTTCATTCAGGAAGTTGAATTTATCCGCAACACGCCTGATATTCTCGGCAGACAGGATTTCCTTCAGGTCGAACTCCATATCCTTGATTTCCTTTTCAACCAGCTCTTTGCCTTTTTCGATATTTTCTTCCCGGCGCTGCTTCTTGAAAAATTGGCGGATCTTATTTTTCGCTTGAGATGTTTGCGTTAGTTTAAGCCAATCCTGACTTGGACCATATGAATGCTTCGATGTTAAGATTTCTATGATATCGCCAGTTTTCAGTTTATAATCCAGCGGTACCATTTTCCCGTTCACTTTGGCACCAATCGTTTTGTTTCCGATTTCCGAATGAATCCGGTAAGCGAAATCAATCGGGTTGGATCCTGATGGCAGTTCGATGACATCGCCTTTTGGAGTGAAAATGAATACCATATCAGAAAAAAGATCTATTTTAAGGGATTCCATGAATTCCTCGGCATTAGTCGCATCATCCTGGAATTCAAGAATTTCCCGGAACCATGTCAATTTTTCTTCCAGTGAAGGCTGTTCACCGACATCTTTTCCCTCTTTATAAGCCCAGTGCGCAGCAACCCCGAACTCGGCAATGCGATGCATATCGGAAGTACGGATCTGCACTTCCAGCGGATCGCCTTTCGGTCCGATCACCGTCGTATGGAGCGATTGATACATATTCGGCTTCGGCATCGCGATATAGTCTTTAAATCGGCCAGGCATCGGCTTCCAGCATGTATGGATGATCCCTAAAACGGCATAGCAATCTTTTATGCTATTGACGACGATCCGAACGGCAAGCAAATCATAAATTTCGCTGAACTGTTTATTCTGCAAAGCCATTTTGCGATAAATGCTGTATATATGTTTCGGCCTTCCGGATAGGTCAGCCTTAATGTTGACTTCCTCAACGTTTTTACGCACTTCATCAATGACTTCTTCCAGATAGTTTTCACGTTCTGCACGCTTTTTCTTCATCAGGTTGACGATTCGGTAATACTGCTGAGGATTCAAATACCTTAGTGCAGTATCTTCCAGTTCCCATTTAATCGTGCTGATACCGAGACGATGGGCAAGCGGTGCGAAGATTTCCAACGTCTCATTCGATATCCTTCTCTGCTTTTCCTGGGGCAGATGCTTCAATGTCCGCATATTATGCAGTCTGTCCGCAAGCTTGATCAAGATGACCCGTATATCCTGGGCCATCGCCACGAACATTTTCCGATGGTTTTCCGCCTGTTGCTCCTGCTGTGATTTGTATTTGATTTTCCCTAACTTGGTCACGCCATCCACAAGCATGGCGACTTCAGGACTGAAATTTTCTTCAATATCCTTCAAAGTGATCTCCGTGTCTTCAACAACATCATGTAAAAAACCTGCCGCAATGGTTGCAGGGTCCATTTCAAGATCAGCCAGAATGCCCGCCACTTGAATCGGATGAATAATATAAGGCTCTCCCGATTTACGGAATTGTTCTCGGTGAGCATACTCTGCATACTTAAACGCTCTATGAATAAATTCAGCTTCTTCCGGCTGAAGATATAAGCTGGCCCGTTCTACAACCTGCTCGGCAGTCAATATTTGATCATTAGCCATTTAATCACCTTAACCCCACTTTAACTGCCACCGGATATGATCCGGATTGAGTATGATTGGTAGCACTTCCCTTTATTCTGCAAAACGTGACAATTTTTGCGAAAAAAAATAAATCCGCTTAAACGGATAAAAGTGCAAATAAACTTATTAGCAGAAAAACTCTTTATTATTACTATTATCGAAAAAAAAGGCAAGGATGTAAAGAGTTAAACGTGTATTTTATTAAGAATAGTGCTTTTTTTCACTGGAAATTCGACAAAATCCAGCTAAAATGGGGAAAACAGAAAGAGAGCACCCTGGTCAGAGTGCTCTCCTTTATTAAAAGCTCATTAATGTCAAGACATCATAGCCGTCTAATTTATCTTTTCCATCCAAGTCAGTCAATTCAATAAGGAAGGCAATCCCAGCTACAATTCCGCCAAGCTGTTCAACCAACTTGATCGTCGCTTCGATAGTTCCCCCGGTAGCAAGCAAGTCGTCCGTAATCAGGACACGCTGTCCCGGTTTAATGGCATCTTTATGGATTGTCAATACATCCTTGCCGTATTCTAAACCATATTCGACTTTTATCGTTTCACGTGGAAGTTTTCCTTCTTTTCTCACTGGTGCAAAGCCCACTTCCAATGAGTATGCGACTGGACATCCGATAATGAATCCGCGTGCTTCCGGCCCGACCACCAAGTCGATATTTTTATCGCGAGCATACTCGACGATTTGGTCTGTTGCGTATTTATAAGCTGCGCCGTTATCCATTAATGTTGTAATATCTTTGAAGACGATACCCGGTTTTGGCCAGTCTTGCACAATTGTTACATATTGCTTTAAATCCATTGCTTTGTTTCCTCCTCAAGGTCTGTTGCCTCATGAACTAAATAATGATTGAACCAATCGAATAATTGCTGATAGGAAGAATAAACAAGCTCTTGTTCAAGCTCAAATTGCTCTTTCTTTCTTGTATACGATTCAGATTCACTGAGATCGCGTTTTTTCGCATTGGTTGTGAGCATAATTAACCCATTTTCTATTGTAACAAAATCAAGCTCAAAAAACACCTTAGAAATGAAATCCACTGTATCTCTTGACCAGCCGCGATATTTGGCCAGGTCATCACCATATCTTTTCACATCAAGCGGACCCTTCTTGGCAAGGAAGGCATAAAACCATTTAAAATGATCCCTTGTCGGCATCGTACTTAAGAAATGGTCCTGTTCATGGGAAAAGTGAGCGTAGATACGGGAAGGGTTCTTTTTGGCAACCGCCCGTTTCAAATATTCCCTGGAGGGCGGCATGTCCATGAGTACCAAATGCCCTTCGAAGCAGTCGAGCTGCTCAGCATCCAGTTCATTCTCGATATGAACGAGATCTGGATGGTTTTGCAAAAATGGATATCTGCTATAAATATCTTCCGAGAAAATAACGATCTTCCGGTTTTGTGCAGGAATGTCGGCAAGCCACTTCTCTGCCTGTCCCTTGCCGCGGTAATCGAATAATTGCCAATGGTCCACCGAGACATCCTGGACAAAGATCTGGGGCTTTTTCATATTATTCCACTCATTGATGGAGAGCTCTCCAATCACCGAAACTTCAGCGTGCGGAGCTATTTCATCGACAAAATGACCGAGACCGAAGCCCACACCGTCAAGTTTGTGTTTTTCACCATCTTCCAGCTGAACCTTCAAGTGATTTTGGTTGGCACCAATTTTGCGGACACTTGAAAGTTGTACGGAATCTATCAAAATCTTCGGCTTGGGATTCGCAACCCCAAATGGTGCAAGCAAGCTCATTTCCTGAATCGTTTGAACGGAAACTTCAGCTAAAGTCGTAGCACCGTCCAAGTTTGTAATCGGTGTGAAGTCCTCTTCGTTCAGTTCTTCCTTAGCAATCAAGTTCATGCGGTCCCTAAGCTCCTGGACATCTTCTATTTTCAACGTCATTCCAGCTGCCATGGGATGTCCACCGAAATGAGGCAGCATTTCACGACATTGGGAAAGACTTTGAAAAAGATCGAAACCAACGATGCTCCGAGCGGAACCTTTTGCTAATCCCTTATCCCGATCATAGCTCAATACAATCGTCGGCCGGTAAAAGCGTTCAACAAGTTTAGAGGCCACAATCCCCACAACTCCGGCATTCCAGCCTTCCCTGCCGATGATGAGCACGCCATTGGACTCCGGCGGGAAGTTTTCCTCGACTTCAGCAATCGCTTCCTCAGCCATTGCTGCAACCATTTCCTGCCGCTCTTTATTGATATCGTTGATTTCATTAGCAAGTTCCATTGCTTCTTCCAGATTTGCGGACATCAATAAATCAACAGCGGGATCGGCATCTCCAAGGCGGCCGACAGCATTGATCCTCGGTGCCATTGCAAAGCCGATCGATTCTTCATTCAATGCTTCCTGCTGAACATTCGCCACTTTCATTAACGCAACAAGTCCCGGGCGGCGAGTCAATCGTAACTGCTCGATGCCTTTCGCAGCAATGACGCGGTTTTCTCCTTGTAAAGGCACTAAATCCGCTATCGTCCCGATTGCCGCTATTTCTAGCAAATCCTCAGGCAATTCCCCAAGCAAGGCGTGTGCAAGCTTAAATGCGACTCCTACTCCGGCAAGTTCTTTAAATGGATAGGAACTGTCCTCAAGTTTAGGATGGATGATCGCCAATGCCTCAGGCAATTGCGGTCCCGGTTCATGGTGGTCAGTCAAAATATAATCCATGCCTAGCTCGGCGGCAAGCTTAGCTTCATCGACAGCGGAAATTCCGGTATCGACGGTGATTAAAACCTTCACACCTTGCTCGGCTGCAAGGCGGAATGCCATCGGATTCGGACCATATCCTTCTGTAAACCGATTCGGGATATAAAAATCAACATCGGCCCCCAATCTCGTCAGCGCCGTCATCATCACGGTGGTCGATGTCACGCCGTCCGCATCATAATCACCGAATATACGTATTTTTTCTCCATTTTGAATGGCTTCCTTTATTCTATATACTGCTTTATCCATATCCTTCAATAAAAATGGATCATGAAAAGTTTGATTTTTTACAAATAAAAACGATCGGGCACTTTCAATCGTATCCAGGCCTCGATTCACAAGCAGGGCTGCAACCAAAGGTGTGATATGAAGCTCTTCAGCTAGTACAGCAACTTTGTTTTCATCGGCAGTTCGCAAGTTCCACCGGGTTTTTGGCTTTAACATTTATTCACCCCTCAACCTACTCATTATACAAAACGAATATACCAGTTTCAATTTTATTTTAAACTCATAATTGGTTGTAATTCCCTATTCAATAAGCTAGTTCAACAAAAAGAAGGCTGGCATCATGCCAGCCCCCTTTCACCTATTAAACTTGTCCTTCAAGACTTTGTTTCTTTTCTTTTGCGGTATTCAGCGGACCTTTCTTCTTCAATTCCCTGATTTTTAAATCAAGCCAGAATTGGGAAGCGATCAATAGCGATGAATACACGCCGCATATTAAACCGATAAACAGGGCAATGGAGAAGTTACGAATAGCTTCACTGCCGAAGATCATCAACGCGATGACCGTAATGAGAACGGTCAGAACCGTGTTAATGGATCTAGTCAGCGTTTGCCTGATACTGATGTTCACAATGTTCTCTAGCTCTTCGGCGGTTTTGATTTTACGGCTGAAGCGCAGGTTTTCACGAATACGGTCAAAGGTTACGATCGTATCATTGATCGAATAACCGACGATTGTCAGAACCGCAGCAATGAAGGTGATATCCACTTCGAGCCGGAGCAAGCTGAAAATCGTGATGATGAAGAATGCATCATGTATAAGCGCGACCACGGCAGGTACAGCCATTCGCCATTCAAAACGTATCGATACATACAATATGATTCCGATTGAGGCAATCGCTAACGCAAACATGGCATTTTTCGCAAGCTCTTTTCCTACTGTCGGTGATACGGTGCTGACATTCGGTTCTGCTCCGTAATCCTTCTTGAAATGGTCCTTCAATTCAGCAATCTCTTGCTTATCGAGGACACCGACTGTCCGAACGACAGCATTTTTATTGTCTTGTCCAGCGAGCCTGACATCCTTGATATCATCTTCGTCGATACCGACCTTTTCCATTTCGGTTTTGACTTGCTGAGTCGTCAAGACGTCTTTGGACGCAATCTCGATTCGGGTGCCGCTCGTGAAATCAATCCCAAGATTCAATCTGAAGACGAGCAGGAAGATGATCCCGATAATGGTGACACCGATTGAAATGCCGTAAAAAACTTTCCGATGTTTCACGAAATCGATTTTATCAAAGCGTGTTGGCAATGACATTAAATCCATTTTCTCGGATAAATCGTGAATATTTTTCTTCTTCACGCCAAACCATCCTGTACGTTTGTCCAGGAACCCGCTATTCACCCACAGGCTCATGAAGAGGCGTGTACCATAAACGGCTGTAATGAAACTCATTAAGATCGAAATGATCAAAGTGGTGGCAAATCCTTTAACCGAGCTTGTTCCATAATAGAACAGTACGGCCGCAGCCAGCAGGGTCGTTAAGTTGGCATCCGTGATTGTAGCAAGTGAATTCTTGGTACCTTCTTTATATGCTGCCTTTACGGATCTGCCAAGTTTCAATTCATCCCTGATTCGCTCATAGGTTATGATGTTGGCGTCGACAGCCATCCCGACCCCGAGTACCAATGCCGCAATACCTGGCAGCGTAAGGACCGCATTCATCCAATCAAACACTAATAGCGTCAAGAAAATGTAGATGCTTAAAGTGACGACTGCAATGAATCCCGGGAAGCGGTAATACACAAGCATGAAGATGAAAACAAGTGCAATTCCGATGATTCCTGCAAAAATGGTATCATTCAGTGCACCTGCACCGAATTGGGCACCTACTGAAGTGGAGTATTTTTCTTTCAAATCAACAGGCAGGGCACCTGCATTCAGAAGGGCTGCAAGCTCTTTCGCTTCTTCCAATGTGAATTGACCGGTAATAAACACCTTATTCGTATTGAAAACTTCACTGACAGCTGGAGCTGAAATCATATTGTCTTGTGAAGAGGTATCCTTAATGGAATCTTTTCCTTCCTCGAAATCCAGCCAGATTGCAAGTACATTTGTCGGCCTTTCCATCGAGGAAATTTTTTGAGTGATTTCTTTAAACTTATTCACGTCTTTCAGCGTGACTTCGACAACCGGTTTATTCTCTTGGAACGTTTGTTTCGCGCCGCCTTCTTTCAGGTCGGCACCGGTCATCATTTCCTTATCGTTGTAATCACGGAAGGATAATTTAGCTTGTGTAGAAAGGATTTCCCGAGCGTTGTTTTGGTCTTTGACCCCAGCCAATTGAACGCGGATCCGGTCTTTCCCCTCTATTTGTATGTTAGGCTCGCTAACCCCCAACACATTAACACGCCGTTCAAGTGAGCTTACTGTAGCCCGTAAAACTTCCGGGGTGATCTTTTCCCCTGACAGCGGTTTTACTTCATATAACACTTCAAACCCGCCTTGAAGATCAAGACCCAGCTTGATATCCTTTAGGATTCCTTTTGAAGTCGTCCCCATCGCTGCGAAAATCAAAAGTGCGATTAGAAAAAACGCAACGATCCTGCTTCTTTTTACCATTATGTAGTAGGCCCCTTTCTATAATACGCCTGTTCCTGAAGTTAATAAAACCGTCATTTTTTGTTTATATGATAACTGCATATCCTTTGTTTCTTGAGAAAAAGGACACAGCTTCCCATGCTTTTTCCAAAAAAAGCATAACCATATCTATTATGAGTCATATACAAACAGCTGTCAATTTAAGTATATCTTTGCGTTATTCTTTCAAAAGCTCCTTCAATTCCTCTTCGGAAAGCGGCTCGAATAGGTTCGGTGATTTATAAGCTTCGACCATTTGGAAGGTCATGAACTGGTTGCTCGAAAATGTCACGATATCTGCGACAAGTTCATGAAGGTGAATGTTTTCCTGAGGGCGCTTCCATTTATTTTTGGTTAAGGTTCCCCATATGTCTTCCTCTGTTACGGCATTCAATCCGACCATTTGGAATTCCTCACGCTTACTCTTCAAAAATGGACGCACCTTTAGATAATACCTTTGATAGGGATGATTCTTTTTTGCCATCATTTTGCCTCCAGTAAAATGATTCTCAAATGAATGCGCATTTTCTTAGAAGGGTTTCTTATCATTTGTTAGTACGCAAACAAACACTTTTGTCATGCTTTGTCCAAGTACAAGCATATAGATAATTGTATAGCATAACCGCTTTTTTGAGAAGGCAGGGAGGGAGTTCAATGTCCAAATTTTTAAAAGGGACGCTGATTTTATTAATCGCAAGCCTGATTACAAGGGTTCTTGGTTTTATTAACCGTATTGTCATCGCCCGCTTCATCGGCGAAGAAGGCGTTGGTTTATATATGATGGCTTTACCGACACTCTTTCTCGTCGTGAACATAACCCAGTTAGGCCTGCCAATCGCCATTTCGAAATACGTGGCCGAAGCCAATGCCAGAGGTGATGAACGGAAAATCAAGAAAATCCTCGTCGTCTCTTTGGCCTGCACCTTTACTCTATCGATGATTTTCACTCCTGCGATGCTGCTTTTCGCGCCGGTTCTATCAGAATACCTATTCACGGACGAACGGACGGTATGGCCGCTTATGGCGATTGCCCCAATCGTCCCGATTATCGCCATTTCATCCGTACTGCGCGGTTATTTCCAAGGCAAGCAAAATATGAAGCCCTTCGCTTTCTCACAAGTTATCGAACAGGTGGCCCGAATCACTTTCATAGCCGTCCTAACCAAAGCCTTTTTGCCATATGGAATCGAATATGCGGCAGCCGGGGCAATGTTTGCATCGATTATCGGTGAGCTCGTGTCTCTCATTTACTTATTGACCAGCTTTAAAATAAAGAAACATTTTAAGTTCAGAAAGGGTTTCTTCAAGAACGTCAAATCTGGAAAAGGAACGTTCACCGAATTGATGGGGATTGCCCTTCCTACCACCGGAAGCAGGATGATTGGATCCGTATCGTGGTTTTTCGAACCGATAGTGGTCGCCCAGAGTTTGGCACTTGCCGGAGTCACCGCGGCCGCAGCCACCAGTCAATACGGGGAGTTAACTGGATACGCTCTGCCTTTACTCATGCTTCCTTCCTTCGTTACATCATCATTGGCGACGGCACTTGTCCCGGCAGTAAGCGAAGCCCGTACGACCGGAAACTTTTTACTCGTTGAACACAGGCTTCAACAAGCCCTGAAAATCACCTTTATCACAGGCTGTTTAGCTATCGTCATTCTGTTCATCTTTGCCGAACCGATCTTACAGGTCATGTATGGATCTTCGCATGCTGCTGTTTTCATTAAATTCCTGGCACCTTTTTTCATCCTTTATTATTTTCAATATCCGCTGCAATCCATGCTGCAAGCACTGGACCTTGCAAAGGCTGCAATGTTCAACAGCCTGGCTGGAAACATTCTTAAAATCGGTGTAATCTGGCTGCTGGCTTCAAAGGAAAGTTTCGGGATCATGGGAGCCGCAATCGGGATAGCTGTCGGTACGATGCTCGTTACTTTCCTGCATTTTTCAACCGTACTGAAGGTTGTCCCTTTCACGCTTCATTTCCGAAGCTATATGTCAGCTCTGGTCCTTGCTTTAATTTCAGGATGGGGCGGTTATTATCTTTATCAATTCCCCCTCTCTTCACAGCCTATCGGCATACGGCTTTTGCTTTCCGTAACCGTCGTTATCCTGCTGTTCACATTTTTCCTGCTCATGACCGGCAGCATAAAAAAGGCAGATCTGATCAGGATTCCTGTAGTGGGCGGCTATTTGTCAAAATTGGCTTGGAAATAAAATGAACCGAAGCACTCAAAGGCTTCGGTTCATTTCTTCGTTTCATTTTTATCGATGTAAATTTGGCCATCTATGTACCCGCAAATCGAAATCTCTTTAACCTTCGTTTCTCCATGTTCTTTTAACTGATTCAAAAGCCAAACATGATTTTTCCCAATTTTATCAAGATTTTTTTCTTGTATCTCTCCGTCGACAATCAGCGGGAATGGTACCTGATTTTCCACCCCTTCTTCGTCGCTTTTTTTAATCACTGAGAGCTTTCCTGAAGTTTCAAGGATGGCAAATTGCACTTCGTTTATATCAATAATTCCTTGTTCACGAAGTTGGGTCAATAAGTCATCAAAATTATATCGTTGTCTGCGCATCGCTTTTTCATCTATTTTCCCCTGATTAATGATGATTAGGGGCTTACCGTCCATGAAATAGCGAAGTTTAACACTTTTCAATGAGGCAAATGCCAATGTAATTTGGAGGATCGCGAGGACAAACATCGGGATAGTTTGTCGGATAAACGGTTTTTCCAAATCTTCAAAGGATAGCACAGCAATGTCCCCTATCATGATGGATACCACTAAATCGAGAACGCTCAGTTCCCCAACTTCCCGCTTACCCATCATTCGAAAAAGGAACCAGATGACCAGATAGATTACCGTCGTTCGAAAAATAATCCCTAGATAGATATCCACTTCAACAACACTTCCTTCATCCATAGCATGGCTTGGGAATTGAAAAATTACTCCATAATCTTTTCTAATTTTACGGGAAGCTTCTTAAACCTGGTCTAAAGGTTCGATATCGGGAATATGCTTGTACAAACACATAAACAGGCTATACGTATCAGCCTTTTAAAAAGGAGGAATACCCATCGAAACTAAAAAAATGAGTGTCGCCGTAATTTATGGCGTAGGCTCCATCTTTGCCATAGCGATGATTGCTAGTTTAATCGTTTCCATCCTTCTTCGTTTTACTTCACTGACGGAATCATCCCTGACATACGTGGTCATGATCGTGTCCTTTTTATCGCTGTTCATTGGTGGATTCATTTCAGGAGGCAAAGGGAAAAAGCAAGGACTATTCCTGGGCGGAAGCACTGGGCTGCTTTATCTGTTGGTCGTGTTCCTTTTTCAATATTTAGGTCACGATGCCCTTTTCACCATCAAGCAATGGATATACTATGGCTGTTTTGTGATTACGGCCATGATGGGTGGCGTTCTTGGGGTCAACATGAGTTCCGACTCACGCTCCGATTAAAAAAAGACAGCAAAAAACCGGGCACATGGCCCGGTTTTCGTTTGTTTTATAGGGATGTTTCTTTATTCGGTGCACTTTCCGTAATTTCACGGATTGCTGCACGGTCAAAAGTCAGTTTTGTACCGTCTGGTGATTTAATGACGATTTGCAGTTCATCGATTGCATCGATTGTTCCGTGCATGCCGCCGATAGTAGCAACTTTATCACCTTTTTTCAAACTGCTTTGCATGTTTTGCGTAGCCTTTTGGCGTTTTTGCTGCGGACGGATCAATAAGAAATAGAACAATACGAACATTAAAATCAACGGAAGTATTTGTGTTAAAGAACCCATTTAAGTATATTCACTCCTTTCGTTCATTAAAATATTTATGGAATTAGAAGTTTCTCGCATTTGGTTCATTGAAACCATACTGCTCAAAAAACTCTTCCCTAAAGTCTCCAAGACGATCTTCTCGAATAGCTTGTCTGACCTGTTCCATCAAGTTTAACAGAAAATGAAGATTATGGTAAGTCGTAAGGCGAATTCCAAAGGTTTCTTCACATTTAATCAAGTGGCGGATGTATGCCCGGCTATAATTCTTGCAAACATGGCAATCGCAATTTTCATCGATTGGACCGAAATCGCGTGCATACTTCGCATTTTTCACAACCAGCCGCCCATTGCTCGTCATGAGCGTACCATTACGCGCGATTCGCGTCGGCAGTACACAGTCAAACATATCAACACCGCGGAGTGCACCATCGATCAATGAGTCCGGTGAACCGACCCCCATAAGATAGCGCGGTTTGTCAGATGGCAGCAGCGGAGTTGTAAACTCAAGGACGCGGTTCATGATATCCTTCGGTTCCCCTACGGATAGTCCTCCAATAGCATAACCCGGGAAGTCAAGGGAGACAAGGTCTTTTGCACTTTGTTTGCGAAGATTTTCAAACTCCCCGCCTTGAACGATTCCGAACAGCCCTTGGTCATTTGGACGCTCATGTGCATTCAAACAGCGTTCCGCCCAGCGCGATGTCCGTTCAACCGACTTCTTCATATACTCTTCAGTCGCCGGAAATGGCGGACATTCATCAAATGCCATCATGATATCGGAGCCAAGCGCATTTTGTATTTCCATCGCTTTTTCCGGAGATAAAAATAATTTATCGCCATTCAGATGGTTCCTGAAATGCACACCCTCTTCTTCAATTTTGCGGAACTCGCTTAAACTGAAGACTTGAAAGCCGCCTGAGTCGGTCAAAATCGCCCGATCCCAGTTCATGAACTTATGCAATCCGCCAGCTTCCTTGATGATTTCATGCCCTGGACGCAGCCATAGGTGGTACGTATTGCTCAGGATGATGCCTGCCCCCATTTGTTTCAAATCTTCCGGGGACATCGTTTTGACAGTAGCCATCGTTCCAACCGGCATAAATGCCGGTGTTTCAAAAGAACCATGCGGCGTATGGACCCGGCCTAGCCGTGCCCCTGTCTGTTTACATGTTTTGATAAACTCATATCGTATTGCAGTCAACGCAATAACTCCCTTCAAGAGCTTCTCACTCTTATATTACTTAATTAACATTGCATCTCCAAAACTAAAGAACCTGTATTTTTCTTCCACAGCCGTTTCATAGGCATGAAGGACATGCTCCCTGCCTGCAAGTGCAGAAATAAGCATGATTAAAGTCGATTTAGGCAAATGGAAGTTCGTTATCATCGCATCGATCCCTTTGAACTCATAACCAGGATAAATGAAGATGCTCGTCCAGCCATTCTCTTCCTTGAAAACCCCATCATTTCGGGACGCAATCGTTTCCAATGTCCTTGTGGACGTAGTGCCGACCGTAATGATTTTCCCGCCTTTTCCCTTCACGTCATTCAGTAATCTGGCAGTGCCTTCCGTCATTTGATAAAATTCCGAATGCATTTCATGGCTGTCAATATCGTCGACACTTACCGGACGGAATGTACCAAGCCCGACATGCAGCGTGATGAAGGCGATGTGGACACCCATCCCTTTAAGTTTCTCAAGCAAATCCTCCGTAAAATGCAGGCCAGCGGTAGGTGCCGCTGCAGATCCCCGTTCCCGCGCATAAACGGTTTGATAGCGGTCCTGATCGTCAAGTTGTTCCTTGATGTACGGAGGTAACGGCATTTCGCCCAGCTTCTCCAATATTTCATAAAATATGCCTTCATATTTAAATTCAAGGATTCGGCCGCCATGCTCGAGTACACCTGTACAGACGGCACTCAGCTTACCATCGCCGAAAACGATCGTCGAGCCTTCCTTAATCCGTTTGGCCGGCTTCACAAGCGTTTCCCATACATCATCATGCTCTTGCTTAAGCAGCAATACTTCGATTTTTGCACCCGTCCCTTCTTTACTGCCGTATAGTCGGGCCGGAAGCACTTTTGTATCATTCAACACCAGGCAATCTCCCGGTTGGATATATTCCGTGATATGGCTGAATACATCATGCTGGAGCTTACCGGTTTCTTTGTCCAGTACCATCAATCTACTTGCTTCCCTATCCTCCAAAGGAACTTGGGCAATCAGTTCCTCCGGTAAATGAAAATCAAACATATCCAATTTCATCTGTTCCACTTCCTTACGTGTCTATCAAGCTGTAATCATTATTTAAAACGGCCGATCAAATAATAAATTGCGGACAACACAACACTGACGATGATTGATGTAACGATAGGAAAGTAAAAAGTCGTATTCCCCTTTTTCAGAAAAATATCTCCCGGCAGCCTGCCGAGATGAATATATTTCATCGCAAAACCAATCACGAATATAACCACACCCAAAATCATGACCATCTTTGGTATATTCATCATTCAGGCATCTCCATTCCGAAATGCTCATAAACAAGCTGTGTTGCCATCCGGCCTCTAGGGGTACGCTGAAGAAAACCGACTTGCAACAGATATGGTTCATACACATCTTCGATCGTATGTGCCTCTTCGCCAATCGTTGCCGCAATCGTTTCCAGGCCCACGGGCCCGCCACGGAATTTTTCAATGATCCCTTTAAGTAATTTATGGTCAATATGATCGAGTCCTAAACGGTCGACCTGCATTAATTCAAGCGCATAATCGGCAAGCTCGGCCGTTATCGTCCCATCACCGCGTACCTGGGCGAAATCCCTGACCCTCCGTAAAAGACGATTGGCAATTCTCGGGGTGCCCCTTGACCTTCTTGCAAGCTCTGCCGCTGCTTGATCATCCATTTCCGTATCCATGATTCTTGCTGTACGGATGATGATATCAGTCAAATGGTTTTCCGTATAATATTCAAGACGGCTCAAAACACCAAAACGGTCCCTGAGCGGTGCAGACAGTGAGCCTGCCCGTGTCGTGGCCCCTACGAGGGTGAACGGCGGCAAGTCGATCCTGATCGAACGGGCTTCCGGTCCCTTACCGACTACTATATCCAGACAAAAGTCCTCCATAGCCGGATATAGCACTTCCTCAACGACACGGGGAAGACGGTGAATCTCATCAATGAACAATACATCACCTGGTTCAAGTGCACTCAAAATGGCCG
This sequence comes from Peribacillus sp. TE19612, assembly GCF_056279465.1. Lineage (NCBI taxonomy): Bacteria > Bacillati > Bacillota > Bacilli > Caryophanales > Bacillaceae > Peribacillus > Peribacillus sp. TE19612. Next base: position 186,153 of record NZ_JBWCCL010000002.1, on the reverse strand, counting down.
CCAGATCTCCCGGCCGCTCAATGGCGGGACCGGAAGTCGTGCGGATATTTACACCCATTTCATTGGCGATGATGACGGCAAGCGTCGTCTTGCCAAGACCAGGCGGTCCATATAAAAGTACATGATCGAGCGTTTCTTCACGCATCCTTGCCGCCTCGATGTATACACTCAAATTCGCTTTCACTTTATCCTGTCCGATATATTGCTTTAAGTTTTGCGGCCGCAGGCTTTGTTCAAAGGACAGTTCGTTCAAATCGGCTTCCTGATTGAATATTCTCTCCTCCATTGCGCCACTCCTTATCTTAACATCATTTGCAATGCTTTCTTAATATATTGCTCGGTCGTCATATCTTCAGCCTGCAATTTCTTGGCAACCTTTTGAACTTCCTTTTCAGAATAACCAAGAGCCTTCAATGCAAGAATGGCTTCATCCAATTCCTCCGTATAACCATTTGGACTGATTGCAGCCGTGACGCCTTCGTTAAACAAGCTTGGAAACGCATCCGGAATAATGTTCTCCAGTTTCCCTTTTAAGTCGAGAATCATTTGCCGTGCCGTTTTCTTTCCGACTCCCGGGAATTTCACCAAAAATGATTCATCTTCATTTTCGATCGCCTGTACCACCTGATCAACCTGGCCTGATGCCAATATGGCTAGAGCACCCTTCGGCCCGATTCCGGTAACATTCAATAATTTTATGAATAACGCCTTTTCTTGACGAGTCTGAAATCCGTATAATGCCACCATATCCTCACGAACATAATGATACAAAAAAACTTGGATTTCTTTCTGGTATTGAGCGGAAAAAATAAAAGGATTCGGCGTCATCACTTGATATCCGATCCCCCCATTTTCCACAACTATGTATTCAGGTCCAATATAATCGACCTTGCCTTTTATATAATCATACAAATTAATTCTCTCCCTGATTTTGCTGTACCTCTCATTTTATCATAAAAAGGGGGTGTTGTTCATTAAAAGTTATTTCATAATCGGCAAAGTAATGCTTAAAACAAAGTTGATTGAAACAGGCGTGCAAGACCAGCGTCCAATGGAGACCCGACAGGCGCAAAAGCACCAAGGGTGGACCGTCCGCAGAAAGCGAGTGCCAGCAGTGGAAATCAACGGTAATGGTAAACAAAAAAAAACTGTAGACAACCCCATTATTATCGAGTTAGTCAACAGTCTGAAGGGTGGGACATCATCCCACCCTAGTTTACCGAATATGGCTCATATTCTTTAATGAGCTGTTTATATTGGTCTTTATTCATGATCGGAATCCCTTTTTGCAGTTCCTCCTGCTTGTATACTTCAAGTTTACCAACGTCTATTTGGTAGAATGTATGAATGATCTTGGCGTGCTCAGGCCTTCCGATAAAAATGGATAATGTACCATCTTCCCTCATCCCAAGGTAACCATTCGCTTTTAACAGCGGAGATATGTCATTCTCAATTTTCTTCATGACAATCTGCTCTTCATTTTGATCGACTACTTGCCATCCTTCATATTTTGCCCAAAAGTCCTCCATCGACCAAATTGTTTCTGTCAATTTCTCTTCACTTAACTCGCCATCCAAATACATACGCTGAAGAATGACCTTCCTTTCAATTGGATCATTTTCCTTTTGAACGGTTTCTTCCGCAAAAACGGTTAAGCAAAATGGCAATATGAAAAGTGCCATGAAAAATTGGATTCTAAGTTGATTAAACAATATACTCACCTCTTAAGGCGTTTACTTTTTATGTAGTTTGACCCAAATAAGGATTATTAACCAGAAAAAAATCAAAAAGAGCTGACTCCAAGTCGGGTCAGCCCACAAATTATTTTAAGTGATTTTCGTGGATGTTAAGGTTATCGAACATGTCATTGGCATCCAAAATGATCATTTCCCTCGTATCGCCATCCCGAAGATTGTTATCAAGTGTCATCGTCCTGAAATAGACACCTTCATCGGTGGTTACATATAGGGTACGGCCATTGGTAAGCGGTCCGATCTCCTTTTTGATTCTTTGTTTGACATCTTTTGCTTGGCTGTAGTCATCAAGCAGCAAGGCTACCAGCATTTCATCTTGCATGATGATTGTCCTGGCATCGCTAACTGGCTCCACTTTATTGGCGACACCATTTACTCTGTCGGCTAAAGAGCCTTCATAAGAATTATAATAAGATGATTTTGCCTTTAGCGGCTTACTTTCATGTCCATGGTAGTTACGGTCACTCTTACTGTACGCATCATCTTTATTGTATAAACCTTGCACCATATTCTCATAATTGATGTTTCGTACCAATGCATCTTTTTCATGGTACCCTGTATCATTCGTGATATTTTCATTTTCCGCTGTATCATTATTAGCACATCCAACCAAACTGACGGCGGCCAATACCGTACAAAGCGGCTGTGCCCATTTTATTTTCTGCACCAATAACCCTCCCATTGCAATAGAATGAGCTATATTCCGCTCATAATTAGCATGGGTGTCGAAAGGGAAATGTACTCTGTAAGATACGGCCAAAAACCCGTTTTAATTCCTATTAAGGGAAGAAATCCTTTTCGCCAATTTTTCATTCATCTCCATCCGCTCCGAAAAACCTTCCACGGTCATTTTCCAGACCGAATGAAGCTGGGAAGAACTTTTATTAAGACGATTCCATTCACGGAAGATATCGGTAGGGTAAGTTAAAGCATATAAAAAGGCCAGGTCTGACTGATACCTTTGCAATTGCGGCACTTCCCACAGCTCGTTGGCCGCATCTTCCAGATGTTGCGAAATTCGATTTGCATACTGTAAATAATCAATGCACCTTGGGGCATTTGCCATTAAGTCAAAATCGATTAAAGTCAAAGTTCCGTCCGCTCTCCGCAAGAAATTATGGTGGGCGCAATCACCATGAATGATGACTTTCTTTTCCTTATCCCATAAAGACTGATATTTATCAAACCCCTCTAGCGACCATTCCCCCCATCTAATCCATTCCTTGATAATATCTTCGGAAACATATTGGCGAACATAAGAAAAGTTCTTTTTAAATAGTGATAAGCGTTCTTTCCACTTTTTTGATTGATTGAACACAGGCGCGTTAATGGAGAGATTTTCCGACACATCATGGAAGCTTTCCAGTAACTGAATGCCTTCTAAGCGGTCCTTATCATTGGAAAACCTGAATTTTTTCTTGTTCGGCGGAAAATAGTCCATACTGCCATACCATTTCCCTTTAAATTGAAAGGGCATTAAATTCTGATGAATATAATACGTTTGATGAAATCCCTTTTGTTTTAATAAAGAAGTCAGTTCTCTTTGCCGATCCCATTTTTCAAAACTGTCAAATCCTTTAAGGATCATTGAATGACCTTTTTCAAAAGTTATTAAATAGACACTGCTTTGAATATGGTGGACATTCTTTGGCTTACGATTTAAATAAGAGAGGAGACGAGTGTTAAAAACACTGTCTCCTTGATAATTAGTAGTCATCGCTTTCATCTACATATGTCGGTATCCCAAATGTTTCAGGTGCACGAACGCCCCCGAATTGGCCTGGCTGGCCTCCCATTTGTCCAGGTAACATAGCTTCAGGCTGCCCCCCAAGCTTTCCGCGCATCATGTCCGGCTGACCACCAAATTGTCCAGGCATCATTCCTGGTTGACCTCCGTTTTGACCACCCATCATCATGCCGGGCTGGCCTCCGGTTTGACCACCCATCATCATGCCGGGCTGGCCTCCGGTTTGACCGCCCATCATCCACGGCTGGCCTCCATTTTGACCGCCCATCATCCACGGCTGGCCTCCGTTTTGGCCGCCCATCATCATACCTGATGGCTGACCTCCGTTTTGGCCGCCCATCATCCACGGCTGGCCTCCATTTTGACCGCCCATCATCCCTGGCTGGCCTCCATTTTGACCGCCCATCATCCACGGCTGACCTCCATTTTGACCGCCCATCATCCATGGCTGGCCTCCGTTTTGGCTACCCATCATGCCGAGCTGGCCTCCGGTTTGACCGCCCATCATCTCTGGCTGATCTCCGTTTTGGCCGCCCATCATCCATGGCTGGCCTCCGTTTTGGCTACCCATCATGCCGGGCTGGCCTCCGGTTTGACCGCCCATCATCTCTGGCTGATCTCCGTTTTGGCCGCCCATCATCCCTGGAGGACCCCCTATTTGCATCTCCTTTATGCCGGGCTGGCCTCCGGTTTGACCGCCCATCATCATACCTGGCTGACCTCCGTTTTGACCGCCCATCATCATGTCCGGCTGACCTCCGTTTTGGCCGCCCATCATCATACCTGGTGGCTGGCCTCCGTTTTGGCCGCCCATCATCATACCTGGTGGCTGACCTCCGTTTTGACCGCCCATCATCATGCCGGGCTGACCTCCGTTTTGGCCGCCCATCATCATGCCTGGTGGCTGACCTCCATTTTGGCCGCCCATCATCATGCCTGGTGGCTGACCTCCATTTTGACCGCCCATCATCATGCCTGGTGACTGACCTCCGTTTTGGCCGCCCATCATCATGCCTGGTGGCTGACCTCCGTTTTGGCCGCCCATCATCATGCCTGGTGGCTGACCTCCGTTTTGGCCGCCCATCATCATACCTGATGGCTGACCTCCGTTTTGGCCGCCCATCATCATGCCTGGCTGACCTCCGTTTTGGCCGCCCATCATCATGCCTGATGGCTGACCTCCGTTTTGGCCGCCCATCATCATACCTGGCTGACCTCCGTTTTGGCCGCCCATCATCATACCTGGCTGACCTCCGTTTTGGCCGCCCATCATCATGAATTCTTCCGATTCTACTGACTCATCATCAAATTGATATTGCATATCCATTCCCATCTGAGACTCTTTAGGTGACATCCCAGGGGATGGGGCCTGTTGCTGTGATTGAACGGATTGATATTGGTGATAATCCGGATGGTGATGTGCATCCATCCCTTGGTTCCCTTGATACTGTCCCTTTCCTTCCGGTCCATAAGTTCCTAGTAGCCCCTTATTACAGCCGCAATCTTCCTCTTCCTCACCGGCAGTCTGTGAAAACTGAGGGAAGTTTTGATTGTAGGAAGGTGATTCGCCTGGTGACTCATAATCTTGTTGCATATATGAACCTGCTTGAGGTTGTTGATTCATCCCTCCATAATAATGGTGCGGAACCGGCGCGGAGGCTTGATATGGATAATATTGCTGGCTTGGTGCATTCATGCTCGCCCCTTGGACAAATCCATGATCCATCATTGGCATGTCAGGAGATTCTCCCCAAATATCAGAGCTCTCTTCCATCATATGATAACCATGCATTTCCGGAGCCGCCTGATACCCTTGAACGCCTTGATATGGGGCTTGCATGCCTTGCATGTGCATCTGCGCCCACGGTGGCGGTTGAATGCAATAGCCGCTTCCAGGCAAGATTGGCGTTACTGGAATACAATCATCCGCCGGCTCATCCTGAGCTGACTGTACAGCTGGCTTTTTCTTCTTCTTTTTAGTGACTGCAGGCTCTTCTTTTTTCTTTGGTAAAGGCGGTGGTGCAGGGGGCTTTTGCACACTCATATTGGTCATGTTGACCATATAATAATTATTGACATCGATTTCTGGAATTACCGGCATCGGCACCGGCATTTCTTTTGGAACGACTTTTTGTTTTTCTTTAATGATAGGCTTTGGCTGAATGATTTGCTGCTCTTTTTTTGGTTTTTGAACGATTGGTTGCTCTTTTACAGGCTGTTGAAATTTCGGTTGCTCTTTTACGGGCTGTTGAAATTTTGGCTGTTCTTTTACCGGTTGTTGAAATTTCGGTTGCTCTTTTACGGGCTGTTGAAATTTCGGCTGTTCTTTTACAGCCGGTTTTTGCATAATTTGCTGCTCTTTCATTGGTGCTGGGTGAGCCTGATACGGTTGAATTTGGGATTCTTTCATTCCCGGCTGAATATTCACGTTTGGTTTACCCGTTTCTTTTATTACAGCTCCGGATGTCCCTGGAATTTTAATTTTCATTCCGGGCATCATCATGTCCGGGTTGCTCAATTGCGTGTTAACTTTTTTAAGTTCTTCAAAACTGACGCCGTATTTTTTGGCGAGTTTCCAAAGTGTATCGCCTTTTTGGACTATATGAATTTTCACGCTGTTAACCCCTCCTGTGCATATGTCCATATATTCTATGAAGCAGTGGGTGAAATGCTATTATTTTTATCATGAAAACATATGCGTGAAAAATGACTTTTATGATTGGATCAATGATTTAGGGACATGGAAGGTACTTTTTTGGAAAAGAAATAAATGATATGACATGTTAAAAAACCATTGCATTCATTCTAAGAGAGGAGGCAATGGTTTTTTAGTTAGGAAGCCACCTGTTCTGAAATGCTTCTTTCAAGCTTCTGTCTAAATTCAGGGAAATCCGGGTATAAGAAAGTAAATGGCCTAAGGCTTTGTCTTCAGGTACTTATCTTACATTCCTGGGGGGAATAATAATGAAATGGAAAGGTAGACAGGGCAGCTCGAACGTCGAGGACAAAAGAGGGATGAGCGGAAAAAGCATGGCCGGAATCGGCGGAGGGGTCGGATTGGTAATTGTCTTGATCGTGACGCTCCTTGGCGGTAATCCAAGTGAATTGCTGGGAAGTTTGAATTCTACTGAATCGAACAATGGCAGCTCTTATGTCGAAACGGATGAAGAGAAGGAGCTTGCGCAGTTCGTATCTGTCGTCCTTGCAGAAACGGAGCAGGTCTGGACAGAAGAATTCCGTAAAAATGGACTGGTATATAGGGAACCTACCCTTGTCCTGTATTCAGGTAGTGTCGAATCGGCATGCGGGATGGCAGCTTCTTCGGTAGGGCCATTTTATTGTCCTGGTGACATGAAACTATATATTGATCTCAGCTTTTATCAAGAGTTGAAGCAAGAATTCCAGGCACCCGGGGATTTCGCCATGGCCTATGTCATTGCCCACGAGGTCGGACATCATGTTCAGACACTTTTAGGGACAACGGAAAAGGAAATGCCAGATCGGTCAAAGGTCAGCGAGACTGAATATAATAGGCATTCTGTCCGTCTTGAATTACAGGCCGATTATTTGGCTGGAGTTTGGGCACATCATGTCCAAGGAGAGAATTTGCTTGAAGAAGGCGATCTTGAGGAAGCCTTGAATGCAGCAAGTGGTGTGGGAGATGACCGTATCCAAAAAAAGGCACAGGGGTACGTGGTTCCAGACAGCTTCACGCACGGTACATCCGAACAGAGAAAACGGTGGTTCAATAAAGGATTTAAATCCGGTGATATGAATGAAGGCAATACTTTTAAAGCGAATAACCTTTAAAAGTTCTTACTTGTTTCAAAACAAAAAAAGGGGGAGCTTGTCCCCCTTTCCCGACTGAAGACAAATTCGAAGAAAAGCGAGTTTGTCTACTTTTTTTATGGTGAAAATTATAGTCGATTTCAGAAATCCGCTCCCTTTCCGCCGACTGTCCGCCAAGCGTCTGTGGGGTCTCGGCTAGCCAGTTATTCGGCAGGTGTGTCGCAATTTTCTTCCATCTTGTGAGTTTCAGCTAAAACAGTAAAAATACACGTGGATTATTACTCGGTCTTGTTTTAAAATCACGGCAATAATCCCTTGATAAAATTGTATTCGGGATAAACCATTCAATCCTCATTAGGTCAGCTAACTGAACGGGTGTCTTCCCCCTCTTTCTCTTATGATTCAAAGTCTTTTGCACTAACTCAAACGCGTTCCAGCATTCTGTTTAAAGCCAGGATGGCATTATCCGCAATGCTCTTCTCCACTTTTATCGGATTGATGATTATACCTTCTTCAATGGATTCAAGCGCCCACAGCAGGTGAGGCAGATCAATCCGGTTCATTGTTAGGCATGGACACATATTCGGATTTAACGAGATGATGTTCTTGTCAGGATTATTGGCGATAAGTCGCTTGACAAGGTTCATTTCCGTGCCGATTGCCCAGGAACTACCCGGTTCTGCGCTTTCGATCATTTTTATGATGTACGATGTCGAACCTGCATAATCTGACAGGGCGACTACCTCACGGCGGCATTCGGGATGAACGATGATATTCATTTCAGGCTGCTCCGCTCTAAGCGTTTCAATATTAGCCGTAGTGAAATTTTCATGGACTGAACAATGTCCTTTCCAAAGAAGTACCTTCAAATCTTCGAGTTCCCCTTCATAGATCAATTCATCTTTATGCGGATCCCAAACGGCCATTTCATTCAATGGGATTCCAAGGTCAAAGGCTGTATTCCTCCCCAGATGCTGATCGGGAAGAAAAAGGATTCTTTCTTTTTGCGCGAGGGCCCACGAGACCATCCCTTGTGCATTGGAGGATGTCACCGTCGCCCCGCCATTTTTCCCTACAAAAGCTTTGATGGCCGCGGTGGAATTAACATAAGTCAGCGGAAGGATCGTATCGCCAAATAAATCCTGAAGCTTTGTCCACGCTCGTTCCGTTTGTTCAATATCCGCCATATCCGCCATGGAGCAGCCTGCACGCATATCAGGAAGGATAACCGTCTGCCCTTCTTCGGTCAAAATATCGGCTGTTTCCGCCATGAAATGCACGCCGCAAAACACGATATAATCCGCTTCTCGATTTTGCGCGGAAAGCTGAGCCAATTGAAGTGAATCCCCCGTTGAATCCGAAAATTGAATGACTTCCTCCCGTTGATAATGATGGCCTGGGATATAAAGACGGTTCCCCAGTCGTTTCTTGATGTCATGGACCCGATTCTCCATCTCTTCCCTTGTCATCGTTTTATACTTTTCAGGCAATGTATTTCCTGCTGTCTTAGCCATCTCCAATATGTTCATTTCAATATCCCCTCACGTTCTTTGACCTTTGCGCTAATATCCAGTGCCCTGACACTGTGCGTCAAGCTGCCCAACGAAATATAATCTACCCCTGTTTCCCGATATGAGGCTAGATTGTCTAAATGGATCCCTCCAGAAGCTTCAGTTATGATGTGGGCGGGAACCAATTTAATTAGTTGCTTGATTTCTTCGGAGCTCCGGTTATCGAACATGATGATATCTGCACCGGCTTCCACTGCTTCAAGCACCTGTTGTGGTGATTCCGTTTCCACTTCCACTTTAGTGGTATGTCCCAGTTTGGATTTTACCGTTTGTACCGCTTTCGTTATGGACCCAGCGAAAGAAATATGGTTGTCCTTTATCATGACTGCATCATATAAACCATAACGGTGATTGAATGCCCCGCCTGAGAGGACCGCATATTTTTCAAGCATCCGCAGGCCTGGTGTAGTTTTCCTCGTATCACACGCTCTCGTCTTCGTCCCCGCTAATATCATGGCAGCTTTATGAGCCTGTGTCGCAATTCCGGACATACGCTGCACTAAATTCAAAACGACCCGTTCCCCTTTTAAAAGAGAGGCCATATCGCCGGTCATTTTTGCAAGCTGCTGTCCTTCTTCAAAAACTTCGCCATCTTTAACAAAAACGCAAACCTCGATTTTCTCATCCAACAATGCAAATCCCGTCTGGATGACGGCCCCTCCACTAAAGACCCCGCCTTCTTTTGCGATGAATGTCAAGGTTCCTTGTTCACCTTGATCAAAAATCGTATCACTCGTTACATCGCATTCCCCTATATCTTCCATTAAAAATTGTTGCAGCATCTGCTTAAGCTTCAATATATTCATATAGTTGTCTCCCTTTCACTCGGTTTTTCACATCCGTGCAAGCAAGGATAACCGAATTATCAAGCCATTGGGTGTCATCTTCGCTTGGATAGTCACTGCGGTAATGACCGCCCCTGCTTTCCGTCCTGGTCAATGCGGATTCGGCAATCAGCCACGCCACGATTAAGGCATTGATTTTCGTTATTTCTTGTATCGATAATGCCGTTACTTCCACATGCAGCAATTTTTCAATATTAAACGTTTCAAGATAATCCTTCAGACGAGTTAAACCCGCTTCATTTCGAACGATTCCCGCTTCGTTCATTAATTTTTCCTGCAATGTCGTGAAATCAGGTAAAAAGGAAATTTGGCTGGAACACTTGGACTGCTCTTTTTCTTGCGGTATTGACCTTGACGGCACTTTAGCAAGGAAACGGCCTAGCGTATTTCCAAAAACCAGTCCTTCGAGAAGCGAGTTGCTTGCCAATCGGTTTGCACCATGTACACCAGTGCATGCCACTTCACCAACTGCATACAAAGAGGGTACTGAGGTTTGCCCCGATTCATCCACTTCAATCCCTCCCATTAGAAAATGGTTTCCAGGTGCAACCGGAATTTTCCCCAATTCAAGGTCCAGCCCGCTTTTTTCACATAATGAGGTCACTGTCGGAAAACGATTTTTAAAATCCTTGATCATCGAAATATCCAAAAATACCTTTTCACCGCGCTGTATATAAGAAAAGATCGTCTGTGCAACAATATGCCTTGGTGCTAGATCCTTCAAGCTATGGACATCCTCCATGATTGGCTTTCCCATTTCCGTCACTAACCTCGCACCATCCCCGCGAACCGCTTCTGAAACCAGACCTTTCGCTTTGCCATTTACAAAAAGCAGGGTCGGATGGAACTGTATGAATTCCATGTCACGAACTTTTGCACCAGCCTTGAATGCAAGTGCGATTCCATCACCTGAAACCGTTTGTGAATTTGAAGTAAAATGGTATAGGGAGCCACAGCCGCCTGTTGCCAAAACCGTCTGTTCAGCATGATAGGTTACGAGTTCCCCTGCCTTATCAAGTGCTTTGACGCCTATGCAAGAATCATCTTTCCCGATGATCAACTCCACTGCAGTAACATCCTCCATCACAGTAATCGATGATTTTTTCAAGCAGCCTATAAGATGTTCCATGATGTACTTTCCGGTAGCATCACCGTGACTATGGAGGATTCTTCGTTCACTGTGGGCGCCCTCCATGCCAAGCAATAGAGTTCCGTCATGATCATGGTCAAATTGCATACCCGATTCTATAAGTTCAGCTATAACCGAAGGTGCCTCTTCGACGAGTTTTTCCACTGCCTTCACTTTGTTATATCTCTGACCAGCCGCCAGAGTATCTTTTTTATGTAAGGATACTCTGTCACGATCAGATATTGCAGCAGCAATCCCGCCCTGAGCTAAATATGAATTACCATGACGGATATTTGATTTTGTGATGAGTATCACATGCTTATGCTCACTTGCTTCCAATGCCGTTTTCAAGGCAGCAATCCCGCTGCCTATCACGATGATTTCCGCTTTTACCATTATTTCATTCCTCCTGTTTATGACAGGTGTCTTGACAACTATATTTACATATTATTAAACTATTATCAAGAGTTTTTTAACATTAAAGGATGGAAGTGATTTCTTGATTTATTTGGATTACGCCGCTACAACACCGATTGACGAGGAGGCTCTCGACGTATTCAGCCAAGCGTCCCGGAAGTTTTTCGGGAATGCGAACAGTTTGCATGATATTGGCTCTGAAGCGGCACGTTTATTGGATATGTCACGGCAGCAACTCGCAGAAATGCTGAACATAAAAAAGGAAGGAATCATCTTTACGAGCGGCGGATCAGAAAGCAACATGCTTGCGATAGATACATTCATCGCTTCGAAACCATCCTGGCAGAACCACTTGATTGTAAGCCGGACTGAACATGCATCTCTTGCCAATTTCGTCGAAAAGCTTGAACAAGATGGCTTCGAGGTTACTTATTTACGGCATTTGGAAGATGGCCGTGTTGATATTGAACATCTGCAGGAATGCATGTCGGAGAGAACATGCTTGGTCATTGTCCAACATGTGAATTCGGAAATCGGGGTCATTCAACCCATTGAGCAAATAAGTGAAATCGTTCGAAAACACCAGGCTTTTTTTCATGTGGATTGCGTCCAATCATTTGCTAAATTACCGCTTGGCAAGATAGCCGCCTCATGTGATGGACTATCCGTTTCCAGTCATAAAGTTTATGGTCCCAAAGGGACTGGGGCCGTCATTTTCCCGGCCATCCATCAGTTGAAGGCTTCGGTACCGAACATCACTCATGAATATGGTTTCAGACCAGGAACAGTGGACGTCCCCGGGATAGCTTCCTTCGTGACCGCTGCTAAGAAATTGGGCGACATCATGGAAGATGAACGAAAACGGATTTCAGCACTTAGGACGCAATTGATTCAACGGCTGACGGAAAGGAAAATCGATTTTCAAATCATCGAAGCAAAATACGAGCAATTGCCTCACATACTGGCGCTGACCTTCGCTGGATTGCAAGGACAGTACATCATGCTAGAATTAAACCAGAAAGGATTTGCCGTTTCGACGGGAAGCGCCTGTCAAATCGGTAAACAGGATCCTTCAAAAACGATGATGGCCATTGGAAAAAGCGAAGATGAAGCCCATCAATTCGTCCGCTTTTCCTTTGGCAAAAACACGACGGCCGACGACATTCACAAGTTGGCGGACTGCATCGAAGGAATAGCTTCCATTCGATAATACCCTCCAATCTGTGTTAGAATGTTTGTAATTAAAGAGGTGAATGTTTATGGAAAGAAAGAAATTACTTGGGGAAGAAAGACGGACGAAACTCTTACATTTATTGCAAACAAGCACGGAGCCTGTAACGGGCAGCGAGCTTTCGCAGATAACGAATGTAAGCCGGCAGGTTATCGTTGGTGACATTACCCTCCTGAAAGCGCGGAATGAACCTATCATTGCCACAAGCCAAGGCTATCTGTACCTACAAACGGGGAGCACGCAGAATCCGGAAAGGATCATCGCTTGCCAGCACGATCCTTCCCGGACCCAAGAAGAACTATATTTACTAGTGGATATCGGCATCACGGTGAAAGATGTCAAAATCGAGCACCCCGTATACGGCGACCTAACCGCTTCCATCATGGTCAGCAGCCGTAAAGAGGTCCAGCAATTCCTTTCAAGGGTGACGGCAACGAATGCATCGTTTTTATCGGAACTAACGAGCGGCATCCATCTCCATACACTGAGCGCATCATCTGAAGAACTGCTCGACGAAGCGGAGAGCGCTTTGAGGGATGCCGGCATTTTAGTCGATTGAATGAACGAAAAATCCTCAAAAGATAGGGCTTTTGAGGATTTTTTTATGGGCCCTCATACTCACTCATCATTGGAATTGCTTTCATTTGAGCTCCATCGCCGGAGTTTTCATCTTCGTTACTTCTCAACTGCCCAATAAGGCTAATGACGGAACCGACCGCCTGAACCCAGCCCCCCATCACTTGGATTAATTCTGCATCAGATTGCTTCTCTTCCAAATAAGGATATTGATATTTTTGCTGTTCCTGCTCCTTATCTTGTTCTTCTTGTTCTTGATCCTTATCTTGATCTTTTTCTAGAATGCTATTTTTAAGTTCGGCAATTCCACCTATCGCTTGCATCGAATTCCCAATCGCCTGCAACAAATTTCCCGTAGCATTGAAGGCCTGCTCCGGTTCATCCGGATTCTCGTATGCCCCCGCCAAAGCGGTTCCTCCGCCCAACGCTTGGATCAGATTGCCTTTGATGTTTAATTCCTGTTTCGTTATTTCATCAAAATCAATGACTAAGCCTAAGATAACAGTCGAATTCCCGATTGCCTGTATTATATTACCGAATTTATCTAGAGACCAGGTTTCTTCCGCGTCGGCCAATAAGGCATTTCCTGTTGCTTGAAGTTCATTTCCAATCAAATCCAAGTTCTCACGAAATTCTTCGTCCAAGACATTTGATGGTGTACCAGCAACAGCTGAAATGACGGTTCCTATCGCTTGGGTCCACGAACCGAAAGTTTCTTTGAATTGATTATCCATCTCTGCTGACCACCACCCTCTCTCTGCATTTTTGATTAAAAAGGTGCATCCACTGAATTAGTTTTCAAAATATGTATTTGCTAGTTCCACATGTGGCCTACCGAGATTTACTTATTGTATTTGCTTTCAGCACAATTCGTGTTTGTTTTGCATCTAGAATCCTGCTGCCTATCTATATATATTTCATACAAAGCTTAACGAATACTCACTAAAAAATGCCCCGGGAAAACTCCCGGGGCATCTTCCTATTCATTTAGCTGAGTTTGTACCATTCATCATTTTGAAAGAAATCTCACAAATGATGAATTATCGTTGCGGTACACCAGTTTGGACTTTAAAGCATGTATAGCTTCCCATGATCGATACCGTACATCCTAAGGCCTCGAGCTCAGAGATCGCTCCTGGGATCAGGACATCGTCAAGGGACATTTCTATGTCGATGATGAAAAAGTAATTGCCTAATCCAGTTTTCATGGGTCTTGATTCAATCTTGGAAAGGTTAAGTTTCCTCCAGGAAAAAGCGGAAAGCACTTGGTGCAGCTGCCCTGAGTGGTCGGCAGGCAGCTGAATCATCAAGGTCGTTTTTTTATCCCCTTCAACGGTCAAATGCCCTTCATAGTCAACTTCACTGTTGGATACGACGATAAACTTGGTGTGATTATGTTCATAATCGTGAATATTTTGTTTGGCAATCGTCAAACCGTACTCCTCTGCAGCCATATCATTTGCAATGGCAGCAATATTGATATCGGGATTCTCCATCACCATCTTAGCAGCGGCTGCTGTGGATGTGACATACTCATATGGAATGCCCCTTAGCTCATTATGTAGAAATTTGCGGCATTGAGCGATGGCATGGGAATGCGAATAAACCATGTCAGGTTTGAAACCAGGGTATGCATGATCCGGATGCACCATATAATGCTGTTGGATTGGAATCGTCACTTCGCCTTTCATCGGCAATGTGACTTCATGGACTAAGTAATCCATCGTTATATTTACCGAACCCTCCAAAGCATTCTCGATCGGCACGAGCGCGTGATTCACTTCCCCGTCCCGAACAGCATCAAGGCAGTCCGGAATCGTGTTCATCGGTATTTTTATATCATTAGGAAATAGTCGCGATACAGCTAAATCCGTGAACGTTGCTTTTGGTCCAAGAAATGCAATTTTTGCTGTCATATTATAAACTCCTTTTCACGGAAAATCTATTGTTTATGTTATGCCATTTTCTGATTTTTTACAATAGTTAATCGTTAATTTCCTCTTACAAATGAAAACAGCCTGAAGACAAACCCGATAATAAATGAGTTTGTCTTCAGGCTGTTTTAGGTTTTTAAACGTTGACGTTGATTTCCGCTCCAGGACTCGCTTTCCGCGGGCGGTCCGGTAGCCCGTTGGTCTTTAGGTTACGGTTTCCATGATAAATGCCTTGCTTCTCAACGTTCGCAAAAATTATGAGCCACGCTTTAAAGATACCGACCTGTTTGAACAGATTTACTATTGCATCTTAATGAAGGCTTCCGGATTATTTCGCGGAGCTACTATCGTCCCCAACATAAATCCATTACGGTCTCACCGCATGAAACGAATAGGCAAACTTTTTTGTTCAGTATCAGTTGGAAAAGGTTCGGGAAACCTTTTATCTACAAACTGACAGCCTGTACATGTGTAATGTACAGGCTGTTATCATGCGCCGTTACCAATGATTTCGACTTTTTCGACGAACTCCATTTTACGCAGTTTAGTGAGCAGTTCATTAATATCCATCGTCATCCCACCCGTATTTAGGGATAGGGTGACATTTGCACGTCCCTGTAAAGGAATCGTTTGGTGGATGGTCATGATGTTGCAACCGGATGAGGCGACGAGCCGTAAAAGCTCCGATAGAGTACCAGAACGATCTTCAAGATAGAAGAACAGTGTAATCAGCTTTTCCTTAACAACTGTATGAAACGGAAAAACCGTGTCACGGTATTTGTAAAAAGCACTCCTGCTTAGGTCTACTCGCTGTACCGCTTCCCAAACTGATTCCGCTTTTCCCCGTTCAATCATTTCTTTTGCATCCAGCGTTTTTTTCATCGCTTCGGGAAGAACATCCTCTCGAACGAGGAAAAATTTCTGATCGGACTTATTCAAACTCCGCACGCCTCCTTTTGCCTGCCATCATGGTCTCCAATCAATCAACAAATTCAAATTCATATTCAAGGATACGGACGATATCGCCATTTGTCGCACCTTTTTGGCGAAGGCCTTCGTCGACGCCGAATGAACGAAGCTGTCTGGCGAAACGACGTATGGACTCTTCACGGGTGAAGTCAGTCATTTTGAATAGACGCTCGATCTTGAATCCTGATACGGCAAAGCTGCCATCGGGTTCGCGTTCAATGTTAAATTCATCCGACTGTGATGTATGTTTATATAGAACCCGGTGGATTCCAGTATTCTCTTCTTCATGTTCAAGAGGGAACTCAGGGGTCTCTTCGATTTTATCAGCGATTGCATAAAGAAGCTCACGGATCCCTTCACGCGTCACGGCAGAAATCGGGAAGACAGGATAGTCTTCTTCCAGCTTTTCTTTGAAAGCAGCTAAGTTATCTTCTGAGTCCGGCATATCCATTTTACTTGCAACAATGATTTGCGGACGTTCAGTCAAGCGCAGGTTATACTCTTCCAATTCTTTATTGATTGTTTGGTAGTCTTCGTATGGATCCCGGCCTTCGAGACCAGACATATCGATTACATGAACGATTACCCTCGTTCTTTCAATATGGCGCAGGAATTGATGTCCAAGTCCCACTCCTTCTGAAGCACCTTCGATCAAACCAGGTAAATCGGCCATGACGAAGCTGCGGTGATCTTCCGTTTCCACCATTCCGAGGTTCGGTACGATCGTTGTAAAATGATATTCGGCAATTTTAGGCCTTGCTGCGGATACGACAGAAAGCAAAGTGGATTTCCCTACACTTGGGAAACCAACCAAACCGACATCAGCCAACAGTTTCAATTCCATGACGATATCGCGTTCTTGGCCGGGTTCGCCATTCTCCGCGATTTCGGGTGCAGGATTGGCAGGCGTGGCAAAACGGGAATTTCCCCGGCCTCCGCGGCCACCTTTGGCGATAACGGCGCGTTGTCCGTGCTCAACTAAATCAGCAATGACTTCCTTCGTTTTATCATCGATGACAACGGTGCCAGGTGGAACCTTGATGACCATATCTTTTGCAGCCGCACCATGCATGTTTTTGGACATTCCATGTTCTCCGCGAGGTGCCTTAAAGTGACGTTGGTAACGGAAATCCATTAATGTACGCAAGCCCTCTTCCACTTCAAATACGACATTGGCCCCATTACCGCCATCTCCGCCAGCTGGTCCGCCTTTAGGTATGAATTTCTCACGACGATAAGCAACTATCCCGTTACCACCGTCTCCGCCTTTTACATAGACTTTCGTTTGATCGACAAACATGCTATCACTTCCTTGTTTTCTGCAAGTCAATTCTTGCTGTATACTTCTCTAAAAGTTAATATCCATCTTAAAAAATATTTCATCCTCATTACATTCAAGAATTTCAATTGATTGCTCGGCCGTTAATGAACTTTCCAAAAACTCGATCACTGGGGATTGATCAATGAACCTGCCTTGCATATGAAATGTACAGTGCATATCGCTCACTTCTTTTTTACACATAGAAACAGCCAGTATATTTTCAAAAAACGGATCCAGGTTTTTATCCAGAATCTTGAAGAAATCGTTTGTCCAGCGATACATCAGCCCGTCCATCTCGGTTGAGCCTTCAAAAACATCAATGATTTCATATTCGCAATAAAATGATCCATTATTCCAATTCGACGTCAATAGCATCTCGGTGAACTTGGGTAAATTCAAACTGGAAAGTCGTGCTTCATTCTGGGTTTCAACAATGATTTCATCAATGATGCCCTTGACACGATCAATTCTGTTCAACTCCAGATTCCCTTTGATGATTTGAATTTTATTCAGCCAGTCATGCCTGGTTTGACGCAGAGTTTCAATAGTCGTCCAATTTTTATCCATTATTAACACCTTCAATTATGATAAAGAAACTTTTTTCAGCTCTATCATGTTGAATACTTCCATTTGTACAGTATATCAAAAAAACAACAAACAGGAAATGAAGCTCGATTCACATGCCTTCACATGAAAGCCCCCGTCCAAAAAATACAGCCGCACACCCTGAGTTCTTTGGACGATGGTAGAGCCATTTGAACTAAAAAAGAGAATGGGCCTTATTTATGCACCAATTGGAGATATTATAGTTGAATTGAAGTGTCTATTTGGTTTAACCAAATCGGATGGATGAATAATCTTGGATTTACCCCCTGAAAGTTTAAGAAAGCCCGCCTATTGGCGAGCCTTTTGTAAGTCAGAGGTTGTTTCCTTATACTAATGACTAAAGTCTCCTGCAAAATGCTGGTTCATTCCTATAGTATAAATAAAGGGCCGGACCCCTTCATCACTATATAGCATACCATTATTAAAAATGACGCGGTATATAGTGTCTTGTAGAAGGAATCAGACCCTTTTGAGTCAGCCTCTGTTCAAAGATGCCAATTATGCTTCTTGTGCAACTGGATATACGCTTACTTTTTTACGGTCACGTCCGAAACGTTCGAATTTAACAACACCGTCTACTTTAGCGTATAGAGTATCGTCTCCACCACGGCCTACGTTCTCACCAGGATAGATTTTTGTTCCGCGTTGACGGTAAAGGATAGAACCACCAGATACGAATTGACCATCTGCACGTTTAGCGCCAAGACGCTTGGAGATTGAGTCACGTCCGTTCTTTGTAGAACCTACTCCTTTTTTCGAAGCGAAGAACTGAAGATCTAATCTTAACATTTGTTCCACCTCCTATTGGTTGAGGATAATTTTCATGTATTTACCATAATCACGTTCGATGGTTTGCAGCGATATGAGCATTCCGTTCAAAAGCAGCTGAACCTTCTCTTCCGATTCCGGCGAAAGATTCCCCGGAATGGCGCAGCGAAGATAGCCACCTTCTCTCCCTTGCTCAATCTCAGGCTCTACGTCCGTTAAGGACATGATGGCATTGACTGCCCCGAAGGAAACAGCCGATACACCTGCACAAACGATATCAGAACCTTTTTTAGCAAAATTAGCATGTCCGCTTAAGGTGAACGAAGCAATCCGTTCCTGCGGAGCATCAAATACAACTTTGATCATCTTAGAATCAGCCCTTACGCGTTGATTGCTTCGATAACAACTTTAGTGTATGGTTGACGATGACCTTGTTTTTTACGATTGTTTTTCTTCGCTTTGTATTTGAAAACAGTGATTTTCTTTTGCTTGCCTTGTTTTTCGACAGTACCTGTTACAGTAGCGCCTTCAACTAGTGGAGCACCGACTTTCACGTCTTCGCCACCTACGAATAAAACTTTGTCAAATGTAACAGTTTCGCCTGCTTCTGCGTTTAATTTTTCAATGTAAACCGCTTCGCCAGCTGCTACTTTAATTTGTTTACCGCCAGTTTCGATAATTGCGTACATACTTGCACCTCCTTAAATGTCTCAGACTCGCCAATCACAGGCGTTTTACCAAAAAGGCAAAAGCTTAAAACCTGATGTTGAGCGGTTGTAGCACGGGTGCTACAAACATAACATTAAAATCCTATCATGAAACAGGAAAGGCTGTCAATATATTTATAACAATTCCCGCTCTTCAATCGAAAGCCTGCCCGATTTCCTGAATGCTTCCGAATCGCTTGATGGAATAGGCATTCGTCAAACCTGGGATAAAAGACAGGAATAACTTTTTAGCGATCAATTCCTCCAATGCCGGCCGATATGATTCCTTTTCACCAAGCAGCACGTCCGCCACCGCTTTACTTACCTCCACCCATACCGCTTCATCATCCGTCTTCCTGTGTTCCAGCAGTTCACGTTCCAACCGGAAGGCCACCGTTTCCGGGCTCTCGATTTTACCGCTTCCACTGCACACAGGGCAAGGCACCGTCGTCATTTCACTTAAAGACGGGGAGGTTCGCTTTCTCGTCATTTGTAAAATGCCCAGTTCCGTAAAACCGATGACCTGGATTCGCTTCTCATCCCTCACCGCTTCCTTTTTGACGATTTCGATGATTTCCTGATTATGCCGGGACTGGTCCATATTGATGAAATCTATCAGGATGATTCCGCTGATATTCCTCAATCTCAGTTGACGGGCGACCTCTTTCGCCGCAGCCTGATTAACCGCAAACAATGTTGCTTCCTTCTCCACCTTGCCGGTGAACTTACCTGAATTGACATCGATTACGGTGAAAGCTTCCGTTTCTTCAAAAATTAAATATCCGCCATTATCAAGCCAAACGATTTTCTTGGCCATTTTCTCAACTTGCGCTTCCACATTCCATTCGGAAAAAATATTCCTGGTACCCGATACATGTGATATTTCCCACTCCTTACGGTTTTCCTGTATCCACTTTTTCAACTCGCGATAGGCCTCGAAGTCATCGATGGCAAGTTCCCCGGTCGCCGTTCCCGACATTTCGGAAATGATCATATCAAGGTAAGCGTCCCTCTCATAGAGAAGGGACGGGGCCTTTAGGGATGCAGCCTTGACTTCAAGCCCTTTATGGAGCTCCCGCAATCCAGTTAACCTGTCAAGGAAAACCGATTCACTTTCGTTCTCCATCGAGGTGCGGACAATCAATCCCTCATCAGGATTTTTATGCCGCATGGCCGTTTCCCGCCATTGCTTCTGAAGATCGTCGTTTTTGAATTTCTTTGAAACACCAACATAATCTATTCCATGTATGTATACGAGGGACTCCGTTGAAAACTCGATCAGCCCTGTCAATTTAGCTCCTTTTGTTCCCGTTTCATCCCGAGTCACCTGAACTAGCAGCTTTTCTCCCTGACGGACAAATTGACCGATGGATGCTTTCCCATCACTTTTTTTTGTAAGCTGGAAGGAGGGAATCTCGTCACGGTGTAAAAAACCATTCTTCTCTGCACCATAATCAATGAAGACGGCATCCATTCCCGGCAGCACCTTCGTAACCTTCCCAAGATATATATTACCGACCGTACTGCGCTTTTGAGGCGGCATGATTTCAAGTTTACGTAAAACGCCATTCTCAAGGACGGCCACTCTTTTTTCGCGTGAAGCTAGGTTCGCGATCATTTTTTTCATCAAAAAAAATCCTCTCCTCAATTTGAAGAAAGGATAACATATTTAATAAGAATATAATAGGTCGCCGATTTTCCCGTTCGTCATTTTCTCCGAAAAATAGGCGTGAAGGATTTCCGTTTCATCCAATGAGCCGCTCTCTTTCCCGTTTTTCATGATGATGACGGGGTGTTTACAGCCGCGTTGAAACAGTTCCAGCACTTTATAAATCGGTTCTTGTGAATCCACCGATATCGGCTTCAGTTTCGCCAAATCATTCGTATGCCCGTAATGGCGCTGCAGAAGAAAGCGGATGAACGCGTAATACCTCTGCCGCCATTCCATGACGAGTGAGAGACTTATGAAAAAGATGATGAGCCAGATGTTCAAATTGAGCGGATCCAGTATGATCCAGGTCAAAAAAGCCAGGACAGCGAATACTGCAGAAAAGTGAAGGGTATGTTTCTGCGCTTCCAAAAAGGTGCAGTATAGGGAAATACCGATGAATAGCAAGCGTCCCCCGTCCAAGGGCCAAATTGGCAGCAGGTTAAAAATAAGCAGCATGAGATTCATATACAAAAAGGGCTGGTACAGCTCATATGGGATAATAGTGAAGAAATAGAGCAAAAAAGCTGCACCAATGAGCCAAACATGTTGAAGCGGACCGGCAAGCACCACCGCCAAATCCTCCTTCAAACTCTTATTTCCATATTCCTCAGTCTCGACAGCCCCGCCAAAAGGAAGCAGCTGGATTGACTTTATCCGCCATTTGAAGTGCTGCGCACAGACGGCATGCCCCATCTCATGTATGAAGACGATGAGCAACAGCATCATCACTTCAACAAAATGGGCTGTGAGGATGGCGATGCCAATGACAAACCACAGTGTCGGGTGCACCCTGATTTTAAACAGTAACTTCCCATATTCACTCAAAGGAAATCACCTTTTTAGGATCGACGAAAGCATCATTTTCTTTTATCGCTAAATAAAATCTGCCCTTGGATCCATCTTCACTTAGTGTAACCTGTCCGACTTCATTGCCCTTTTTAACGAACTCATACAATTTCACATCAATTTCTTTCAGCTGCCCATACCAAGATTCAGTTTTATTGGCATGCTGAATGACTACCGTCTTTCCGATCCCCTCCTTTTCACCGGCAAAAATGACTACCCCTTCATTAACGGCCTCGACCTTTGAGCCTTTGCTCGTTTCCAATATGATTCCCTCACCGTTCGTCTCGAAGTTTTGGGTAATTTTCGCAGAAGCTGGCATTGCATATTCTTCATTCGAATCAACAGTTTCCGTATTGGCTTCATTCGGTAAAAAAGCGATTGGTTTACCAAACGCACTTTCGTACCAATTGGAGATTGAAGCGAACTGAAATTCCTTGTTCATGTTCTCCATGACAAAACTCCTGGCAGGGTCAAGCCGCACAGAAGGGTGTTTGAACATCACCGCGACAATCAGGAACAGGCATACACTGGCAAGGACTTTAAAGAAAAAATATTCTTTCTTGAAGAGCGGATGGTCTTTTTCGGAATACCCGTTATATGAATCAATCCCATATGGTTCCTCATTGTTGATCTCCGTCCAACTACTGCTTCCTGCAGGTTTATCATTAAACTTGCGTCTCTTGGCGATACGATTGCGGATATCTTTCCTGCGATCATCCATTCCAGACTTCCCCCCCAGCTCATGTCAAAGCGCTATAATACAACGTATGAGCAACTTGTCCAGACTATGACGGAGAAAAGATATTCTTTCTGCACATCCTGAAAAATTTTTTCCAATGAAAAATCATCCGGAAACTAATGAATTTCCAAGGTGATTTCTGTATCGATTCAGAAAATCTAATAATTGAGATTGATATTGTTCCCCGAAATTTGTTATAATAAAGTGGTTTTAACATTATTGAGGGGGAACATTTTTTTATGTCAATCGAAATAGGCAGCAAAGTACAAGGTAAAGTAACAGGTATCACTAATTTTGGAGCATTCGTAGAATTACCAGGAGGCTCAACAGGTCTTGTGCATATCAGTGAGGTAGCAGATAGCTATGTAAAAGACGTAAATGACCATCTTAAAGTAGGCGACCAAATTGAAGTAAAAGTGATTAGTGAGAAAGACGGAAAAACTGCCTTGTCCATCAAAAAGGCTATAGATAGACCCGAAGGGCAAACCTCTTCTTATACCAAACGCCCACCACGCCAAGGGGATAGCCGTTCTAAAGATTTTCGTTCAAAAGGTAATTTCCAACCAAAGGAAAATTTCGAAGATAAAATGGTGCGCTTTTTAAAGACTAGCGAAGAAAATTTATCGACTCTTAAACGCAGCACTGAATCAAAACGCGGCGGCAGAGGCGGAAGACGCGGATAACCCGCTGCATTTTAGCATATAGAACAGGCAAGCCGGGATACGGCTTGTCTTTTTTATTTTCATGAAGTTCCGTGCAAAAAAAAGCGAGGGCATCAAATGCTCCCCGCTTCTTGACAAAAAGAATATAGATTTACCGCACGCTAAAGAATTTTTTCAACTTGGACATGAAGCCCTTTGGTTCGCTGCCAATTGGAGTCAAGGGCACAGATTCACCAAGGATCCTTCTGGCAATGTTCCGATAGGCAAGCGAGACTCTATTGTCCGGATTATAGGCAATGGGTTCCTTTTTATTAGCTGCCACAATGACCTGGTCATCATCAGGAATGACGCCGATCAAATCAATCTTAAGAAAATCGGCAACTCCATCGATATCCATTTCTTCATCCTCATGAAGCAAATGGCCGCGTATCCGGTTGATGATCAATTGAGGCGGTTCAATATGCTCTTCTTTTTCAAGCAGGCCAATAATACGGTCAGCATCCCTTACAGCCGGTCTCTCTGCCGTCGTAACGATAATTGCCTTGTCTGCCCCAGCTATGGCATTCCTGAAACCCTGTTCGATGCCTGCAGGGCAATCAATGATGACATAATCATAGTCAGGCTTCATATCGCTTATGAGTTTCCTCATCTGCTCTTCATTCACCACTGTTTTATCACTATTTTGCGGAGCAGGAAGCAAATAAAGCAAATCCTCGAAATGTTTATCCTTAATGAGCGCCTGGTGTATCTTGCAGCGCCCTTCGACCACATCGACCAAATCATAGATGATGCGATTCTCCAATCCCATGATCACATCCAAATTCCGAAGACCAATATCCGTATCAATCAAGCAAACCTTCTTGCCTAGAAGAGCTAAAGATGTTCCTAAATTGGCGGAGGTGGTCGTTTTCCCGACACCACCCTTACCGGATGTTATAACTATTGCCTCTCCCACGATTAGAGACCCCCTTCTAATCTATTTAAATTAGGTCTATATTTCTTTAAAACTTGCAGTTTTTCTATAATGATATTTTCTTCTTCATCCATGAAGGCACATTCCAAGTCATGTCCCCATTTTGTATATTGATCAGGAGATAGATTCACTTGTCCGGCAATGCGCAGCTGGGCAGGCTTCATGACAGAGGCAGCTATGATGGCCTCATTATTCCCTTTATATCCGGCATGGGCTATTCCCTTTAGCTGTCCCATGATATATATGTTGCCACCCGCACGAACCGTTCCGTCGGGATTGACATCCCCAATTAACAGTAAGTCACCGGGAACTTCAAAAACCTGTCCCGACCTTATCACCTTGGTCACGGTAGTCACTTGGTTTTCATCTTTCCATCGTTTCGCTTCATCCTTCGTCAGGACATTCGAAATTATCTCATCCACGAAAAGCTTCTTCTTTTTATGGATGACCTCTTTAATCTTTTCTTCTTGTTGTTCATCAAGATAGCGGTTCCCTGTATGTACTTTTACGGAAATGGACGGGTCATTTTCTTGAAACTGATAGTTTGCCGAAAGCTTCACTTCTAACTCTTTCAATAATTCGGAAAATGAGCAAGAATCATCGAGATGAAGCATAAACCCGTCTTTTGTTCCCTTAATCATGACATTTTGCTGAATTCTTTTATTCATGACGTTTGTTTCACCTCAATGAAATATAATTCGACATAGGAAAACAAATTTCCTTTTTCTACGTACACGGAAAAGAGAAAATACATTTCCCACCTGCTTCTTAAGACACAGGAACGTTATTCCGATTCTCCTTGCAAATCAAGCTTTTCAATCATTCTCTTTAAAGGATAGCAGCTGATGATAATGAATGTGAGATTCAATAATAATGTCGGAATCAATCTCCGTTCCGCAAATTCACCAAATCCCATATCTGCAAACGATAGGATAATATTCATCTGAAAGATGACAACCTCTAAAACTGCCGTGAATAAAAGCGCCGTAAGGCAGGCAATCAAAATATTATTTTGCAGGATTTTCATGCTTTTCGATATCAGATAGGCAAGAAAAGGCAGCAGGAACATGTAAATTCCAAGGATTTCCGTATATACGACATCATAAGTCAACCCAAGAATCGCCCCATAAAGCATACCCATTTTCCTGGACCCGTACATGGTCAGGAAAAAAACGAATATCATCATGAAATGGGGAACGAGGATTTTATCGGCCCCGAATGCATCTCCAGCGAACATCTGGGCGAAGATGCTTTCAAAAACAAAAAAAACCAAGGCTATGAAAGAAAGGATGAAATATCTCACTCAGCTTCATCCTCCCCTTCACTTTCTTTCGGTACACCGTCCACTTCACGCTGAACGACCATTACATTATTAATATCATAAAAATCCGTCGAAGGTTCGATATATGCAGTCTGGTTCAATCCATATTGATCCACTTTGACATCGACAACTTTCCCGATCAGCAGACCTTTCGGAAAGATTCCTCCATAACCGGATGTGATGACCAATGAATTTTTCTTGATCTTTTTATCATATGGAATCCGCTTCATCAGCAAAAGGTTCTTCTTATCATCGAACCCTTCAATCAAGCCATATGCTTTATCATCACCTTGAACGATGGCTGAGACACGGTTGGCTTTATCGATCGAACTTAAAAGTTGAACCGAGGCCGTGAAATCCGTCGCTGATTTCACCTTACCGACTAACCCATTGGACGTGATGACTGCCATGTTTTTTTCTACCCCATTACGCTTCCCTTTATTGATCGTCAGCATTTCATGCCAGCGGTCGGGATTACGTCCGATGACAGTCGCCTGAGTGGGCGAATACTTCCGCAGGTCATCTTCTTTTTTGAGGTTGTCGCGAAGTTCTTCATTTTCTTCCTTTAAATCTTGGACTTGGGTTTTCAATAATACATATTCATCCAAGCGGGCTTTCAATTTTTTGTTTTCATCGTATGTATGTTGAAGGTCTTTTAAGCCCCCTACAAAACCTGTTATACCCGATACTGGCTTATTAAACACATTTCCGACCCAGCCTGTCGTATCTTTCAGGAATTGCTCCGGCCAGGTCAACTCTTCTCTCTCCCTTAATGAAAAACCGATCAATGCCACGAGAACGATAATACTAACGAGCAAGAGAAGGAGCTTTTTATTAAAAAACTGTGGCATGGTGATTACACCTCTATCTAAAATTTACTCTATGGTTTTAAAATTACACTATGGATTTAATGAAACAGCAAAACATAAGAAAACCGGCTCAAAATTGCACCTTTTGTTGAGCCGGCCCTATTTGAGAAGTAATGCTTATCGCGAATCTCTTGATTTAGTCTTGAATAAATGAATGTGGTCCAGCGCTTTTCCCGTTCCGATCGCAACACAATCCAGCGGATTTTCAGCGATGATCACCGGCATTTGCGTTTCTTCACTGATGACTTTATCCAAATTGCGCAGCAAAGCACCCCCGCCTGTCAGTACAATGCCTCTGTCCATGATGTCAGCGGCTAATTCAGGTGGTGTTTTCTCTAAAGTGTTTTTCACGGAATCCACAATTGCAGAAACGGTGTCGCTTAATGCTTTGGATATTTCCTCAGCTGTAATTTCGATCGTTTTCGGTAATCCAGTCAATAGGTCACGGCCGCGAATTTCCATGTTTTCGACGCCTTCGGTGTCTCCAGCAGACCCAATTTCCATTTTGATCGCTTCAGCAGTACGCTCACCGATCATCAAATTGTAGTTCTTACGGATGTAAACGATAATGGCATCATCCATTTCGTCACCGGCAATACGGATCGATTGGCTTGTAACGATTCCGCCAAGGGAAATGATGGCCACTTCCGTCGTTCCTCCGCCGATATCAACGACCATGCTGCCTGTAGGCTCCCAAACGGGAAGGTCCGCACCGATCGCTGCTGCAAACGGTTCTTCGATAGGATATGCGTCACGGGCTCCAGCTTGTCTTGCTGCATCGATGACTGCACGCTGCTCGACTGCCGTAATTCCAGAAGGCACACAAATCATGACATATGGCTTGTTGCCGAATACGCCCTTCTTTTGAGCTTCCTTCATATAGTACTTCATCATGGTAGCCGTCGTTTCATAATCGGCAATTACTCCGTCCTTCATCGGGCGCAGGGCAACCACGTTACCAGGTGTACGGCCGATCATGTTTTTCGCATCGTTTCCGACTGCAACGATTTGCTTTGTATCTGTTTGCACCGCTACAACCGATGGTTCACGTACTGCGATGCCTTTTCCCTTCACATATACAAGCGTATTCGCCGTTCCTAAATCAATCCCTATATCTCTTGCTCCAATTCCAAACATTATGGTATCTCCCTTTCGTAAACAAAAATGCCTTTTTATAAGTTCAAATAATAATTTGTCGTTTTTTGACAATAAGAGTTTTGAAAAAGTTTCCTCTTTTAAAAATCATAAACAATATTATATCGTATCGTCAAAAATTTTGATAGTGTCATAAATAACCTTTTTCCTTCAAGCTAACATATTTATGTTCCCCGATGATGATATGGTCCAATACTTCAATCCCGATTATTTTACCACATTCGACTAACCTTTTCGTCACTTCAATATCTTCTCTGCTGGGAGAGGGGTCTCCGGAGGGGTGGTTATGAAGACAAATGATAGAGGCAGCTGACCTTTTGAAAGCCTCTTTAAAGACCTCGCGCGGATGCACGATCGAGGCATTGAGGCTCCCGATGAATACCGTAGTTTTTTGTAGCACTTGATTTTTCGTATTTAAATAGAGACAGACGAAATGTTCCTGTGATAAAAACCGCATTTCCTCCATGCAATAATTAGCTCCATCTTCAGGAGATCGAATCACATAACGGTCTTGGTCATTCAAATTGTTAATTCTCCTGCCAAGTTCGACAGAGGCCAGGATTTGTATCGCTTTTGCTTCACCAATCCCTTTAATCACGGTCAGTTCTTCCACTGAGGCTTCTTTTAACAGGCGCAGGCCCTTGAAGGAATTGATAAGTCTGCCGGATAGTTGCAGGACTGATTCTTCCCTTGATCCTGTCCTCAATAGCAAAGCAAGCAATTCCTGATTGGAAAGACTTTGCGGCCCGTCCTGGAGAAACCTTTCGCGCGGCCTCTCTTCTTTCGGGTAATCCCGTATCAACATTTTTTCGCTCAAAAGATCAACCCTTCCTTAGAAAAGGGAAGATGCCAGAGGAAATCAGATTATCCTAACTCTTCCTGCATCGCTTTAAGTTCCCGGGCCAGCCTTGAGACCGGAAGCCCGACGACTGAGAAATAGTCCCCTTTGATTTGTTTGACAAGAAGAGATCCGTATCCTTGAATCCCATAGCCGCCAGCTTTGTCAAAAGGTTCCCCGCTATCCAGATATCGTTCGATTTCAGCTTCTGGCAGCTCCCAAAATGTCACTTCCGTTTTTTCTGCGAATACTCTGCGATGCTTGCCGAACAGGATGACGACACCTGTGTATACTTCATGTGTCCGTCCTGATAACATTTCCAGCATTCTTTTTCCGTCCGCCCTGCTTACCGGCTTACCCAAGATCTCACCATCAAGGACTACAACGGTATCAGAGCCGATTACCCAGCTATCCTGAAATTTTGCTGCGATGGCTTCCGCTTTACGGGATGCCAGTTCTTTCACCGCTGCATCAGGACACATGTTTTCATCAATACTTTCATCAACATTGGAATTCATGCTTTCAAAGGGGATTTGAAGAAATTGCAGAAGTTCTTTACGACGTGGTGATGAAGAAGCTAAAATCAATGGCTGCATAATATAAAAGTCACCTTTCTTTACATAGGGAGATACATATCTATCCTATCAAATAATGGTGCAATCCACAATTATTGTTTACTAGGAATCGACAAATGCCTGTAAGTATTTCCCGGAAAATAAAAAAGGTGTCACAGATGGTTTCATATTGGGAGGCTTGTCCCATTAGGCAGCCCCCCTTTTTTTCTTTACTTTTGGTAATTCAATAAAAAATTCAGAAGACTTTCTTGAGCCTGGAATAGCTTTTCTTCATTTTTGGAAGTCTCATATTCATCAATCGACTTTGCCGCAGCAGTCAGGTCATCGTTCATCTTTGAAAACGCCGGCGATAATTTCCCCGCCTTCAGTTCATCCATGTTTTTTTTCAGGGTTTCCCCGTTTACCGTCCCTGCCTTTCCGCGAAGCTTTGTTGCGGATGTTTCTGCCAACGAAGCATATACTGCCTTCATCTTGTCGAGGGTTTTTTCATCTTCTTGGCTTGTCCCGGCCGCTTCAAAATTGATTTCCTTCCAATATACATCCACATCATATGACTTTAAGAACAAGGCCAGTTCTTTACTTGCAGCTAGACTCTCTGCCGATCCCAGAAATAGATAATAGCTTTCTTCCAATTTGAAGATTTCAGCAGGAACCTGCTTTTCAATGATTTTCTTTTGAATTTGCCTTGCCGCATCCTCGCTGCTGAATACTCCTCCCTGTACAAGGAATGTCTTCAGCTGGTTTCCCGGTTCAGTCACTGCCGCTTTTTTATCTTCAACGGTGGCTTCAGTTGGAATCGGGGTCTCGACCGAAGATACTTCGGCTTTTTCCTTTGTAATCGTTTTAACGGCGATCAAGCCAAGAATCGACCCAAAAAACACAGCACAAATGACTGCGATCATGAATGTCTTGATCGGTCTTTTATCCGAGCCTTTCAGTGACCCGGTACCAAAACCGATGAGCTTCGGCATTTTCTTCTTTGGCGGTGTGGGTACCAATACAATCTTGCTTTCATTTGAATCCTCAGGGAGTATCCATTCGAAACTCTCATCAGTTTGTTCCTGTTCCTGCTCCTTACTCGCCGCCTCTTGACTTTCAATTTTTTTATCGGCAAATACTTTTTCTTCCCCATTTATTTTAATCGTTACACCCTTGCTTTGTTCCGGCTTGCCCAATTTTTTTCCTCCCCTCCAGATCATTTTTTTCATCCTAACATAGAGGTAAAAAAAAATAACAAGACTTTTGTCGTCTTGTCATTAATAGGTTTCGTCAAATTTCCCTATTCATATATGGGTAACAAAAAAGGAATTCCAGGTACTGGTACTATTGCTTCATGAAACCATTCCATATCACTCTCACCAATTACATACATCCCTCTATCATTTCATAATCTCTTGCCTCCAAATGGGGATGGTTCCCTACTGAGCCATTGTACAGGTGATTTTTGACAAATTCCTCTTGGATCAGGATGGTCCTTTAAGCTCATCTTAAAAATGTTACATACCAATGTAATAGCGAATCGCCCCAAAAATAAGCAGTCAATGTCCCAAAAACGATATACGGTCCGAAAGCAATAAGGGTTTTCTTTTTTAAGATTCCGGTCAGCAACCCGATGATGCCAAGCAATGCCCCATAAAAGCACGCAAAAAGCAACGATAACAGCACCATTTTCATTCCCAATACGAAGCCAATCACTGCAAACAGCTTGATATCACCGCCACCCATGCCACCCTTACTCACGACCGCGATTGATAACAGCAGGCTAAAACCAACCGCTGCCCCGACAATTGAATCCCACCAGGGCGTCAGTGGAAATGAGACTCTTAAAACAATAAAAATCACTATAAAGAAAAGCAGTATTTTATCGGGTATGAGCATATAGGCGACATCAGTCACGAAGATGATCATAAATAATGAAATCAATATCCAGCCAACCAACAGTTCGCCCGACCAGCCAAGGAATATCGGAGCAGAGGCAAACAAAACACCGGTCAGCATTTCCACGGCCGGATAAAGGGGGGATATCCTTGCTTTACAGCCCCGGCATTTACCGACTTGCAACATATAAGAAATAACCGGTATCAACTCGAAGAATGTCAATGTACGCCCGCAAGAAGGGCAGGCGGAGCGACGATTCGCGAATGAATGACCAGCTGGAACACTTAAACCGACAACGTTAAAGAATGAGCCTAAAATTAAGCCCAATACGAAGAGATAGATATGGATAGCCATCATTTATACAAAGTGCATGAGGATTCGATTGCCTTTCTTTGAAACCCTGATATAAAAGTCCCTTCCGCTATGTAATTAACCATTGGGTTCTTCATGCTCATCCCTCCCGTCATTTTATTAAGCAGATCCCACTATTCAACATTCATATGGAATGCAATATATAAACATATTTTAACAAATAAACTAGGTGATTTGTTATCAATCACTCTATTGGAGTTTTTTCTTTTCAAGAAGCTCTGTTAACAAGAGAAAAGGACCTTTGAATACATATCTTTCACCAAATCATAAATGAAAGTGAAGTCAATGACAGCCTCAATTTCACGAAAACAATAAAGACTTTTGGCAAAGGGGTTCTCTATAAAAGTTAAAACAAAGTTGATTGGAGCGGGTGTTCGAGACTCCTGCGGGAAAAGCGAGTCCAGAGGAGACCCCGCAGGCGCAAAGGCGCCGAGGGCTGACCGCCCGCGGAAAGCGAGTGCCTTACGTTCCAATCAACGTTTAAATTGCACAAACCCCCTACTGTAGGCAAACCGCTTTTGCTTTGGTTTCCATGATAAAATGCCTCATTACGGTAATGCACATCCTTTAGGCATCTTCTCTGATTAGGAACTCCCTCACAAGTGAAAGGAAATGAAGGGACCCTGTAATGACAAGAATCTCTTTATCCCCCGTTTTCCTTCTGCCTTCCGTTATCGCCGCCTGCCAATCCTTATTTATACTTTTATTTGGATGACTGCATTTTTCATAAAGCGTTTTCGCATCCGCCGCCCGTTCGTGGTCGAATTCGGTAATGATGATTTCCATCGCCCCCGTTTCCAGTCCATGAAGCATCTCGGAATAGTTTTTATCTTTAAATGAACTGAATACGAATCGGTACTTATAGCCGGGGTAATGCACTTTTAGCGTTTCCTTCAGTACGTCGATGCCAGCAGGATTATGTGCACCATCAATGATCACCAATGGCTCATCCGATATTTTTTCAAAGCGTCCATCCCATTTCGCTGCCCCTATTCCTTCAAGGATGCTTTTTTCATCGATATTTTCCATTCCTACAATGACTGCAGCAATGGCCAGTGCCGCATTCTCCATTTGATGACGGCCCAGCATCTGCATTTCCACATTTTCGATTGACCTGTCGGCAAGCGAAAATGAGAAACTTTGCCCACGTTCACTTTGCTTCATATCGCTAACACGAAATTCTTTACCCAATTGGTAATAAGGTACGCCTAGAGCTGACGCCTTTTCTTCAATTACTTTTGCTGGTTCCCCGGCTGTGACTCCGCTGATGATCGGCGCCCCGCTTTTTATGATGCCTGCCTTCTCAAAAGCAATTTCCCCAAGTGTGTTACCCAGGATGTTCGTATGTTCCAAAGAGATCGAGGTAATGATCGAAAGAAACGGCTGGATGACATTCGTTGTATCAAGCCTGCCTCCCAAACCGGTTTCCATCAAAACCAAATCGACTTCCTTTTTGCTAAAATAAGAGAATGCCATGGCAGTCAAAATTTCGAACTGAGTGGGACCATTCCCCTTACTGTCCATCTCATGGATGATCGGCCAAAGCTTCCGGAAGACATCGATGAAATCCTGATCACTGATTTCATCCTCATTCACCTTCAGCTGTTCATTCATCCGTATTAAATAAGGAGATGTGAAGGAAGCGACCCGAATCCCTTGGGCAAGCAGAATTTCTTTAATATATTGCAGTGTCGATCCTTTCCCGTTGGACCCTGCAATGTGAATATACTTTAGCTCCTTGTGCGGGTCGCCTAATTCAGTTAACAAAGTTTCCATCCGTGACAGGCCAAAATTCATGCCCAATTGAACTTGGCGCCGTTCAAAAAATTGATTGATTTCTTTCATGGTTGTAACCATTATCGTGAAGCCTCCTCTTTCTTTATACCGCTCTTATGCGTTAAGATTATTTTATCAATATATGAACGATTAACCTAGATGAAAGGTAGTGTTTTACCATGAAACCTTCAGATTTCCGCTGTTGGATTGTCGTCAACGGCTATTTACAGCATGATAAGTTTTCCAGTTTAGCTTTGTTCATTAAAGAGGCGGCTGAAAGAAAAGATATCATGGCAACCCTTATCCGCAATTCAGATCTCATGCCCATAATCGAAAAAGGAGTGCCGCTGCTTAAAGGAACCTTTGATAAGCTGCCGGATTTTGTTCTGTTCATGGATAAAGACATTCATTTGGCGCGCCATTTGGAATTGCTCGGCATCCCCGTATATAACAGCAGTGCAGCAATCGATATATGCGACAGCAAAGCAAAAACACATCAAGCCTTAACAGGGCATGGGATACCGATGCCGAAAACCATATTTCCCCCTTTTACGTACGAAGGGATTGAAAGGGTCAATATGGATGCTTTTATCCAAATCGGCAATGAACTCGGGTATCCTCTTATCGTTAAGGAAGCTTACGGTTCTTTTGGGGAACAAGTATATTTAATCCAAACAGAGGATGAGTTACTAAAGACGATCCGTGATCTTGGCCACAAACCATTTATCATCCAGGAATTCATCGAGCACAGTAAAGGTCGGGATATTCGCGTGAATGTCGTGGGCAATCAAGTCATAGCAGCGATGCAACGTCATTCCGAGCAGGACTTCCGAGCTAATATGACTGCCGGGGGGCAGGCTGCACCATATATCCCCACCAGTGAAGAAGCACAACTTGCCATTCGATGTGCGCAAATTCTGGGTGCCGACTTCGCTGGCGTCGATTTGCTGTTTGGTGAAGAAGGTCCGCTTTTGTGCGAAGTGAATTCAAATTCGCATTTATTGAACATTTATGAATGTACAGGCATCAACATCGCCGATAGCATGTTCGATCATATCTTGAAAGAATTAGGAAAAGGAAGTGCATCTGATGAAAAAACAAGCAGGCTGGTTGATTTATAACCGTGAGGATGCCTTGAAAAATAAAGGATACATAGATTGGATGCTTGACGAAGCCAGTAAGCTTGATCTTGATTTACACTTTCACTTTCGGGAAGACCTTAGGATCGGTCATCGTTTCAACAAGTTATATGTTGAACATGAGATGCAGCCAATTTCATTGCCGGACTTTGCCATCGTCCGGACCATCGATCCTTTTTTTACAAAGCAACTTGAGCAATTGGGGATTGCTTGCTTTAACTCCTCCTTCGTATCGGAAATCGCGAATGACAAAGCAAAGACGCATCAATATTTGTCCTCGCTGGGGATTCCAATGGCCGATACCGTTTATTGTAACGGAAAGCCGAGTGCCAATGACATGGAGCTCCCTTTCATTGCTAAAGAAACTAGCGGCCGCGGCGGGAAACAAGTATTTCTAATCGAGCATGCCGATGATCTTGCCCAACTGAATGATGGGAATTGGATAGTCCAAAAACCTGGCTTATTCGGTAGGGATATCCGCGTTTTTGTGGTTGGTAATAAAGTGAAGGCTGCTGTACTCAGGGAATCCGCTTCCAGTTTCAAGGCAAATTATACGCTGGGCGGATCGGCTTCGCTATATGAGCTGACTGCAGCTGAATTAGCCCTTGTTGAAAGAGTAATGAGGTCATTTGATTTCGGCCTGGTCGGTATCGATTTCATATTTGCCGAAGATGGCAGCCTCATGCTGAACGAAATTGAGGATGTCGTCGGGAGCCGGACACTAAGTGCACTAAGTGATATGAATATCGTATGGGAGTACCTTACATTCATAAAAGAAAGCATATCCTCTTCTTAAATAGCTTTTAAACAGAAAAAGGATGAACCGGCTTCAAGCTGGTTCATCCTTTTGTTTTACAGTTGTTTCAGTTCGCTGATCCTGTGGATTACAGAGTCGCGTTTTTCGCTATAGTCTTTTTCCTTGGCACGTTCTTCTTCGATGACGCTTGCCGGCGCCTTTTTAACGAAGCCCTCGTTGCCTAATTTCTTCTGTACACGCTCAACTTCTTTATTAAGTTTGTCGAGTTCTTTTTCAAGACGTTTCACTTCTTCGTCAATATTGATCAGTCCTGTAAGCGGAAGGATTAGTTCTACACCAGTTACGACAGCTGTCATGGCTTGAGCAGGCTCTTCGACTTCGATTCCGATCGTCAATTGTTCAGGATTACAGAAACGCTCGATATAGCTGCTGTTTTTCTGTAATGTCGCTAAGATGGCCTCATCTTTCGCTTTTAAAATCAAATTGATTTTTTTGCTTAGCGGTGTGTTCACCTCAGCACGGATATTACGGACGGAGCGGATGATTTCAACAAGCAGCTTCATTTCCTCGGCTGCAGCTGTATCTGTCAACTCTTCATTCACTTCCGGCCAAGCGGCAACAGTGATGGACTCACCTTGATGCGGTAGGTTCTGCCAGATTTCTTCGGTAATGAACGGCATGAACGGGTGTAACAATCTCATTGTATTATCCAGTACATACGCCAAGATCGAGCGCGTCGTTTTCTTAGCCGCTTCGTCTTCTCCATATAGCGGAAGCTTCGCCATTTCAATATACCAGTCACAGAAGTCATCCCAAATGAAGTTGTATAGCACACGGCCCACTTCACCAAACTCATAACGGTCCGCAAGTCTGGTTACGTTGGAAATCGTTTCATTCAAACGCGTCAAGATCCACTTATCGGCCACAGACTTCTCACCACTTAAATCGATTTCGTCATACGTCATGCCATTCATGTTCATCAAAGCAAAACGGGATGCGTTCCAAATCTTATTGGAGAAATTCCAAACTGCTTCGACTTTTTCCGTACTATAACGGAGGTCCTGGCCTGGCGAGCTGCCCGTAGATAAGAAGTAACGCAGGGAATCGGCACCGTATTGATCGATGACATCCATCGGATCGACACCATTGCCAAGCGATTTACTCATCTTGCGCCCCTGTTCGTCACGAACCAGACCGTGGATCAGCACATCTTCAAATGGTCGTTCACCTGTGAACTCAAGAGCTTGGAAAATCATCCTCGATACCCAGAAGAAAATAATATCATAGCCTGTCACAAGTGCCCCGGTTGGATAGTAACGTTGGAAATCGACACTGTCCTTGTCAGGCCAGCCCATAGTCGAGAACGGCCATAATGCCGAGCTGAACCATGTATCAAGGACATCTGTATCTTGTTCCCAGTTTTCAGCGTCCGCAGGCTCTTCATGACCTACATACACTTCACCTGTTTCTTTATGGTACCAGGCGGGAATCCGGTGACCCCACCAAAGCTGACGGGAAATGCACCAGTCGCGGATATTTTCCATCCAATGCAGGTACGTTTTCTCGAAACGGTCCGGTACGAAATGAACTTTTTCCTCATCGGTTCCTTTTTGAAGCTCAACGGAAGCATCAGCCAGCGGCTGCATTTTAACGAACCATTGCGTCGAAAGATATGGTTCAACAACAGCACCGCTTCTCTCTGAATGGCCTACTGAGTGAAGGTGATCTTCGATTTTGAAGAGTACTCCTTCTTCCTGAAGGTCCTTGACGATTTGCTTACGGCATTCAAAACGGTCCATGCCTTCATATTTACCGGCCTTTTCATTCATCGAGCCATCTTCATGCATGACAAGGATGCGCTCCAAATCGTGACGGTTCCCGATTTCGAAGTCATTCGGGTCATGAGCAGGAGTAATTTTGACCGCGCCTGAACCGAATTCCATATCGACATAATCATCACCGACAATCGGGATTTCCCGGCCTGTAATTGGCAAGCGGACCTTTTTGCCGATCAAGTGTTTATAACGGTCATCTTCAGGGTGTACAGCAACAGCAGTATCGCCAAGCATCGTTTCTGGACGGGTGGTGGCAATTTCAATTTCACCCGATCCGTCAACCAATGGATATTTCATATGGTAAAATGCGCCCTGCACATCTTTGTAAATAACCTCGATATCGGATAACGCCGTTTTCGTTGATGGATCCCAGTTGATGATGTATTCGCCGCGATAAATCAAGCCCTTGTTATAAAGCGAAACGAACACTTCGCGTACTGCTTTTGAAAGCCCTTCATCCAGAGTGAAACGTTCACGTGTATAATCAAGTCCAAGACCTAGCTTTGACCATTGTTCACGGATATGGCTCGCATATTCCTCTTTCCATTTCCATGTCTCTTCCACGAATTTTTCACGCCCAAGGTCATAACGGCTCACGCCATCCGCACGAAGTTTCTGTTCTACTTTCGCTTGAGTGGCGATACCGGCATGGTCCATGCCTGGTAACCATAAAACATCATAGCCCTGCATCCTTTTCATGCGTGTCAATATATCTTGAAGTGTCGTATCCCAAGCGTGGCCAAGATGCAGCTTACCTGTAACGTTAGGCGGCGGGATGACAATCGTATATGGTTCTTTTTTATCGTCACCTGTCGTTTCGAAAAACTTTCCATCAAGCCACCATTTGTAGCGGCCTTTCTCTATCGTCTGCGGATCATATTTAGTCGGCATTGAAATTTGGTTCTCTTCCATATCATTTCCTCCTTTTGGGCATAAAAAAAACTTCCATCATCACAAAAGGACGAAGGAAGTTGTTCGCGGTGCCACCTTTTTTCCGAAAAAGAAAAAAATCCCTTTCGGCTCTCAAATCGGATAACGGCTCTTCACCGGCCTTCGCTACTAAGAAGTTCACGAAGACTGCTCGCGGACGACTTCGGATGCTGCTGCCTGGAAACCTCGCACCAATTTGGTTTCCTCTCTGAAAAGTGCATTTCATCTTACTATTTCCGGTCTTTGCATTGATTTATATTCATATGTAAAAACATTGAATGCATATAGTATATAGTACAAAAAACATGGGGCTCCAGTCAATCATCTTTTCGCTTACTTTCTCAGGAATCATCCCATTTGATGCATTCATGTTCATTTTCTTTATTTTATCCTCCAGGAACAGTGAATGTGACGGCTGTTTCACCTTTTTCACTGCCCACCCATAGAATATAAGAAGTCCTAAAAAGGAAGGTAATAATATGAAGCGAAGATATACTCCCTATACTTTACCGCCTTGGGTGAAAAAATTCCGCGGTGTCTGCCAGCAGTTCATCGTCCCCTTTATCGTATTCCAAGGATTACGTACGCTGATTTTCCCGACTTTCTTCGATATGCTCCTGCTTATCGCGTTTATTTTCCTGGCCATGTCTTTGTATTTCGAATGGATTTAATTATTCCCTTACAGCAAAAAAATATACATGACTGGAGATGATCCAATCATGTATATTTAGCTTGGGGGTGATTGTTCTTCTTTGGCAGCCTCGGCAGCGGCCTTTTTCTTCTGTTCGATTTCTTCGATTCTCATCACCATATATTCAATATTTTTCAATAGCCAAAATTGCCGCTGCAGTTGAGTAACATTATCAAGCTCTGAACGATGGCCCCTGCCATCGGAATAACCCTTCACTAATTCCAAAGCTGATCCAGGGAATGCCAGATAACTTTGCATGAGCAGTAATTCTTCTTCTTTTAACGGAAAATAACGAAAATAGTTATATAGCCAGTCAACACAGTCATCGCATTGGACAGGATAGGTCCTGGCCGATTTAACGAGAAATGGCAGTAAATCGAAATGCGGCGGAGCCGTATTCGAATTCTCAAAATTGATGAAGTAGCCATATCCCCGCTCATCATAAACGAAATGCTTCAAAGAAACCTTTCCGTGCGTTACCACGGTTCGAACCTTTTCACTATCCTTCGTTTTTTCATACCAGGTTTCAAACTTCTTGATCGAGTACTTCAGCGCCTGTGAAATATCAGTGTAGAAAGAACAAACCGTCAGTTCGAATGGAGACATATACCACTTCTTTTCACAGCTGACAATATACTCTTCTATAAATTCCTTTTCGTTATTCCAGGCATCAAGCGTCCGCTCATAATGGGCTTCCCGTTCCTCAATATCCACTTGTATTTCCTTAACGGAAAGTGTATGCATCCGAGCAAGCTCCCTGAACAATTGCTTATGCTTTTCATCGCGCTCCCCGTCCCTTTCATCATTGAGCCAGGGCATCAGGTAATACAAACGTCCATTATGAAGAACGGCGTAACGCTGATCCATCGTTTGATAAATGGGAACGATTCGATTATAGCCGCGATGATACAGTTTTTGAACATTTTTGATAAAATCAATGCCGTTATGCGGTAACATGGATTTCAAGGCAAATGTACCGCGATCACTGTATACTTTTTTTACACGCCCAAAGTCCTCAATATATTGTACATACATGGCATATTCCTTCAATACGGTCTCCGTGTCCCGATCCCGATTGGCAGGCTGCTGATTCTCGTTTTCCCTCACGAGACTCACTCACTTTCTCTAAAAAAACTAAACAATCCGATTCCTCTAGCATTTAAAAAACAGGAGCAGAGCATATGCCCTGCTCTCTGTCCCGGTCAATTCTTATACGCAACCGCCTTCGGTATATAAATGACTTGCCCTTCATGGACGTTCTGATTCGACTCCAATTCATTGCTGAAAAGTATCGATTGAACCGTAACATCATATCGCTGAGCCAAGTCATCAAGCGTTTCCCCTTGCTGAACAATGCAAACCTTCATCCTTACCAGTTCTTCTTCTTGTTTCCGTCCGAATAAATCCATGATGGAAAGCTGCTTTTCATCCTGATCGGCCATTTCTTTTTCATCACGTTCCGCTGCTTGTTTCCTGCCTTTGAAATTCTTACCCTCCTTAGCCGGAGGCGCAGGCCTTTCCCTCTTTTTGAATAGATCGCTTATGGACGAATTGGATTCCTCTTCCTGCTCCACCTTCACATTCTCATTAAGGATAGGACCCGCTGCAACGGCATCGTCTTCCTGCCGGATGACATCCTCGGTTTCTACATTTGAAACTGGGCTACTTTGATGATTGGTTGCTTGACTTGGTTCTTCTTCTATAAATGTCACTCTAGGAATCTCCAAGGAATCCTGCCTGCTTGGTTCTTCCTCCAATTTTGCCTCTCCCATGAAAGGTACCTTTTCCGTGGAGTCAGGCGGATCACCAATTACTTCTTCCTCTACAGCTTCGACTTCTTCCTGTCTATGCACTTCCGTTTCCCATTCCTCCTCTTCAGGATATGGTGAAACGGGAATTTCAAAAACGGGAGCATTATGCTGATCGCTTAAATAAATCGGTTCCTCTTCTTCTTCTTCATTTGCTTCAGAAACCCGTTTTGACTCTGCAGTAAAAGGCGCGTATAACTCTTCTTCCTCCTCATCACGGAAAACGGGCTGAAAATCCGGGATTGGCGGCACTGCAGCTGCATAAGGAATATATGACTCATTTTCCCCATCCGTTTCTTCCTGATCCTCCGTTTCCCCAACTTCCTGCTCAGTATCAAACCGTTCTTCCACATATGAATCATTATAGATTCCGGTTATCAAAAGGTCCGCCTGCAATTTCAGGCAGTTATGCTCTGGCATGGCATAGTCAAAGCTTTGAATCGAGACATCGACCTCATCCAAAGAGGCAATCCGATTATTCGGAATCGTTATATCAACCGGAAAACGGTGTGTGAACTCATTAAGTCCATTGGGATGCCTCTCGACCTTTTGAACCGCTTTTGGCAAAAAGGTCTGCGAAAACTCCTCTTCTTCACCATTTTGCGAGTCTTTGTATTCACCGCTTAAATCTAACGAGCCTCGTATAAAAACATATTGATCACTTTCTTGAATCGACACATTTGGATCAAGGGAAATCGAGTATAGCTCAGCCACTTCCTGTCCCTTCTGGAACCAAACGGATTCCTCTAAAGAAAATCGTAAATACGATTCATTTTCTTGCGACAAGACAACTCCTCCTTTCAGCTTCATGAAACGGTACCTATACCAATATCAATCTATGAAGACAGGAAGCTGTTTATTCCTTAATTTCATTTGCAGCACTCCTTAGGTATTCCCTGAACCTTTTAAAAGAAGGAGGTTCAATTTTCAGGCTAAAATAAAGCGGGAATAACATTCAGCTTGAAAAATCCGACTCGACCTACCGCCATATTAATTCGCAACGGCCTATTAATTTTGCTTTCTACCAATTATTTCGACCTACCTCCAATTAAATACGGTTCTTACACATACGGATTGAATTCAAAAAAACTGGCTGCCTTTCTCCAAAAGTTTTTGGAAAAATGGTAGCCAGTTCAAATTTATCATTATCGAATATCGCGGTAGCTCATGAAGCCTTGAATCATTTTTTTAATTTGGCAAAAGCCTGTTCTGCCGCTGCAATGGTTTTTTCGATATCTTCATCACTATGTGCAGTGGAAAGGAATAACCCTTCAAACTGTGACGGCGGCAAGTAGATGCCTTGATTCGCCATTTCCCTAAAGTAGGAAGCAAAGAACTCTAAATCGGATGTTTTCGCTGTATCATAGTTTATGACATCTTCATTAGTAAAGAAAAGTCCAATCATGGAGCCGGCACGGTTGAATGTATGGGGAACACCGTACTTATCCGCTGCCGCTCCAATTCCTTTTTCGAGCATATCCCCTTTTCGGGTGAACTCATCATAAGATTCTGGAGTCAATTGGCTCAGCGTTTCAAGGCCGGCCGTCATGGCAAGAGGGTTACCAGACAATGTTCCCGCTTGATAGATTGTCCCACTCGGGGCAATTTGTTCCATGAATTCGCGCTTGCCTCCGAATGCTCCGACAGGCAAGCCGCCGCCAATTACTTTCCCAAGGCAAGTCAGGTCAGGTACGATGCCAAAATAGCCTTGTGCACAATTATAGCCGACACGGAACCCTGTCATGACTTCGTCAAGGATCAATAGAGCTCCGTATTGGGTCGTCACTTCACGTAAGCCTTCGAGGAAACCAGGTTGTGGCGGAACCACGCCCATGTTCCCTGCAACAGGTTCTACGATGATACAGGCGATGTCTTCGCCAAATTGTTCAAACGCATATTTGGTTGCAGCAAGATCATTATATGCTACGGTAATCGTATTTTTTGCAATGCCTTCCGGTACACCAGGGCTATCCGGTAAACCTAATGTTGCAACGCCGGAACCCGCTTTGATCAGCAATGAATCGCCATGGCCATGATAGGAACCTTCGAATTTCAGGATTTTATCACGGCCTGTTATGCCTCGTGCCAGCCTTAGCGCACTCATCGTCGCTTCGGTTCCTGATGATACCATCCGGATCATTTCAATCGAAGGCACCCGTTCCATGACCAACTTGGCCAGTTCATTCTCAATCAGTGTAGAGGTTCCAAAGCTTGTACCTGACTCCGCTACTTTTTTCAATGATTCCACGACACGGTCATTCGTGTGACCCAGGATGAGCGGTCCCCATGAAAGAACATAGTCGATATATTCATTTCCATCGATATCATACATTTTCGAGCCTTTTCCACGCTCCATGAAAATGGGATCCATGTCCACAGATTTGAAGGCACGTACCGGGCTGTTCACGCCGCCTGGCATCAAATTTTTTGCTTCGGCAAACGCTTTTTTCGATTTTTCATATGACCGCATGATTCAATCCCCTTTTTCCATTACAGGTTATATTTTTTTATCATTGATTATCTTCGTTTATCCAGCGTGCTACCTCTTTTGAAAAATACGTAATGATCAAGTCGGAACCTGCGCGTTTCAAGCCTGTCAGCATTTCCATCACTATCGCTTTTTCATCAATCCAGCCGTTTTGGGCAGCAGCTTTGACCATTGAATATTCACCGCTGACATTATAGGAAACGATCGGAAGATTAAAGTTATTCTTAACGTCCCTGATGATGTCCATGTAGGAAAGGGCTGGTTTCACGATTAGGAAGTCCGCACCTTCAGCAACATCGGATTCAGCTTCACGAAACGCTTCAAGGCGATTGGCGGGATCCATTTGGTAAGTTTTCCTGTCGCCAAATTGTGGCGCACCATTCGCAGCATCACGGAATGGGCCGTAAAAAGCCGAAGCATATTTCACCGCATAGGACATGATCGGAATATCTTCATAACCCGCTTCATCCAGACCTGCACGGATGGCCGCAACGAAACCGTCCATCATATTGGAAGGCGCAATGATATCTGCGCCGGCCTCAGCCTGGCTGATTGCCGTTTTGGCAAGCAGGTCAAGAGAAGCGTCATTAAGGATTTTTTCCCCTTCAACGACCCCGCAATGGCCATGGCTTGTATACTCGCAAAGGCAGGTGTCCGCTATGACAATAACTTCAGGATATTGTTTTTTAATAAAGCGGGTGGCCTCTTGCACAAGTCCGTTGTGATGAAATGCCCCTGTTCCCTGTTCGTCTTTATCATGATCAAAAGGGACACCGAATAAAATGACTGATTTAATGCCCAGACTCACGACTTCATCCATTTCGGCCCCCAGATTATCCATGGATAGCTGATAGATACCTGGCATGGAGTTGATTTCATTTTTCACATTTTTTCCGTCGATGACGAAGATCGGATAAATTAAATCCTCTTTATGCAATTGTGTTTCACGAACTAAAGCCCTCATGCCAGCACTTGCACGCAAGCGACGGTGGCGATTGAATGGAATGTTTTTCATTTGAAAGTTCCTCCCTTTTTATTTCTTTTCAAGATAAAGCGTATTATCTCCGCAACCATGGCATCCGTCGTATAAACATCTGGACAGACATCGACGGATAGCCCATGTTTTTCAGCCGTTTTAGCGGCAATCGGCCCGATGCAGGCGATGATGATCCGGTCTATGTATGTATCCAATTCATGGCTTTTCATGATCTGTAAAAAATGATTGACCGTCGATGAACTCGTAAAGGTCATGATGTCGATTTCATGGTTCTTTATAAGCTGAACCAGCTTTTTTTCACTGCTTCGAGGAAGCACTGTATGATAAATAATCACTTCATCACAGATTGCTCCAGCTTCATTGATCGCCTCCGCTATAACCGCCCTTGCGAGATTTCCTTTTGCCAGCAACACGCGGGCACCCGGATCAAG
Source organism: Peribacillus sp. TE19612 (assembly GCF_056279465.1). Lineage (NCBI taxonomy): Bacteria > Bacillati > Bacillota > Bacilli > Caryophanales > Bacillaceae > Peribacillus > Peribacillus sp. TE19612. Next base: position 141,998 of record NZ_JBWCCL010000002.1, on the reverse strand, counting down.
CAGGGTATTGAACTCCGCCACGAACCCTTCGGCAACAAACTGAGCTGGAACGAAATCCGCCCTATAACCATGCCGTTTCAGGGCCGCTTCTGTTTTGGAGCCGATTACGGCTATTTTCGGAAGCTTCAAAGGCTGGTTTCCAAGAAGCTTAAAGAAGAAATCCACCCCATTTTGACTGGTCAGAATGATCCAGTCATATGTAAGCAACTCTTCAAACCGCTGTTGCACATCTTCCATATGATCTGGAAGAGTGAACTCAAGCAATGGCACAAGAAGCGGCGTTCCGCCATTTTTTTCGATCGACTCTTTTAAACCATCTGCCTGTCCTTTCCCTCTGGTGATCAATACCTGATAATCCTTAAGAGGTTGAACTGGGTTCATTACTGATCAAGCTCTTCTTTAACGCGATCGATCAATTCTTTACCGCCCATTTCGCTAATCTGTTTGGCAGCAGCATGCCCAACCGCCTCTGGATCAGCACCTTCAACCATTTCTTTATATATCACCTTTCCATCCGGAGCAGCGACCAAAGCCGTCAAGGAAACGGACCCATTATCTTTTGCCACCGCAAAACCGGCAATCGGCACCTGGCATCCGCCTTCCATTTTATCCAAAAAGGCACGTTCCGCTTCAACCGTTCTTTTCGTTTTTTCACATGTCAACTTCGCAAGTTCCGCCAGCAGTTCTTTGTCGTCTTCACGGCATTCAATGGAAAGAGCTCCTTGTCCCACTGCCGGAATGCAAATATCTTCATCTAAAAATTGCGTTACGATGTCCTGCTCCCAACCCATTCTTGATAGTCCGGCTGCCGCTAAAATGATAGCATCATAATCTTCACTTTTCAGCTTATTCAGACGGGTATCGATATTTCCGCGAATCCATTTGATTTCAAGGTCCGGCCTTCTAGCCAAAATTTGCGCGCCACGCCGCAAGCTGCTAGTACCTATGATGGAACCGGGCTTCAGTTCGGAAAGGGTTTCATGGTTCTTAGATATCAAAGCATCCCGATGGTCCTCCCTCGGTGGTATGCAGCCAATCGTCAAACCTGGAGGCAGCACTGCCGGCATATCCTTCATACTATGTACGGCCATATCAATTTCTTTATCCAGCATCGCTTGTTCGATTTCTTTAACGAATAAGCCCTTTCCGCCGACCTTGGAAAGTGTTACATCAAGGATTTGGTCACCCTTTGTGACAATTTCCTTCACTTCGAACTCGTATGGGACCCCAAGTCCTTTAAGTTGATCGATAACCCAGTTCGTTTGGGTGATCGCTAATTTACTACGTCTTGATCCGACAATTATTTTTCTCATAGTTTCCTCCTATGTATTCCAAAAGTGGAATGTTGAAAGGCTTCCGAAAAGGAAAAAGTTAATTAACACAATCATGAAAGATCCAATATTCAGAAAGGCTAGCGTCCTTCCATACATTTGTTTCCGAATTTTCAAGTATAAAAACACACTGTAAGCAATAAGCAAAATAAATGAGCCGATGATCTTCATGTCCAGCCAGGATACCCCAGGGACTTTTATATAAGCCCATTGAATCCCCAGGATGAGGGAGACCACTAATAATGGAACACCTATAACTGCGAGGACATAGGACATATGCTCGAGCTTTGTTAAATCGCCAAGTCGAAGCAGGCGTTTTCCCCACTTCTTCCGTTTTAATAAATCATATTGAATTAAGTATAGAAGTGAAAAAACGAAAGAAAGCGTGAATGCCCCATATGATAGGATCGCAAAAGTGATATGTATGAGCAATAGCTCTGAAACCAGGCGCTGTGCAAGCACTTGAGATTCTATCTGAACAGGTGCAAAGGTATGGATGGCCATAACCATGAAACCTAATACATTCGTAAAAAAGACCGTAAAATCGACTCTTAGCAATCGGTTAATGATCAAGGATAGCGATATGAGGACCCATGCATAAAAATATAGGCCTTCAAAAATCGTCAATACCGGGAACCTTCCCGTTTTCAACACATACAGAAACAAAAAAATTGTTTGCAGCACCCAAACAATAGAAAGCAACCAGAAGGCGACCCTGTTCGCCTTCTGGTTATTATTAAGGAAATCAATAAAATATAAAAGCATACTGATGGCATACAGCAAAACAGTGGCTTCATGCAATCTTGTCATTAGTAATTCCATATCTACCTCATTACTGGACAGGAACTGGATTCAATAGGGATGACTTGGAGCTGTTCCGTTCTTTTTCATCCGCAACCAGCTGGTCTTCAATCAATTCCTCTAAATGGAAGATTTTCACGAAATTATTTAATTGCTCTTTTGCATTCGGCTCATCTGCCAGTTCTTTTGCATAAAGTATCGGATCCTTCAGCATTTGGTTGATGATGCTTTTCGTATGCTTGTTCAGGACTTTTTTGTCACGTTCGCTCAAATGCGGAAGCTTTCTTTCGATGCTTTCCATCGTTTCCCTTTGTATCGATAGGGATTTTTCCCGTAAAGAGGAAATGACGGGAACCACACCAAGTAAATTAATCCACTGGTTGAAATCCACGATTTCTGATTCGATCATCATTTCTATTTTCTCGGCAGCTTTTTTACGTTCTTCGATATTGGCTTGCACGATCCCTTCCAGATCGTCAATGTCATACAAGAAGACATTTTCCAGCTCGGCCAATGTTGGATCGAGGTCACGCGGCACTGCGATATCGACCATGAAAATAGGACGGCCCTTACGAAGCTTATTGACGAATGACATCATTTCTTTTGTTACAAGAAGATCTTTTGCACCAGTGGAAGTAATCAGGATATCGGTATCCACTAAAGCGCATTGAAGCTCTTGCAGCTGTTTGGCCGTACCATTGAATCTCTCAGCCAGGTCGACCGCTTTCTGAAAGGTGCGGTTAATGACCGTAATGCTGTCGGCGCCATTGCTATGCAGATTTTGAATGGCCAGCTCACCCATCTTACCGGCCCCAAGAATCAAGACATTCTTGCCGTTCAGGCCTCCGAAGATTTTTTTTGCAAGCTCGACTGCCGCATAGCTGACGGAAACGGCATTGGTATTGATTTCGGTTTCCGAATGAGCTTTTTTAGCTAATGTAAGGGCTTGCTTGAAGAGATGGTTAAAAACGGTACCGATCGTATCTTCCTTCTGCCCTAACAAATAGCTTGAACGTACTTGTCCCAAAATCTGAGTTTCTCCCAGTATCATGGAATTCAAGCCGCAGGTAACTGAAAATAAATGCTCGACAGCCCCATCGCCTTCATAAATGAACAGATATTTAGAAAATTCTTCTTTATCGATGTTAAACCATTCCGAAAGAAATTCCTTGATATAATACCTGCTTGTATGAAGCTGGTCCCCGACCGCATAGATTTCCGTCCTGTTACATGTTGAAATAATAATATTTTCCAAGATGCTTTTTTTATTTTTAAGAGCTTTCATTGCCTCGGCAAGTTCGGCTTCGTTAAACGATAGTTTTTCCCGAATTTCTACAGGGGCAGTTTTGTAATTTATACCAACCGCTAGAATATGCATCCTTTTGTTTTGCACCCCCAAAATTTTTCATGTAAATTAATTATACCATGTACTAAAATGGATTCACGCAAATAATATGAACAGTTTATGAAAACGTATGCTACCATGAAAAGACAGCCAAAACGCCTCAATGCTACAAAAGGTGTCTAAGCGGGATTTGTAAAGTTACATACATATTTCGACATTGTGTACAAAAGTACCATATCAAAAATGGCAAAAAACTTCAAGTAATCGAATTGCATAGGAGGATAAAATGAAAACGCATCGTATTTTCCCAGGAATCGTTTTAATCGGTTTCGGGCTCTATTTTTTTCTTGAACATTCCCAAATCGAAATCTTTCCGGGCTTTTTTAGCTGGCCCACTTTATTATGTATTGTCGGTGCCGCCTTCCTGATTCAGGCATATAGCGGTAATGAATATGAGTCCATCCTGCCAGGCGTCATCTTACTTGGGTTCGGGGCTCACTTCCACATCGCCGAGAACCTGGAGATTTGGCCGGATGATATAGGTATCTTTATTTTAATCATCTCACTGGGTTTTATTCTCCGGGCACGTAAAACAAATTCTGGAATGTTTCACGGAATGGTCATATTCATCGTCTCGATCACATTCTTATTCTATGATAAAATCACAACGTCTTTCGGGATTGTTGAAACAACCACCGCGAACATCGAAAGGTTTTGGCCCTTTGCCTTGATGGCGATCGGCATTTATTTTTTGGTTCGAAAAAAGTGACGATTTTCGATTCCATAATGAAAAAGGGTATTCCAGATGCGGAATACCCTTTTCTTTTACATATATTTCTTAAGGACGCCCCATGCTTGTTCCTTACCTTCACCTGTTTCACCAGAGAATAGAAGCAATTCATCTTCTTTTTCCATATTTAACGTTTGGCGCGTGATTTTCAAGTGTTTCTGCCATTTGCCTTTTGGAATTTTATCCGCTTTGGTGGCAATGACGATCCGGGGCAGGTCATAATGCTTCAGGAATTCATACATTGCGATATCATCCTTTGTCGGCGGATGACGCAAATCGACGATCAGAAGCGCAGCGCGGAGCTGGTCACGGGAAGTGAAGTACGTTTCGATCATCTTCCCCCAAGCATCACGCTCCGTCTTGGATACCTTTGCATAACCATAACCCGGTACATCCACAAAATGGAGTGCTTCATTTATGATATAAAAATTCAAGGTCTGCGTCTTACCCGGTTTAGAGGATGTGCGCGCCAAGTTTTTTCGATTGATCATTTTGTTGATGAAACTGGACTTCCCAACGTTGGAACGGCCTGCCAAGGCAAATTCCGGTATTGGAGTATTGGGATATTGTTCAGGCTTCACAGCACTGATGACAATATCTGAACTTGTTACTTTCATTCGTTCACACCTACCAATGCATGCTCAAGGACTTCATCGACGTGTGAAACTGGAACAAATGTTAATGCTTTACGGACACTTTCCGGGATATCATCAATATCCTTTTCGTTATTTTGCGGGATGATGATTTTCGTAAGTCCTGCGCGATGGGCCGCTAAAGATTTTTCTTTAAGCCCGCCGATCGGAAGAACCCGTCCGCGTAATGTAATTTCGCCTGTCATGCCTACCTCTTTTCTGATCGGCCTATTTGTAAGGGCCGATATTAACGCTGTTGCAATCGTGATGCCTGCAGAAGGGCCATCTTTTGGAACCGCACCTTCGGGGACATGAATATGAATATCATATTTTTCATGGAAGTTCGCATCAATCTGAAGTTTCTCGGTTTTTGAACGGACAAAACTGAAAGCAGCCTGGGCTGACTCTTTCATTACATCGCCAAGCTTTCCTGTCAGGATCAGCTTCCCTTTACCTGGTGATAAGGAAACCTCGATTTGCAGCGTATCGCCACCTACCGACGTGTATGCTAAACCATTTGCTACACCGACTTGGTTCTCGACCTCCGCCTGTCCATAATGGAACATGGTTTTCCCTAAAAACTCCTCGACATTCTTTTCAGCAATGACGACCCGCTTTTTATCTCCGGACACGATGATTTTTGCAGTCTTCCGACAGATGCCTGCAAGCTGTCGTTCCAGACTCCGAACACCGGCTTCCCGAGTATAGTAACGGATGATTTTTGTAAGAGCTTCCTCACGGACTTGCAATTGTGTCTTCAATAAACCATGGTTTTCAAGCTGTCTAGGCAGCAAGTGATCCTTGGCTATATGAAGTTTCTCTATCTCAGTATAACCTGCAATCGAAATGATTTCCATACGATCACGAAGCGGACCAGGGATCGATCCCAAATTATTTGCCGTTGCGACGAACATGACTTTGGAAAGATCATAGGTTTCTTCAATATAATGATCACTGAAATTATGATTTTGCTCTGGATCGAGCACCTCAAGCATCGCTGCAGATGGATCTCCCCTAAAGTCATTGGACATCTTATCCACTTCGTCCAGTAAAAAGACCGGATTGATCGTACCAGCTTTTTTCATGCCTTGAATGATCCGTCCCGGCATTGCCCCTACATATGTGCGGCGATGTCCGCGGATTTCTGATTCATCGCGCACCCCACCTAAAGATATACGGACGAAATTCCTATTCAGGGATGAAGCGATCGATTTAGCCAAGCTCGTTTTCCCGACTCCTGGCGGTCCCACCAAGCAAAGGATCGGTCCCTTCAATGATTTGGTCAATTGCTGCACGGCCAAATATTCAAGCACACGCTCCTTCACCTTTTCCAAACCATGGTGATCCCGGTTCAGGATTTTTTCGGCTTTATGAATATTCAAGTCATCTTTGGTCGCTTTGGTCCAAGGAAGAGAGATCAGCCATTCGATATAGTTGCGGATGACAGAACTTTCGGCTGAGCTCGAAGGAACTTTTTCATAACGGTCCAATTCCTTTAATGCCGTTTCTTTGATATGCTCAGGCATATCCGCTTCTTCTATCTTTTCGTTCAGGACTTCAATTTCCCCTGTTTTTCCTTCTTTATCGCCCAATTCCTTTTGGATCGCTTTCATTTGCTCTCGTAAATAATATTCCTTTTGAGTCCGTTCCATCGAACGTTTAACACGCTGGCCGATCTTTTTCTCGAGAAAAAGAACTTCTTTCTCGTTATTAATGATCTCGATTACACGGCTAAGACGCTCTTTCATATCAATGGTCTCAAGCACTTCTTGCTTCTCCTTCAATTTCAAAGGCAAATGGGAAGCGATTATATCCGCTAATCGCCCAGGCTCTTCAATATCCGAAGTGGACGAAAACGTTTCACCGGTTATTTTCTTGGACATTTTTATGTATTGTTCAAAATAATCCAGTAGTGTGCGCATTAATGCTTGATGTTCAGCATCCTTTTCATCACTGTCTTCATATATTTTAATCTTGGCACCATAATGTGTCTCATAATCGTAAAATTCCATGACTTCTGCGCGGTTCAACCCTTCCACCAACACCCGGATTGTACCATTCGGAAGCTTCAACATCTGTTTTACCTTTGTTAAAGTTCCCATTGTAAATAAATCTTCTTCACCTGGTTCGTCCAACGAAACATCTTGTTGTGTCGTCAAAAATATAAGATGGTCTTCCACCATTGCTTTCTCAAGGGCTTGTACCGATTTATCTCGGCCTACATCTAAATGAAGTACCATTGTTGGATATACAAGCAGTCCTCTAAGCGGCAGGAGGGGGACGATGATTTCTTTATCAGTCATTTCCTGACACCTCCATCTATTTAGTATCGTCGTTGTAAACTATTTACCCATGTTCTCAACCTTTTAACAATTCTATCCTATTTATATAGAAGTGTCTATTCGTTTACCTTAACACGTTTCGACTGCTATTATTATCTCCAATATTAGATAAAAAAGCACGCCTGAATGCGTGTTTATTTTTTACGGCAGGGTGGCCGTGAACGCCAATATGGTCCTTAAAATGCCCCGGTACTATTTTTAGCCGGGGCATATCCTTTATACACTTTCTTTTTTTGATAGGTCCAAGGTTGTGAGGATTTGTTCCGACATCAATTCTTTTTTCAGTGCCTGATCCAGCACTTCTTTCACATTCGAAACAGGAATGATTTCTATATCCTTGATTTCAGATAGAAGCGGCTGCATGTTTTCGGCTGGGATGATTACCTTTTTTGCCCCGGCAAGTTTAGCCGCCTTGATTTTAGGAATGACACCGCCAATCGGTTTAACGCCACCATGAATGCTTATTTCCCCAGTCATCGCCATAGTATGGTCAACAGGGATTTTATATATGGCCGAGTATATGCCTGTGGCCATTGCAATTCCTGCAGAAGGGCCATCCACTGGACTTCCGCCCGGAAAGTTCACATGGATATCGAATTGATCGGCAGGCACCCCCATCGAACGTAAAACCGTAATGACATTTTCAATCGAACCTTTCGCCATGCTCTTGCGTCGAACCGATTTGCCACTCCCGCCGCCGATACTTTCTTCCTCAACGATACCGGTGATGTTTATCGAACCTTTTTCATCAGAGGCAGCCATGACCGTAACCTCAATTTCCAGCAATGCCCCGCTGTTTGGACCATAGACTGCAAGACCATTGACAAGGCCTATTTTGGAATTCGCTTCTATTTTCCTGTCCATTCTTTGGGTCAGCTGGCTGCTATGGGCCATCCAATCTATATCTTCTTCCCTGATGAAGGTCCTGTTTTCATTAATTGATATTCCTGCAAGAGTCTGAATCATGTTGACAGCTTCCCTGCCATTTCGGGCATAATCCGAAATCGATTGCAAGCCTTTTTCACTGATGGTGATCCCCACTTTATCTGAGGCATTCTTGGCCACGGCGATTATTTCTTCCCGGTCCAGTTCACGGAAAAACACTTCTATGCATCTTGAACGTATCGCCGGCGCGATTTCATTTGGTGTTCTTGTAGTAGCTCCAATCAACCGAAAGTCAGCGGGCAGTCCATTTTTAAAAATATCATGGATGTGAGTGGGAATATTTTGATTTTCCTCTTGATAATAGGCACTTTCCAGAAAGACCTTACGATCCTCCAATACCTTTAACAGTTTATTCATCTGTATGGGATGCAGCTCCCCTATTTCATCTATGAACAGTACGCCTCCATGTGCATTGCTGACTGCACCCTGCTTTGGCTGCGGAATGCCTGCCTGTCCCATTGCCCCGGCTCCTTGGTAGATTGGATCGTGCACAGAACCGATGAGCGGATCGGCAATCCCTCGTTCATCGAACCTAGCTGTGGTGGCGTCCAATTCAACAAAAACGGCCGAATTCTTAAAAGGGGACTTGCCATTTTTCTTCGCCTCTTCCAAAACAAGTCTGGCAGCTGCCGTTTTCCCTACCCCAGGAGGACCGTAAATTATCACATGCTGGGGATTCGGCCCACATAAAGCAGCTTTTAAAGATTTAATTCCATCTTCTTGACCGATGATTTCATTAAATGTGCTTGGTCTAACTTTTTCCGCCAATGGTTCTGTTAACGAAATCGATCTCATCTTCCGTAATTGGTCCATCTCCTTACGTGAATCACGGTCAATGGAAACTTTTTGTGTCCGCTGGCCTTTCAATAAGTTCAAAAAATACAATCCAATAATAATCCCAAAAAACAGCTGGATAAACAACGCCAATCCTGTCCAATTCATCGTATTCCCTCCTGCACTCTCCTAGTTTGTCATTTCTGTTAGTATCTCCTTTGGAAGGGCGAAATTATCCAAGAAATTCGTGTTGAAAAATTGGCGTTTTTATCCTGTACAACAACAATTTGAAAAAAAGGAAAAGAAAAAGACTGCCAGGATGAACTGGCAGTCTCAGACTGTAAACAACTCGAAATTAACTGGTTTTACCCTACTTTTTTGAGGTTTTAACGTTGATTTCCACTACAGGCACTCGCTTCCGCGGGCGGTCCGCCCTCGGCGCTCTGCGCCTGCAGGGTCTCCCTTGTACGCGTATTCCCGCAGGTGTCTCGTACCTTCCGTTACAATCAACTTTGGTCTATAAACAAAAAGACTGCCAGAATTAACTGGCAGCCTTTCTTTTCCTTATAAATCAAGCAGATGTTTTCTTTTCTTGTCCTTTGATGGTTGTGCCGTCTTTAAGGACGAGCTTTGGAGATTCATTTTTCGAAATCGTGCTGCCTGTGATTACACATTTTGCAACATCATCACGTGAAGGCAGATCGAACATCACTTCAAGAATGATGCCTTCGATGATGGAGCGCAGACCACGTGCACCAGTTTTGCGTTCAATTGCCTTTTTAGCAATTTCACTTAGCGCTTCCTGTTCGAATTCCAATTCAACATCGTCAAGCTCAAGTAATTTTTGATATTGTTTAACAAGGGCATTTTTTGGCTGTGTAAGGATTTCAATCAAAGCCGCTTCATCCAATTGCTCAAGAGTCGCAATTACCGGAAGACGTCCGATGAATTCCGGAATTAATCCGAAACGAAGCAAGTCTTCAGGAAGGACTTTGGAAAGCAATTCTTTTTCTGCAATATCATCCTTTTTCACGTCAGAGCCAAAGCCAATGACTTTTTGACCAAGACGGCGTTTGATGATCGGTTCGATGCCATCAAAGGCACCGCCGCAGATGAACAAAATATTGGTCGTATCGATTTGGATGAATTCCTGATGTGGATGTTTACGTCCACCTTGAGGCGGAACGCTTGCAACCGTTCCTTCAAGAATTTTCAATAAAGCTTGTTGCACACCTTCACCAGACACGTCACGTGTAATAGAAGGATTTTCCGATTTACGGGCAACTTTATCGATTTCATCAATATAAATGATGCCTTTTTCCGCTTTTTCCACATCATAATCAGCTGCTTGGATTAATTTGAGAAGGATGTTTTCAACATCTTCCCCAACATATCCAGCTTCCGTCAAGGAAGTGGCATCAGCAATGGCAAAAGGAACATTCAGTAAACGTGCCAATGTTTGCGCAAGAAGGGTTTTCCCGCTTCCCGTCGGTCCGATTAGGGCGATGTTACTTTTAGAAAGCTCAACATCGTCGACTTTGCTATTGGAATTGATACGTTTATAATGGTTATAAACAGCTACAGCCAAAGATTTCTTTGCCTGTTCTTGTCCAATCACATATTCGTCAAGAATTTCACGGATTTCCATAGGTTTAGGAACATCTCTGAATTCTACTTCTTCATCAGTTCCCAGCTCTTCTTCGACAATCTCCGTACAAAGTTCTATACACTCGTCACAAATATAGACACCTGGACCAGCAACCAGTTTACGGACTTGTTCTTGTGTTTTACCGCAAAAAGAACATTTTAACTGTCCTTTTTCATCATTAAATTTAAACATGTACGTTCACCCCTTTAAATACTCTTCCAACTCTATTACATAGCGGTACCTAATCGTAAATAAAAAAACTAGGTACACATCTGCTTAAACATTCCAAAATCCCTAGTATGTTTTGCATTTTATCATGTTCTTGGAAGTTTAGTAACAAAAATGCTCACGGTCCGAGTTGTTAAATAAGTACAATAATCAATCAATATGTATTTGCCCTTTACCAGCATGCCCAAAACTTTGGATTTTTAAAAGCAGGATTTGCTGTATAAATATGTATATGCGGTATTAGAACTAATCTACACCGAAATCCAAAAAAAATCAATCAGGAAATAACCGATATTTTAAATTTACACTAATTCTCAATATGTATAAAACAAGGCACGATTACTCGCGCCTTGTTTTTTTAAAGGAAATATTTAAATCTACTTATTTATAAAAATTATTTTGCGTCAACTGTTTTACTGTTTTCTACCAAGAAGTCAATTGCTTTCTTAATTTTAAGATCACCTTTGATTCCTTCTAAGTTTCCAAGAGCTTGTTTGATCGCGTCAACTTCCATATTGTACATAGTAGCCATTTGTGCAAGTTCAGCTTCTACATCTTCGTCAGTCGCTTCAAGTTTTTCAACTTCTGCGATTGCTTCAAGAGTCAGGCTCGTACGAACTTGTCCTTCAGCTTCTTCTTTCATTTGCGCTTTTAAAGCTTCTTCGTCTTGACCTGAGAATTGGTAGTAAAGTTCCAAATTAAGACCTTGAGATTGGATGCGTTGAGAGAACTCATTCATCATGCGGTCAACTTCGTTTGAAATCATCGCTTCAGGAACGTCGATTTCTGCACCTTCAACAGCTTTACCAATTACAGTGTTTTGAATGAAGTTTTCTTCTTCATGTTTTTTGTCATGCTCTAATTTATGCTTTGTTTTTTCTTTAAGTTCAGCCAAAGTTTCCACTTCGTCGTCGACATCTTTCGCGAACTCATCATCCAACTCAGGAAGTTGTTTTGTTTTGATTTCGTGAATTTTCACTTTGAATACTGCTGGTTTACCTGCAAGTTCAGCAGCATGGTATTCTTCAGGGAATGAAACTTCGATATCTTTTTCAGCGCCAGTTTCAAGACCGACAAGTTGCTCTTCGAATCCTGGGATGAAAGAGTTTGAACCGATTTCCAATGAATGGTTTTCTGAAGCTCCGCCTTCGAATGCTTCACCATCAACGAATCCTTCAAAGTCAAGTACAACCGTATCGCCTTCAGCAACTTGTCCTTCTTCTTTAACGACAAGTTCAGCTTGACGCTCTTGTAAAGTTTTCAATTCGTTTTCAACATCTTCGTCAGTTACTTCAGTATTGAATTTTTCAACTTCAACACCTTTGTAATCTCCCAATTTAACTTCAGGCTTAACTGTTACAGTTGCAGTGAAGATCAGGTTTTCGCCTTTTTCCATTTTCTCGATGTCGATTTCTGGACGATCTACAGGCTGAATTCCAGCTTCTTCGACAGCATTTGCATAAGCATCTGGAAGAATGATATCAAGCGCATCTTGGTAAAGAGATTCTACGCCGAATTTTTTTTCGAACATTTGACGTGGCATTTTACCTTTACGGAAGCCAGGTACATTTACTTGTTTCACTACTTTTTTGAAAGCTGCGTCTAAACCTTCGTTTACTTTTGCAGCGTCAACTTCAATTGTTAGTACGCCTTGATTACCTTCTTGTTTTTCCCATTTTACAGACATGTGTTTCCCTCCAAAAATCTATATACTTCAATAATAAGCATTGGATGATTATGCTTTGCAAGTGTTAACAAGTCATCCTTCAAATATACCCCCAAAATAATGGGGAAATCGTCAAAATTAGACGAATTATACATTACAACCACTACATTATACCACAGGATTAATCTGTTACAACAGCAATAGCTTAAATAATAGGATAAGAAATTTCTTCAATTTCTTTTATATAGGAAAGAATATCCGCAACGCTTTCCTCATCTGCCTGGTAAAGGTCCGCTAAGTCCCTCACGGAAACTTCCCCGGTCATGTACTCTTCCGCCAAGGCATGGTAGGCAGCTGCCCATGCAGGCAAGCTTTCAGGTCCTGGTTCAAAAGGAAACAATAAAAAAGAATGACGTTCAATCAAACTATGGACCATTTCATATAAGCTCGGATTATCCTGACTGATTTCCTCTTCGGCCAGTCCGGTTACCTTCTTATAGAAGTCCGTCTCCTTCAAACTTTTCAATTCCCTTGGGATGACCGACTTCGATTGATTGAATTTCCTCACCGTCATTTCCTCGTTATATTCCTGGTCGATAAGGATGTTAAGGAGCATCGTTTTGAAGAAAGGATGCCCCTCATCATTTTGTAGAAATTCTTCGATTTGAGGGATAAATGGTCGAATATTGATATTCGTGAGTTTTGAAATGACCATAAGCATTTCATTATCCGTTTTCCCTTCAAAAAGTTCATCCTCCTGCATTTCCTCTGAAAGCTGTTGATTTTGGCTTTCTTTCTCTTCTTTTTTATCCTCAAGGGCCCTTTTACTGAACTGGAGCATCTTTTCGAAATGTTCCTCTTTATCAAAGGGAATTTGGTTTTCTTCAAATAGCAGTTCGATCGTCGTGACCATTTCCTGGTGCTCGCCTAATTGCAGCAGTACCATCAAATAAATATTGATCAGTTGAAAATAGTCGCCAATGCCTTTATTCAGCATCTCTATACACAACTCTTTTGACTCCTGGTAATACTCAAGTTCAACTAGTGAGACCACCAGTCCCATGCAAACTTCATCATTTTCGGGCTCATACTCCCTGGCTTGGCTGAAAAGCTGTGCAGCCGCTTTAAAGTTCCTGTTACCAAGCTCATCCAGTCCTTTTACTATCAGCCTCTCACCGAGATTTGGAAAGGCGATAATCTTTGTTTCTCCGGCCTTCTTTTGGTTGTTCTCATCATCCATCCTATTTTCCGCCTCACCGTTCGCTTTTTGAGAAACAGTTTAGCATGTAATAGCTGGAAACACAAAAATTTATATGGACGGATGCACGACTTACCTTCTTTCCGCGATAAAAAAATCCCGCTTCCTTTCAAATAAGAAAGGAGAACGGGAAATGACCTTTTTCTATTATATACTCGATACAGCCTTTTTTTGAGATTCATAGGCAGAAATCTCTTTATCATATTGAAGCGTTATCGAAATTTCATCCCAGCCTTTGACGAGCATTTCCTTCCAATATGGATGAATTTCAAAGCTCGTTTCAAACCCTTGACCATCTTTCAATGTCTGATTGGGAAGGTCGATCGTCAACTCATAATCAGGTGCCGACACTCTCTCCATTAAATAGTTAACTTCAGCCTGGGTCAAAGCGATGGGGACCATGCCATTTTTCATGCAATTACTTTTAAAGATATCAGCATAAGACGGAGCGATGATGATATCGAACCCGTAGTCTTTCAAAGACCAAGGGGCATGCTCACGGGACGATCCGCAGCCAAAATTTTCACCTGCTATTAATATGGACGTGTTTTGATTATGGGGCTGATTCAACTCAAAATCTGGACGTTTCTTCCCAGTTTCATCAAAACGCCAGTTATAGAATAAAAATTCGCCAAATCCGCTTCGCTCAATCCTTTTTAAAAATTGCTTTGGAATGATTTGGTCCGTATCCACGTTTTTACGGTCAAGTGCCGCCGCTCTTCCTTTATATATAGTAATGGGTTCCATTTTCTGCACCTCCGGTTAATTCGTATTCTTATTGGACTTGTTCAGTTCTATTCAAATTCCTAATATCGACAAATTTCCCATGAATGGCGGCCGCGGCAGCCATAGCCGGACTAACCAGGTGTGTTCTTGCTCCAGCTCCTTGCCTGCCTTCGAAGTTCCGATTGCTTGTGGAGGCACAATGCTCGCCGGCCGGAACCACGTCAGGGTTCATGCTCAGGCACATGCTGCAGCCCGATTCGCGCCATTCAAAGCCTGCAGATTTGAAAATCTCATCCAACCCTTCATCTTCCGCCTGCCTTTTGACGCTTTGTGAACCAGGAACGACCATCGCCCGAACCCCTTTATGAACAGTTTGGCCATCAATCATTTCTGCGGCTTGCCGTAAGTCCTCAATGCGTGAATTGGTACACGATCCTATGAATACATGTTGTACGGGAATTTCCGTGATCGGCATCCCTTCCTCAAGGCCCATATACTCAATGGCTCGATTCAGTTCCTTAGGATCCATGATATCTTCTGCGAAAGTAGGTACTTTTCCGTCCACGCCACTAGCCATTCCAGGATTTGTCCCCCAGCTGACCATTGGTGAAATCAGGCTGCCATCAAGAATGATTTCTTGGTCATAAACAGCATCCTCATCACTGGAAAGTGACTTCCAGTCCTGAACACATTGCTCGAACTCTTCGCCTTTCGGCAAATATTTACGACCTTTCAAATAAGAGAACGTTGTTTCATCAGGAGCTACCAGCCCTGCTCTTGCCCCGCCTTCGATAGACATATTGCAGACCGTCATTCTTTCTTCCATTGACATATCCCAGAAAACTTCCCCGCAATACTCAATGATATGCCCCGTACCGAAATCGACGCCGAATTTAGAAATCACATATAAAATGACATCTTTCGCCATCACGCCATGACCAAGCTTGCCATTAACCTCAAGCTTCAATGTTTTGGGTTTTGTTTGCCATAGGGTTTGTGTGGCCAAAACATGCTCGACCTCACTCGTACCGATTCCAAACGCAATCGAGCCAAACGCCCCATGTGTGGAAGTATGACTGTCTCCGCAGACAATCGTCATCCCTGGCTGTGTAAGCCCTAATTCCGGCCCGATAACGTGAACGATACCTTGATCCGGACTGTCTAAATCAGCAAGTCGGATACCGAACTCTTTACAGTTTTGCTCAAGCGCCTCTAGTTGTTTCCTTGCAATATCATCCTCGATGAAATAGCGATTAACGGTTGGCACATTATGATCCATTGTCGCGAAAGTACGATCGGGTCTCCTGACTTTGCGTCCTTTTAATCTCAATCCTTCGAATGCTTGAGGAGAGGTCACTTCATGAATATATTGAAGGTCTATATAAATCAAATCCGGTTTATTCTCCTCTTCATTTACAATATGGCGATCCCATATTTTCTCTATTATCGACTTACCCATCACTATCCCACCTCGATCAATCTTGTATTTTTTTTAAAAAACACGGCCTAATGTTAGGCCGTGAAAGAAGTTTATGCGTAAGCTCCCATGATGTTGGAAATGGCTTCCTGGTCTAAAAGATTTGCTTTTATTTCTGCAATCATCTCTGAGGTAGACGTAATAGTCGGTTGGCCATTTGCGATATCGCCTGTTCTCAAGCCATATTCAAGGACCGTTTCCACCGCCTGCTCAACTGCTTTCGCCTCATCTTCCAAACCAAAGGATAGACGCAGCATGGAAGCAGCCGATAAAATCGTCCCAATCGGATTAGCCAGGTTTTTGCCTGCGATGTCCGGGGCAGAGCCATGAATCGGTTCATATAGATTAGGACCATTTGTTGATATGGAGGCGGAAGGAAGCATTCCAAGCGAGCCAGTCAATACCGACGCTTCATCGCTTAAAATATCACCGAACATATTCTCCGTCACGATAATATCAAATTGTTTCGGGTTTTTGATCAATTGCATGGCTGCATTATCAACAAGCATATGCTCAAGGGTTACATCCGGATAGTCCTTGGCAATTTCTTCAGCCGTCTCACGCCACATCCTGCTGGATTCAAGAACATTCGCTTTATCCACGGATGTTACTTTTTTCTTACGCTCCGATGCTAATGAAAAAGCAAGTTCGATGATGCGTTTCATTTCGCTTTTCTGATAGAAAAGTGTATCGACGACCGCCTCTTTCCCTTCTATTTCAACGCGCTCACTTGGCTTTCCGAAATAAAGGCCGCCAGTTAGTTCCCTGACAATCACGAAATCCACATCTTCAATGAATTCCTTCTTAAGAGGAGAAGATTCCGACAAACTGGAATAATAGCTGATTGGACGGATGTTAGCATAAAGATTCAAATCTTTTCGGATTTTCAACAAACCTCGTTCCGGTCTTAGGTGCGCAGGCTGGTCATCCCACTTAGGTCCTCCAACGGCCCCTAATAATACCGCATCGCTGTTTTTACAAATCTCGACTGTTTCATCCGGCAGGGGTGAACCTGTGCTATCGATGGCCCCTCCGCCAATCTCACCATATTGAAATTCAAAATCGTGTCCATATCTTTGGGCAACGGCTTCGAGGATTTCTACAGCGCCTCTTGTTACTTCTTTCCCGATGCCATCTCCTTGAAGCACCGCAATATTCCTTTTCATCGAAATCTCCCCTTCCTATTGTAATACTGCTTTTTCTTCCAGTTCCTTCATGATGATCACACGGTTCACAGCGTTCAAATACGCTTTGGCGGATGCTTCCAAGACGTCCTGATCAAGACCCCTGCCGCTTGTTTCCACACCGTTATAATCAATTTTCACAAAAACCTGAGCAAGGGCATCCATTCCGCCGCCTACCGATTGAATTCGATAGTCCAGCAAGTTGATCTCTTTGCCCAAACATCTTTCAAGCGTGTTATATAGGGCTTCTACACTTCCTGCACCTGTAGCCGCTTCCTGAATCTCTTCATTATCGCCTTTTTTCAGTGTGACCGTCGCAGTCGCCGTTTGATGGGTGCCATGTGAAATCTGTAAGGAAATCATGTCATAGAAACTGATATCCGTCGCTTTCTCTTCAAGCACCAGCGCAACGATATCTTCATCCGTCAT
The DNA here is from genome assembly GCF_056279465.1 of Peribacillus sp. TE19612. Lineage (NCBI taxonomy): Bacteria > Bacillati > Bacillota > Bacilli > Caryophanales > Bacillaceae > Peribacillus > Peribacillus sp. TE19612. The sequence goes on along the minus strand of NZ_JBWCCL010000002.1, from coordinate 124,422 downwards.
GGTCTTTTTATTATCGGCCAATTCCTTGAACTGGACGAATAATGAGTTCATTTCCTCATCCGTTACCGTAAAATTCAACTCTTGTAATCTTTCTTTGAAAGCATGGCGTCCTGAATGCTTTCCTAAAACGAGTGAATTGGACGAAACCCCGACTAGTTCAGGTGATATGATTTCATATGTCGTTTTTTCTTTTAACACGCCATCCTGGTGAATGCCTGATTCATGTGCGTAAGCATTGGCACCAATAATGGCTTTATTAGCAGGAACTTGCATTCCCGTAAGGCGGCTGACCAAATCACTGGTCCTTTTAATTTCATTCAATACAAGACCCGTTTCCGCTTGATAGAAATCTTTACGGATGTAGAGTGCCATGGCCACTTCTTCAAGTGCCACGTTTCCGGCACGTTCACCAATTCCGTTGATTGTGCCTTCGACTTGCGTAGCCCCGCCTTCGATGGCCGCCAATGAATTGGCCGTCGCCATTCCAAGATCGTCATGGCAGTGTGCGGATAAACTAACTTTATCAATAGAAGGAACATGCTCACGAAGGTATCTGAAAATGTTGCCATATTCGATTGGAGCTGCATATCCTACTGTATCAGGGATGTTAATGACCTTGGCACCAGCCTGAATGACCGCTTCAACGATTTCAGCCAAATAGTCAAGTTCCGTACGGCTTGCATCTTCTGCAGACCATTGTACGATCGGAAAACGCGCTGCTCCGTACTTAACCATTTCAACCGACCTTTCAATCACTTGCTGCTTAGACATTTTCAACTTATATTCACGATGAATGGGCGAAGTGGCGATGAACGTATGCAATCTTGGTTCTGCGCCGCCCCTTAATGAATCCCAAGCTGCATCGATATCTCCTTTTACAGCACGCGCCAGCCCTGTGACAGAGCTGTTTTTGATTTTGCGCGCGATTTCCTGTACGGAGTTGAAATCCCCTTTGGATGCTGCCGGAAAACCGGCTTCGATTATATCAACACCCAATCTTTCAAGCTGATAAGCAATTTCAAGTTTTTCGGTAAAATTCAAATTTACACCGGCGGATTGCTCCCCATCACGAAGTGTGGTTTCAAATATATTAATTTTTCGCAACGGCTACCACTTCTTTCTCTTTTTGTTGAGGTTTTACGAATGGCATCATTTTTCTTAATTCACGGCCAACCACTTCGATTTGATGTTGGTTTTCACGATTATTGATCGCATTGAAGACTGGACGATTCGCTTGGTTTTCCAAGATCCATCCTTTAGCGAACTCACCGTCTTGGATGTCTTTCAAGATCGCTTTCATTGCCTCTTTCGTAGTTTCCGTCACAACGCGTGGTCCAGAAACGAAATCTCCCCATTGAGCTGTGTCAGAGATGGAATAGCGCATGTTTTCCATACCGCCTTCATACATAAGGTCGATGATTAACTTAAGTTCATGCAAACATTCGAAATATGCTACTTCCGGTTGATATCCAGCTTCTGTCAAGGTTTCGAATCCAGCTTTCACAAGGGCAGTCAATCCGCCGCAAAGTACAGCTTGCTCTCCAAATAGATCCGTTTCCGTTTCTTCCTGGAAAGTGGTTTCCAAACCGCCAGCTCTTAAAGAACCGATTCCCCGAGCGTATGCAAGTGCCAATTCTCTTGCTTCACCCGTAACATTTTGATAGATGGCGAACAATGCCGGCACCCCTGCACCTTGTTCATATGTACGGCGAACAAGATGTCCCGGACCTTTTGGAGCAACTAATAAAACATCTACGTCTGCCGGAGGAACGATTTGATTGAAATGGACGTTGAATCCGTGTGCGAACATTAACGCTTGACCTGCACGCAATACCGGTTTGATTTCTTCTTGGTATACTTTCGGCTGAGTTTCATCCGGTAATAGGTTCATGATCACGTCTGCCTGTTCAGCTGCTTCCTTCACTGTGTAAACATTAAAGCCGTCTTCCACCGCTTTATCGAAGGATTTACCTTTTCTGATTCCGATGATTACATCTACACCGCTGTCACGTAGGTTTTGAGCGTGTGCGTGTCCTTGTGAACCATATCCGATGACCGCTACCTTTTTATTGTTGAAGAAATTCTCGTTTGCTTCTGCGTTATAATATACTTTTGCCATAATAATTACATCTCCCTTTTCATCATTGTTTTTGTTTTTGTTTTTTGTTTTTTGTTTTATACGATTGTCGCACTCTTAGCGTGTGCAATTTGCATTCCACGCGGGATGGCGGCAGTCCCTGTCCTTGCCAATTCCTTGATGCCATACGGCTTGATCAGTTCAATGAAGGCTTCGATTTTATCCGATTCCCCTGTGATTTGGACTGTCACGCTATCTTTACTGACATCAATAACTGAAGCTCGGAAGGGTTCGATGACTGAATAAATCTCGGCTCGGGTTTGTGTAGTCACCAATATTTTAATGAGTGCAAGTTCCCTCGCCACAATCGATTGATTCGTAATATCATATACTTTCAAAACATCGATCTGCTTATTCAGCTGCTTGGTGATCTGTTCAATGACAGTTTCGTCATCGACATCGACCACAAAGGTCATCCTTGAAATGCCATCCTGTTCGGAAGGTCCGACAGTCATGCCTTCAATGTTATAATTTCTTTTCGTGAACAGGTTCGTAATCCGATTAAGGACGCCTGGCCGGTTGTTCACGGTGAGGCTAAGAATTCCCTTCATTGATTAAACTCCTTCCATTTCATCTAGCCCTTTTCCTTGTGCTACCATCGGAAAGACATTTTCGTTTTGTTTTACGCGGAAATCAATCAACACTGGACCATCAGTCTTTAACGCTACATCCAGGCAGTTGCTTGCTTCTTCCTCCGTCGTCACCTTGTATCCCGGAATTCCATAAGCATCGGCCAATTTCACGAAATCCGGATGCGATTGAAAAATACTGTGTGAGAAACGGTTATCATGAAAGAGTTCCTGCCACTGTCTTACCATCCCTAGTGCACCGTTATTGACGATGATGATTTTGATTGGCAGATTCATTTCGGCAATGACCGAGAGTTCCTGCAGGCACATCTGGAATCCACCATCCCCCGATATGGAAAGCACCGTCGCTTTCGGATTCGCCAGCTGCGCTCCGAGAGCCGAAGGTAAGCCAAAGCCCATCGTCCCCAATCCACCGGAAGTGACCCATGAATTCGGTTTGTTAAATGGATAGTATTGTGCTGCCCACATTTGATGCTGTCCAACATCCGTCGTAACAATGGCATCGCCATTCGTTTTTTCATGAAGCATCTGGATGACCCGCTGTGGTTTCAATACGCCTTCTTCATGGGTATAACGCAATGGGAACTCTTCATTCCATGCAGTAAGCTGTGTTGTCCATTCATCAATTTCCGGTTTCTTGCCATTTTGCGCAATCAATTCCGAGAGTGCTTCTTTGGCACTTCCGACGACTGGAATTTTTGTCGGCACATTTTTACCGATTTCCGCTGGATCAATATCGATATGGGCAACCGTTGCGTGCTGTGCGAATTTCGCTAGATTCCCAGTCAATCGATCATCGAACCTTGCACCGATATTGATTAACAGATCACATTTCGCTAACGCCATGTTCGCTGCATAGCAGCCATGCATACCACCCATTCCGATAAAGAGTGGATGTTCCGCCGGAAAGCCACCAAGACCCAATAAAGTGTGAACGACGGGAATGCCTTGCTGCTCGACATATTCCTTTAATAGATGGGAGGCCTTTGCATGCAGGACACCTGCCCCTGCAAGAATGACCGGTCTTTTCGCCCCGCTTACGGCTTCAACAAGCTTTCTGATCTGTAAGTAATTCGGCTTGGTCGTCGGCTGATAGCCAGGGAGATTCATTTCTGGCTCCTCATCCGTCGATACACCTTCCAAAATGGCCATGTCCTTAGGTATATCGATCAATACTGGACCAGGCCGGCCGCTGGAAGCGATATAAAACGCTTCTTTTATAATGCGCGGAAGGTCTTCCGGCTTTCTTACCTGATAGTTATGTTTTGTGATCGGGGTAGTAATCCCCAGTACATCCGCTTCCTGGAAAGCATCCGAGCCAATTACACTGGTAGCTACCTGACCCGAAATTACAACTAGCGGTAAAGAGTCGATCATTGCATCGGCCAAACCAGTGACGATGTTCGTTGCCCCTGGACCGGATGTGACGATGACCACCCCCGGCTTGCCGGTAATCCTGGCGTATCCTTCCGCTGCATGAATCGCACCTTGTTCGTGCCTTGTCAAAATATGAAAAAGTTCTGAACTGTAAAGCTTGTCATAAATCGGCAATACAGAACCTCCTGGATAACCAAAGATGACATCAACATTTTCCTTTTTCAATGCTTCCAGCAGAAATTCGGCACCACTATAATGTGTCTTACCACTTTTCCGATCAGCAACAACTGACTTTTGTGTCATTTCGTAAAAACCTCCTTCGCTTTCCTGATTGAATGTTTTCTCAAGATTCAGAATTTTCAGCTTTTTAAGCATACAAAAAAAGCCTTTTCACCCCAAATGTACTTGCACTCGGCAAGTTAAAGGGGTGAAAAGGCTTGATGAGCCACTCCACGGTACCACCCTTTTTCGCATGAGACTCCATGCGCACTTTGAATAGACTACACTATTCTCTGTTTTGGTAACGGGTACTGGTACGCACCCGTTCAGCTCTACTAGTCTGACGTTCAAGCTGAAACTCCAAGGTGAGTTCATCTTTCGGGACAATACCGGCTCTCAGCTACCCGGCTCTCTGTGACTGCCTTTTTAAAAGACTACTTATCCTCTTCAATGCTTTTCGCATTATTCATATTTTTCGAAACGCTTATGTTTGATGTCTTGTATTTGTGATTATCTTACGTGTATTTCAGGTAGTAGTCAACAGGTTTTTTTAAATTTTTTGATAATTCTAAATTGAAAGATTTGTTGTATCCGCTTACATACCTATCATGGCCACATTTTACAAAAAAAGTTTTTTCAATTTTTAATTTTTAAAAACATAGGATATCCCCATTAATTGATTATTGTCACGCATCATCCACATGATGTCAGTCACTAATTATCTGATTCCTAAAAAAAGAATCATCCATTTTCCCTTTCAGCTTCATTTTCACTGATTGCTGACGCCACTCTTGATACAAGATTCGGCCGCCATCCCCTTTGAAGATCTCTCGTTGATAAACCGCCTGACATTCCAAGGTGCGGAAAATCACGGAACAATTCAAAATCCCCTCCCCAAACAAATCCCAGGGATTTTGCTATGGCTCCCACCCTTGTCCACTTTTCGCCCTCTGTCCACAATGCCCGCTTGCCGTCATCACTAACGATGACAAAATCGACTGCAAGGCCATAGTTATGCAAGGATTGCCCCCCTCTGGCATAAGTCACAATTGGCTTGGATTTATTCGTTCTGCCTCGTTCATACAGTTCATTTTGTTCTCGGAAACTTCGATAACCAGCCGTTATTTGAACAAATATCCCCGCTTCATAAGCTAATTTCACCACTTCGAGTATCGTCTCGTTCACGACCGGGTTCATACCGCTTCCCATATTTTCCTTTGCGCGATTCAATAGGGTTTGTAATTTGATGGCCATCCTAGCACCTCCCCTATATTAAATGCGAACATAACTGCAGGAGGAAAGGCTTTACCATTATTTTATTGGGGGTGTAAAGATTATCTGAAAAATGAAAAAGGGCTGAACATAGGTGATAGTAATCATCCCCTAAGTCAGCTCTCTGGTTCATTTAGCCAATACATCCTCGTATTCTGCATTTTTTTCAAATTGTTTTTGAACGAACGAACATACCGGAACAATTTTCAGGTTTTCCTCCCTTGCGAATCCTATGACCTTTTCAACAAGGGCGTTTCCTACCTTTTGCCCGCGAAGCTTGTCAGAAACAACGGTATGATCGACCGTGATCTCATCATCACCTGATTTAAAGAATGTAATTTCCGCTAGTTTCTCACCAGATTCTTCGACAAAAAAAGAACTTTCACCTTTTTTGATATCCACCATCACGATGACCTCCTTTTAATTCCTCTTTATCATATCTCACAAAAAGGAAATTAAACAAATATTTAAAACGTGATGAAATTGAATAAAGCAAGTACGTTCAAGGGTTATAAAGTTAGCATTGCCCATGTGAAGTTTATTCACAAACAAATGATGGTTTATATTTTTAAAAGGAAGGCAAAAGACTAAACTTGATCGATCTTTTCCTTACTTCTTATATACCCTTCCGGTTTCAAATTTCACCATGTTTAACGTGCACAACATTGTTGTTAATGATAAAAAGGTTTTAATTATTTCAGTTTGTCGACAGAAGGGGTTCGGAAAACGTATCTTGCATCAAATGACGCTCACGAAACCAACGGACCTAAAGTAGCAATACCTTCAACTCCTTTAGTATGATTTATATCTGATTTTCATAACGAAGTTGATTGTAGAGGAAGGTGCGAGACTCCGCAGGCGCACCCAGGCCGCCCTCGGAAAGCGAGTGCCTGGACCGGAAATCTACGCCCAAATTGTAACCGTCATAAAATTACAGGCAAACTCGTTTTCTTCGAATTTGTCTAAGTTTGAATGATTCTTTCATAACCTGAAATACAGTGTTTTTCAAACTTTCGTTTTTTGATGGCATTAAATTAATGGAAGAAATCTTTCCGTAACGATGTAAGAATAAGTATATAATAGCAGAAACTGAAAAAACTGTCCTACTCAGGTTAGGACAGTTTTAAATGAAAACAAAATATAAAATGATCATCGATAATAATATGACCATAAAAACAGCGATTAGAATTACGTGCGCACTTGAAGGCTGGAAAGTCCCTTCATTGATTTGCCGTTTCTTCTGAAGATAACCGATTGTCGCCAGAACGGTAATCACAAGTCCCAATGCACACGCAAACATCCCCAGCACGATGCTGATCAAGTCAATCCGGGCATCCCGATGCACACCAATCGTAAAATGCAGGCTTGTCGCAAGAAAACCAACTCCCACTATTGCAATCACCGTTCTTATCCACGCCAAAAAGGTGCGTTCATTAGCCAGATGCTGCTGGGCATATTTCAATTGGTTTTTGTCCATGTCATCACCTTAATCGAGCGTTTTTATCAAACGTAAAAATCAGTCATCTTTTCAGGAGCGAAAAGGCCCTGAACATTGACCCGACAAACATTAGCCCTGCACCGCCGAGCAATAAATATATACATAGAGTTTTATCAATAACATTCAAAGGATAAAGCAAGGCCCCCAGCGCCATGATTGCCCCTATCCCCGTTATGGTCCATCCTAATTTTTTCATTCGCAACTCCTAAGATTAATTATTATTTAGTGAAGGTCCTCCAAGGGTTTCCCCCTTTTTCATATAGGTCCCTCATTACTAGCTTAAACCATTTAAAACCTTACAACAAGTGAGATCCACCGATTATTTTTCCACAAAAAAAGAGCCACAAATGACTCCCTGTTTTGAACACGCCCAAATTCAGCCGTTCTTTTTATCCTTTTCCATATATTCTTTTATTTTTCTTTCTTCCCACTCAGACCCGAAGTTTCCTTGTGCAAGAATGGTAATACCGTGTATCAGAACACCAATCCCCCACCCTCCAAGGGGATAAAGGAACCACCAATAACCGGGATCCGTCAATAGGTTAATCGCAATCAACATGACATTCACCAATACATACACCATTAAATGAATGTAGAATGCCTTAAGGTTTTCAACCCTTTTTTTCGCCCGTAGATATCCATCTCCATTTTCCATCCCAGCACCCCCTAATCATAAATACTAATATATATTACCATCTGTTTCCATAATACCTTATTTTTCATAAAGAAATAAGAATGAAATGCATCAAAGGTAAATCGGGAGCTGGGAATCAAGGAGAATCCCTAAAGGCCACTTACAAGTCAGAGGGCTTCATTCTATTGTATCCCCGTTCTTCGTAAGGCTGTATTTTTTCCATCCACTTTTCTTCAAGTTTTTTCAATTCCCTTTTAGCATCAAAAAATCCTGTTTCTTTTGGCTTCAATACCTCCAGTACCTCAAAAGAAAAAGCATCTTTCCCATATTGGTTCCACTCACTTTGCAGCTCTTTATTGGTGTTTGTCCCGACTTCCAATTCAAATTGTTTGCCCTTCAACGTCTTTAAATTCCTGGTGCTTCCGATAAAGACCTTATTATTTACCGTATTTCTGATTTGGTATACCCCTGCTTCAACCTTCGTTTCTTTATACAATTGCTTCAATTCTTTTTTACGATCCATCTTTCTTGCCCCCAGTCATCATTTCTTCAGCCAATATTGGCTCCCATCAGGCTTTCTATCCAAGAATCCATATTCTATTAAGTATCTTCTCAAAAGAACATGATCATGATAAACGGCACCCAATATTTGATTGATTTCTTTTTCTTCGTATTTCCGCTCATTTTCAAAACGGTTCATAATTTCTTGGAGAATGATCAGCCTTTGTTTTTCCTTTGGCGGAAAAGACTTTAATGCATCCTGACTGCCTTTAGGGAAGTATTTTTTAAGTACAGTCACCTTTTCATCCTCAGTAACGTTATAACGATCATCTACCATCCTTGCTTTTTGATGAAGCGGGATAAATGCCGGCGCGTGTTCATCTTTATCTTTCAAAAGTTCCATCAGGGCTAAAAACAACTTAGCCTGACGCTCTTTCTCTTTCAACACAAAACGATGGTTCCGAATGGTGGAAGGACTGCCAATTCCCATTTCCTCCTGAACCTCAGCATCATTCTTCCCTTGGTAAAAAAGGCGAAGAAGACGGTTTTGATGGTCCGTGAGACCTGTAAGTTTTTTATCGAGATCCATCAAATATTCAAAAACCGAGCTGTGTGCATGTTCAATATGAATGCGCATATACCTCTTCGCTTCATAAAGAACTCCATCTTTCGGGTATACTATCCCCTTTTCAACTGCATTTCCACACAGCAAACAAACATATTGATTCTCACCTTCGATGTACCCTTGTTTAAGCTCATCCTGAGATGCGCTCCAAAACATTTCCGCGTCCTTCATTAAACAAACACTTCCCTATAAAGTTTATAATATAATAAACATAATATTGATTTGTTTGTATTATGTCAATGTTTTTTCTGTTTTTTTATAACTCCAGCAAATTATGGCCATCTTAGTCAGAGGGCTTCATAACATAAAGCTGACAAGGGATTTCACCTTCCATTTTACGGTTCCCATGGCACTAAGCCGATATGGTATCCTGAATAATAAGCCGAATTTCCCCAATAATATGCTTTATAAACGTGAATAAGCTTTAGAGGAGGATATCTTATTGAAAGAGGAAAACGAGGCGATTCCATCAATCCATAACACCGATTTACACAAGGCATTACAACATGTATCCGAACAATTCAAGGTCTCACTGCCAGAATTACGCGATACGATTGAATCACTTATACAAAAACAATCGATGCAGATGAGTGAAGCAGATGATAAAAGTTCAACCGTCGAAGAATTGAATACGGCAATAATCAAAAACCGTGAAATCATTAAAAAAAATCTCCAAACCTTAAATAGAATTTGATATCGAAAAAAAGACATCCAAGTATGGATGCCTCAGCTGTAGACAAAATTCGATGTAAGTCGATTTTACCTACAGTTTTTTTAGCTTGTACAAATTGAACGTTGCCCCAGGCACTAGCTTTCCGCGGGCAGTCCGCCCTCGGCGCACTTGCGCCTGTGGGGTCTCCCTTGGACTCGCTATTCCCGCAGGAGTCTCGCACACCCGCCCAATCAACTATGTTTAAAAATTCAGATAGAACTCTTTTTGCCTACAGTTTTTATTTGAGAAAGCGGAAGTTGATTTCAGATATCCGCTCCTGTCTGCCAAGTCGCATCAAAGCAAGCATTTTTGGTGTTTCGGCTGCCAGTTATTCGGCAGGAGCGCTGCAAATTTCTTCAATCCAGTGAGGATTACAGTTAAAACCATAAAGATCGGAGCAGTTTATCGACCCTAACCAAACAATATTCGACCGTTCATGAATTTATTCAACCCTTACCCTCACTATTCGGAATCCGCTTCCCATTTCGTCGCGAAGGATGTTTTATCAAATTCCTTATAAAAATCCTTCGCAGAGCTCATTAAGTATTAGCTAGGCACAAACTTAAGTATTCCTTCCAAATAAACACCTTGTTCTTTACGTTTACATTCCCTCAACTTGATTCTTCCTTCTTTTTCTAACTCTTTGGCTAATTGAACCACTTCTGTTCCATCTTCGGTTATTTCGACTGAGAAGAAATTGCCCCGAGTGGAAGTTTGAATGAACTTGAATAATCTATCTTTATTCATTTAAACATCTCCTTATTTATTACAAGTTCGACATAAATGGTCATCCACCTGCGATAAATATGAAATAAAAAATTTCATGGTTAAAAGGATGCAAATCGAAATGACCCTCGTTAGCTTAAACAACCCAAAAAAGTAAAAAAGCCAAAACCTTTAGAAGGTTTTGGCTTTTTTAAGTTAGTGTCCCAGGAGAGATTCGAACTCCCGACCGACGCCTTAGAAGGGCGTTGCTCTATCCAGCTGAGCTACTGAGACATATTGCTGTATAACGGTCACTTTTCGAACTTAGACCGTCATTTCATTTTTTTATTATAATCAATTGAATTAAAGATTTCAATACATAGTTATTAATTAATAAAGATTAATGATTGCAGGGGTGATAGAGCTACCAACTAATTCAACCAATTCTTCTCTCCATTTGGTGATATGCCCCCATAGCACAAAAGACACAAAAGTGCCTTCTTTCTTACTTAATTCCTCCCCTCTCCAACAATCTGTAAATTGTGCCTGTTCCTACCTTAAAGGTAGTACGAATATCATTTATAGACTTACCTTGTTTATAAGCTTCAATGATAGCCTTCATTCTTTGTTCCTCTTTTCCACCTTCAACTAACTTTGTTTTTCGCCCTTTAAATTTCCCTTCACTTTTGCAATCTCAATACCTTCCTTTTGGCGTTGCTTTATCATTTTCCGTTCAAACTGTGCCAATCCTGAAAAAATAGTAAATAGAAGCTCACTCATAGGATTATCGTCAGAGAGGTCTTGCCACTTATCTGTCATTGACCTTAGTCCCGCTCCTTTTCTTTGAATCATTTCAACGATTGTTAATAAGTCTTTTGTTGAACGAGATAAGCGACTAATTTCATGAATGATGACTATATCTCCTTCTTCAAGTTCCTCTAACATTCTTTGAAGTTCTGGACGATCCATTGAAGCACCGCTTATCTTCTCAATAAAAAAGTCTGAACAACCTGCTTCTTTCAAGGACTTCTTTTGACGTGCAATGTTTTGCCCTTCACTACTTACTCGTATGTATCCAACCGTTTTCATTTAAACCACTCCTTTACCGTTATTTATAATCACATTTAACGACAATTACGGTAATGGTCAAACGGTAATAAATGAGCATCTTGTAACCATTGATATGAGTGGATTTTGTTATGCACCTGTTAATTACCGTTAAAGTGTAGTCTATCGGTAATAGGAAAAGCATTCTCCTTCAACCGGTTACCTAACCAGTACACCAAAAAAGCTTTACTCCTTATTGAAGTAAAGCACCCGTTAGTCCTATAAGACTTATCTCAGAGTTGACATAAACTGTGATGATGGAAATTCTTAACAGACAAAAAAATCACAACAAAAATCCAACGATAATATACTTGTGAATATTTTAAAGAAATAATTATTCTTTATCAATAGGGGAATGAATATGATCCCTAAATGTATCAACGTACAGATTACCATTGGCAGCCAGTACTGCATAAACAACATCATGTTTTAATAAATTACGTTTTATTAACTCTGATTCTAACCATGAAAACGTTATATTATTTTGTTCTAAATTCTCTTTAATTATTTCTCCATCCATAATAAGTTCAATGGGTAACTTCTGTTCAGGCATTACCGCAATCATTAAATCCTGTTTTGTAACATTCCTAAATTGCGGCTTTTTTAGTACTGTTAACGTTCCATTCGTTTCAACTGTGGCAAATAGAACCTCTTCAATGTTAAAAATATCCCTTTCCCTTAGTTGTTGATTTAAATAATCCAATGTATATCGCATTTTATTCATGTTTCATCCTAATATTTTTCCATTTTGCATCACAATTGTGGGATCTCCAGCCAGAAATTTTCTTCCTTTACTATTTTTTAATGAAATAAGTGCCATCAGGAAAATAATTGCTATATATATAGTAAATGCAATAATTGTATGATGTACCTTAATAGAAGTATTGAAGGCTAAATTCGCTGAAATAGCTCCTAGCGAAATTGTTGCAACAAAATCAAACATTGTCATTTGAGATATCGTTTGTTTACCTAATATTTTTGTTCCAATTAGTAATAAACTGAAAGAAGTAATTGACCTCAAAATTACTTCAATATGTTCAGGCATTTTCCCACCCCGATTTTATCTATTGTTAGTCATATTATATCCTGATTTTTTTATTTATTTCACATTGTATTTACCGCTTTCTCGATATATAAGAAAAAGACAGGTTTCCCTGTCATCAACATTAGTATATTTCATATTAACTTTTCGATATATTCATAATGAATAACAATTTCTATTTGTGATCGGTTCACCATGATAATTCTGATTCTACCCGTGGTCTTTAAAATGGCTAAGGGAACTGTCTCCAGCTTGCAGCATGTTAGTTTTCACTCCATTTCTACATATTTTTGCTTTGCTGAAGAAGTTTGGATTCTCCTGTACGTTCCCATTCTTCTACTGTTTCATATGCTCTTTCAGGAGAATACCCTTTCCCTACAAGAACTCCCATTAGAATAAATTCTTGAAGAATGTGTGTGGCATTTATTCCTCTTTTAACATCCTCTAACCCTTCTTTAACCAAAAATTCAGTGTACCGTATCCATTCATCTGGAGTCTTGCCAGAAATAACTGTTGTATCTCCATTGCCATGACCGTAGCCTTCTTCCGCAGCTATTGCATCTTCTTTAGTTACATGAACCGTACCCAATGGATGTTGTGGAGGAGCATATATCGAGTAAAGTTTTAAAGGGGTATTACCTGTATTGGTTACATTATGCCATGTTCCTGCAGGTATCATAATGGCAGAATCATCATAAACGTTTCTTACAAAGTCTAAATTATCCTTTCTCTTGCCCATTTGAACAATCCCTTGACCTTCTTCAATACGTAAAAATTGGTCAACGTTAGGGTGAATTTCTAAACCAATATCTTCACCAACGTTAAGACTCATCAATTTAACTTGCAAATGTTTTCCTGTCCATAAAGCGGTACGATAGGTAGTGTTTTGCTTCGTAGCCTCATTGATATTCACTACAAATGGTTTCGGTCCATAATCTTTTACCTCAATTTTATTTCTGCCATGAAAAGTTCTTTCAAGACCTCTTTCAAAGGCTGCGAGATGATTAAGTGATGCGTTACGTAATTGTGTAAAGATATTTCTCACATCGGTAGGAATATCAAATGTTAAGAACCTTTCATACATAGAGATATTGTCTATTTCCCCTTGAACGCCAGCAGCATATGCTGCCTTAATGTTTTCTGGAGTTGAAACGAATGACTGCGATATATTTTCAGGTAAAGGCACTTGATAACGTTCAAAAAGGGGCAATAATGCATTTATATGTCTCATTTCCGCTTCTTTTATTTGTGCAAATATACGAATATATCCAAAGGTTGCTAAAATATTATCATATCTTGCTTGTGCCAAATATTCGTCCTGAAGGGCATAAGTCAGCATTTGAGGTAAGGACAATGTTGAAGCACTTAATGCCCCTTTAGCACCGTAATTTTCAACTTGCCGATCGGTGTGCGTTAACTTTGGATTTTGTGAAAAAAAAAACAAAAACCATACAGCGTGATTTTGTTCGTCTGCTGCTGCACGTCGAAATCTTTCTTTAATAAAAGTATCCTGTGCCTTATCTGCTATATCTAAATAAAAATCAACGGCTTCTTGTTCATCTTTAAAGGCAAATTCGATTCCTGCTCTATACTTTTCAGGACATTCTTCAGTGATTTTATAAGTGGGCTGCCTACCTGTTAAATTTGAATAAATTCCGCTGAACTCTTCAAGATGACGTCTTTCATCTTTTTGAATCTCAAGTATTTTGTTCCTTTCATCCTGTGTAGGTGCAATATTGGCTAACTTTTCATAACAAGCAATAGCACTAAACTCCGCATTAATTGCTTTCTGAATATCGCTTGCTAATTGGGTGTCATTCGTTTGACGAAAATATCCATTATAATATGGATTATAATTATAGAAATCTTCATTTGAATACATTATTGATTGTCCTCCCGATGTTAAATAGTCAACTTATCATATGCTTTGTAAATAGGTGGGGGTGCAAGGACAAGGACACGGAGGGGGTAGTTAGTTATATAGGAGGTCATAGAAGGGTTTATTTTTAGTTTGCACCCCCGTTGACTTCAGCTACATTGTTTTATTCTGTCTTAGACTCCACAAACTCGAAGCATTATCTCAATCTGTAGCAGACAATATAAAAAGACGAGGTTTATTAGCTTGCGTTAAATTTCCGAAACAAATTGCACCTTTGTTATTGATTGAAAATGTTTTACATGGAGAATGTAATCACTAATTGTCCGACTTCTATTACCACTTACCTTCATTTGCCTTGTAATAACGTCAAAAGCGTTTGTAATCAACATAGTGTCACTTGATAATATAAGTTGTTTATCTTCTATTTCGGGAGCGTTAGAGCGGGGTGTAGGTAGTTTCATCAAGTAGTTTCTTTACATCAACTTTAACATCTAAGATTCCTTTTCTTTTGGTCACAACAAAAAACCTCCTATATCGTAAGTAATACAAGTCAATAATCGGTGTAATTTCTTACATGACCATTATAATGACCGTTTCACTAAACGATATTGAAGGTTTTACGTATCGGGCTTTAAAGCCGCTTGATTAGTGTCCCAGGAGAGATTCGAACTCCCGACCGACGCCTTAGAAGGGCGTTGCTCTATCCAGCTGAGCTACTGAGACGTTTATGATATAAGTTGCGGTAAAACTTATGTATTACCTTAACTGTTCCCTTAGGACACTTCTTATTATAGTAGGATATCAAAAGGAAGTCAACGGTTTTTCAAAAAAAGTTTTTTTTTTAAAAAGAACCAGGAAGCGGGGAAAAACGCTTCCTGTTCATTATACATGAAGTCATTCCATTCAATAAGCATTTCTTAGTTCCTCAACGATTTTTCCTTCAAGATCATAATAGATGATTTCAAGTTGGTCATTTCCAATCTCCAAAATGGCATAGGTTTTCTCTTTTCGTCCCCGCGGCTGCCGTATGCTTCCCGGGTTGATGAAGAGCTTGCCGTCCATCCACTCTGAGCCTGCAGCATGGGAGTGACCAAAGCAAATAATATCCGCCCCTGTCTCTTCACTTTTATAAGATAGGTTCATCAAGGTCATATTTATGTTATAGAGGTGTCCATGCGTTACGAAGAAACGCTTGCCTGAGATATTCTCCACAATATCATTCGGATATGCCGAATCATAGTCGCAATTCCCGCGAACGGCCAAAAACTCCGACATGTGAGGGTCATTTCTTTCCAACTCTGAATCACCGCAATGGATCATGGCAGCGACCTCTTGTTTATGACGGTCGGCAATCATGCTGATTTCATGAGTTAAGCCATGACTGTCACTCATTATTAGCACTTTCATCGTCCCATTCCTTCTTCCCTTTTTAGAAATAGATCAAGTTTTTCATCTAGAGCCCTCAATGCGTTGGCACGGTGGCTGATTTTGTTTTTTTCCTCTTTTGTCAATTCAGCGTTTGTTTTGCCCTGTTCCTCTACAAAAAAGATGGGATCATAACCAAATCCATTCGTTCCTGAAGGCTGTTCCGTGATCAAGCCTTCCATCGATCCCGATACCGTAATCGTTTCCTGGTTGGGTGACGCTAGTGCCAAGGCGCAATAAAATCTCGCCGTCCTAGCCTCTTTTGGCACACCTACCAGTTCGCGGAGGACTTTTTCCGTGTTTGCTTCATCACTCTTGGCCTCTCCAGCATAGCGGGCAGAATATACGCCTGGACGGCCCTCCAATGCATCAACAATCAATCCGGAATCATCAGCAATGACAAAGTGGCCTAGCTGATGGGCAATGGCCTCTGCCTTCAGGATCGCATTTTCTTCAAAGGTCGTGCCTGTTTCCTCCACATCCGGGGCATCCGGTACATCGAGAAGTGTTTTGACTTCATAACCTTTAGCAGAAAATAAGCTTTCGAACTCCTTTGCTTTCCCTTTATTTTTCGTTGCAATGATTACTGTCTTCATTTTTCATTTCACCCTTTTTCATTTTATCGGCACGGGAGCTCTTTTAGGGCTGAGAAAGAATTTGCTGTCATTCGTCATATGTAAAAGCTCTTTCTTCTCCAGTGCCAACGGACGGATTCAGCTCTGCCTATCATGATCAACAACAGCCGCTGAATTTTCCAGATAAGTTAAGTCTAACACAACTCCCTCATCTGCAATAACCTGAAACTTATAAACTAACGTTTGTAATTTTCACTATGTTCAATATGGATATTTACTTTTATGTTATTTATTGAAGTCTTATCAAAGGAATTAATAATTTTATTATCCCACTTATTGACATGGTATCTGTATGCCTTTTCACTTATGTTAAAAAGGTCTGTATTGATTTTTTCCCCCGTCTCCAATGTCTTTAAAATATCTTGCTTAATTTTTATTTCTACCTTTTTTTCGATTTTTTCCATATCCAAGTTATCTATATTTTGTTTTAATATCCCATTTGCTTTAACTTCTAAATCATATAAGGGTTTCTTTTGTTGTTCCAATATTCTGATGTTTGTTTTGGGGTCCATAATTTCAACACTTACCTTTTGTTTATTCAGAGAAAAAAACATGACTGTAGCCTTATTTTCAACCCATTTCATACCAATCAAATCTTGTTTACTTACGAACCCTTTATACTGTTGTTTTGATAAAACATAGCCGCCATTCAACGTTGGTATCTTTTTTTCTTTCCCCTTGTCTGTGTAATGACGCTCATTTATTACCAAAGAGGGAATTAAAATGGAACCAACCGGTTGATAAAATTTCGAAACCAGTTCACTGAATTTTAACGGGGAAATGAAATAGTTTTCATTAATAACGGTCTCTGGCCTTTGAATGATCGTGAATAAGTTAGGAAGATTAAAGAAACTATCACTGTCTAACACCTTTTTAATATCCTCGTTTGTAACAAACAGCCATGAATTGTATCGTAATAAGGGCTCTTTGCCTACATATTCAATGAAATCCTTCATTTTCTTATTGATTACATCCTCACTTAAAATGAAGGAGTTAACATGCCCGATATATAGTGGCAATGCTGCATTTTGTTCTAATTCAGTAAATGCTTCTTCGATACTTCCCCCTTTACCTTTCCCAATGACAACACCAGTTTTTTCTTGTAATGCTGTGGCCCCCTCTTGTTTTGCTATATCCGCAAAATTCAATGCTTGAAAGTATAAGATGAATTCACCCTCTTTATAATCGATTCCTAGAGCGGATCCATATGTTTGAGCTTGAATTTCCTTCATTCCCCAGCAGCCTGTCGTCAATAAAAGTTGACAGCCAATTACCATGACTGCAATTAGCTTCCTCATTTGTCCGACTCCTTTTGCGGTTCATTATCACTGGATTGTAGAGCTTGATTCCGCTGCCTTAACATCCCATATGGAAGCTTGAATAATACTTTTAACATATCCGATTTATTTGGTTTGGAAAATGGATTCACAAAAGGCTGTCCGAAACTTTCCAAGGAAACCACAACAATCAAGATAAGAAATATTCCCATGAAGAATCCAAACAAGCCTAGAAATGCTGAACATGCAAATATGAATAACCTTATCAGAACGATATTCCCAGCGATATTCTGATTGATTATGGTATAGCTTGAGAGAACTGTAACAGCTATTACAACGAGCATGGAGGGTGAAGTCAGCCCTGCCCGAATCGCTGCATCACCTATAATCAATCCACCCAATACAGAAACTGTCGGACCTACAGCTTTTGGCAGACGAAGACCGGCTTCTTTAAATAGTTCAAACAATATGATCATTACGAATGCCTCCAAAGAAGCAGGTATGGGTAAGCCCTGTCTCGTGATTGAAATCGTCGCAAGAAGCGAAAAGGGAATTTGATCGAATTGATAGGAAACTAACGCTATAAAAAACCCCGGTAACGTAACCGTTACAAATAAGGCAACTACACGAATGATGCGAATAAAACTAATGTAAAAAAAGCTTGCATGTGCGTCATCAGCAGAATAAAGTAACTGATTAATACTGGTTGGTCCGATCAAGCCTGTGGGATTCCCGTCTACCAGGATGGCAAAGCGCCCTTGATTCAAGGATTCAACAACATAGTCCGGTCGACCGATATAATCCATTAAGGGGAAAATGGAAAATTGATTATCATATAAGAGTTCTTCAACTTGGTAGCTGCTGACTATGATATCAGCCTTTAATGAATCCAATCGTTTTTTAATATCCAAAAGAATCGAGGGATTGATAATGTCATCAATATATAGCAGCAATATTTTAGTTTTACTTCTTTTCCCGATTGTATATTCTATACATTTAAGTGATGCCGTTTTTAACCTTTGGCGAATTAAAGACATGTTATCCGATATATTCTCAACAAATCCATCCCTAGGTCCCCGAATGGAAGATTCTATATTGGATTCTTCAGGACTGCGCTTAGGGGAATTGGCTAATGGGGTATAGTAAATTTCATCAGAAGATTCATTAATAATGATCAGGTCCCCTGAAAAAAGAATGCTTTCCACTTCCTCTTTTAAATCGGAGCCCTTTTTAAGCGTACTGATTTCCATAATATTGCTTAATTGATCAATTGTTAATTCCCCATTTACTTGAACCGCTTTTGATATTGTAGGCAGTATCACTTCATTGATAAATGGCATATCCACTAAGTTAGGCGCATATAAAAACCCTAACAAATAACGATCTTCTTTATCAAAAGTTTTTGTTCTTAAAACAACATCGGAAGAATGTTCGAACCATTTTTGGATTTGGTCAATACAAGAAGGAGTTCCATTCAATTTTCCCTTCTTCATAATGTTTCACCTTTTCCTTTTCCCTTTATAAAAATAAGAAATAACAGTATAATTGCAGCACTTAAAAGAAACAGACTGCTTATTGGAAAGAAATATTTGTATATAAAATAAAAAAATGAAGTAGCATCCCAATGGATTAGCGTGCCAATAACAATTAACAAATATAGCGAAAGCAGTATCCACTTCTGATGTTTTGAATTTGAGATTAACTTATAGCCTATAAATAAACATAAACTTATTCGAATCATGGCACCCGAAAGCCATTGGAAAATGGAAAGGAAATCGAGTCGAGTAATATAATAGCCAAACCTTAGCAACTTCCACTGTTCATAAGCTGGATTCCTCATTTTCACTGCTTCCACAGAACCAAATTCTGCAATCGCTCCCATGAGGGGTCCTAACGTCAGCATGATGAGGATAATACCAACCAGTAAAAGCCACTTGGCTTTTAGCTTATTTTTCAAGTAAGGAGTTAAAAATAAAAAAACGATGATTTCTAAATATCCTGCACTCGTATACATCATTCCATTTAGAGTATGGCGATACCCGCTTTCAAATATCGGGAACAATAATTCGTAATTCTTATTACTCGTGTTCCCCAGCCCCACGAATATCCCGAAAAAAGTGACGACCGGAAGAAATAGGAGGGCCAAAGTACTTATGGTGCGTATTCCTTTATAACTTGCAAAAATACAAATAAAAGTGAATAGGCTGACGACTACGATGTTTGGTATGTCATGAGTATAATTAGCTTTTGCCCAAATCAATGTAAATTTGATGGTTATGAAGGCGTTAATTATAAAGTACAATCCAAATGCTATCGTGAAAATATATGTAACAAAAGGTGTAGACCATTTTTTCAGAAAAGAGATTATATCTTCTTTATCTAGTTTTTTATAAATATAAAAAATAAATAGTGTCCAAACGATACATGGAACAACACTTATCATGACACTTATCCATCCGTCGCGTTGAGATGCGGATAAGATATTGGGAAGGAGCAGGACATGTACCATGAACCCTGTATTCATGATGATTAAAACATAGATGTGTAAAGCCTGAATTACCTTTTGATCCATAATACCCCCCCATTAATTACATGTTTAAAAGTAATTTCCCCTTTTAAAAATTTATTTATGTAAAAACTTTCCCACAACACGGGAAATTGCTTCGGGGCTGTATAGCTTTCAACTCTCTAACAGCGTGGTCATTCAATGGCGGAGGCAAAAAAATAAGAGGCAGCTGCAAGCTGCCTCATTGTTTTATTTCTACATATATTTAAAAACTGCCTGTGTTGACTTTCTCTGGACGGACGACTGGTTCGGATAATTTCTTACCTTCTTCATTAAGAACATCTGCGCTGCCCTGCACTTGCACTTCAACGCTTTCAATTCCTTTCTGTTCCGTCAAGGAAAGGACCAAGGCATCAAGGACCTCTTGTGATACCTTTTTCTCTTTAAAGCTTCCAAGGATATTTTCGTTAAAATTCAGGCTGACCTTACCTTCTGCCACTTTAGGCTCGTCAAGTAAAGCTACATCACTCATGAACCCTGTTTGCAGGTTAGAACCTGAAGGACTCTTCGTTAATTCCTGAATGACTGCTGTTACATTATCAGACACCGTTTCGCTGATCCTGCGCGTCACCGGAACATAATAAGTGTACTCCTCATCACCGCCTACATAATAAACGGTCAGTGCTTTGGTATTGGAAATGTCCACTACATCACTTGTATCGATATTGATTCCTGACGACCTCGAGATATTTTCATCTATAGGTGTGCCATTGACCGGCATTTCGGAAATATCTTCCCCATTGATTCTCATTTGGATTTTATCGACCGAGTCGAATTGTGTCAGGGTCCATGTGATGGCTTGAAGGATTTTAAGTTCATCCTCTTTCTGATAGTTTTTGAATTCCGGCGAAAAGTCCGCCACAGCCACCCCGTCTTTAATGTTCACGCTTATTTGGGTATCGGCAGGAATGACGGCCCTGAATCCATTTGGAAGTTTATCCGTGACTGGTCCGTTATTGACAAGGTAATCAAGGGCTTGTTTAGCGACAGCTTCCGATTTAGGAAGTTCCAATGTCTGTGGAACCACATACCCGCTTTTATCAATTAAATATAACTCCGTCTTCACCGTTTTCGATTCTACAGCGCCTTCTTCTCCCTCAGTCGCTGGCTTTTCCTCACCATTCGTTTCTGTTTCTTTTAATGAAGATTCATCCTCGACTAATGAAACATCCTTCGGGGGATCAATTTCCTTTTTCTCTTCACCGCCAAATAATCCGCAGCCTGAAAGCCAAAAAGAAGATGCCAGAATGGTCACAGCCATTGTTACTTTTGATTTATTGGACATAAAATCACTCCTAGGACAGTTTGTACTCCTATTTATACGAGCCCTAGGGGAAAATAGACCAATTATTTTCCCCTCCGATAATGGAGCTGGGCAATTTGCCCGTACTGATGCATCTTTTTTAGCTTCATTAGTACTTGGGGAGACTTCCCGAATGGAACAATCGACTCCCATCCCCAAGTATAATCGGAATGATGGATAGGATCATTTCATCCATCTGCGGGGAAAACGAGTGCCTCACGCTCCAATCAACGGCCAAATGTACAAGCCCAAAAAAACTGCAGACAAACTCCATTTTCATCGAGTATGTCTACAGTCTGAAAACTTCCAAATGGAAGTCTTATAAGTGATCGATTTTAATTGTTTCTATGGTATTGGCATGAATACCGAGCCAGCTCGATGCGATGGAACCAAACATATCTCTGGAACCGGTTGTATAAAAGCGATGAACTGGACGGAGCTTGCTTTTATTGATTAATTTATAGTAATCCAAAATGACACTTGCCTCCCGGGCCGTCTCTTCGCCAGAGGAAATGACTTGTACTTCATCCCCCATATAGGAAGAGATTACAGGCCCCAGCAGTGGATAATGGGTACAGCCAAGGATCAGTGTATCGATCTTCGTTTTCTTCAACGGGTTCAAGGTTTGTGCCACGACCCGATTGACGATCCCCCCTTGAAACTCCCCGCTTTCTACGATCGGGACAAATTTCGGGCATGCTAAACTATCTACTTTCACATCGGAATTGATGGAAGCAAGTGCATCGTCATAAGCTTTGCTTTTTACCGTGCCTTCCGTACCGATAACTCCAATATGCAAGGAATCAGAAACTTTCAATGCTGCCCTTGCCCCTGGGTGTATGACACCCAACACAGGAATCGGAAGTATAGCCCTGATTTCATCCAATACAGCTGCAGTTGCTGTATTGCAAGCGATGATCAGCATTTTTATATCCTTCTTCATCAAAAATCTCGTCATTTGCCATGTGAAGGTTTGGACATCTTTTTTTGTCCTCGGCCCATATGGGCATCTTGCTGTATCACCTAAGTAAATTATATTTTCATTTGGAAGCTGACGCATGACTTCTTTAGCTACTGTCAAGCCGCCTACCCCTGAATCAATGATGCCTATCGGTTGTTTCAAAAAACTCGCCTCATTTTTCTTTCATTTCTTGATGTAGTTTTACTAGAATCCCTTTGAGGGACATGATGTCAGATTCGTTAAAATTGACTAACACGCCACTCAAGTACTGCCTCCGTTTATTAATCACTTCTTCGATTATCCGTTCGCCTTCTTCAAGAAGGTGAATTCGAACCACACGCCGATCCTTTTCATCCCTGACACGCTGGACAAGCTGATGTTTCTCCATGCGGTCAATCAGGTCCGTCGTTGTACTGAAGGCGAGAAACATCTTCGTGGACAATTCGCCAATCGTCATGTCCCCTGATTCAAAAAGCCATTGCAAAGCCACGAATTGAGGAATGGTAATTTTATAATCATGGAGAATTTCTCTTCCCCTTTGCTTAAGCCATGACGATACATAGCGCAATTCCTTCTCGATATCGGCTACATATGCCGCCTGCTTCTCTTCATCCATAAACACAGCTCCCCACTTCATGAAACTTATCATACTACCATTTTGGATGAAAGTGAAATGATTTTCAAGATTGATTGACTGGAATCATAATGAAACCCCGCCATAAAAATAAGCAGCATCCAAAGAAGTCAAAACAACCAAATTGTTTTGCCCTTCCTTATATGCTGCCAATGAACGGGAGAGAAATTATTTATAAGGCTTACGTATTAAGAGTTAACACATTAAAGCTTAAGTTCTCCCATACGAAGGAGTTCTATGACTGCCTGCGAACGTCCTTTAACTCCAAGCTTCTGCATCGCATTCGAAATATGGTTTCGAACTGTTTTTTCGCTAATAAACAATTCACCTGCGATTTCTTTTGTTGTTTTGTCTTGTACTAGTAACTCAAATACTTCTTTTTCTCTTTTGGTGAGTAATGGCTTATGAGTGAATTCGTTCTCCTTCAAGTAATGTTACCCTCCTTGCCTTCACCAGCATAAAACCCGGAGTGGGTGTCTATTTAGTCAAGATATAGTATGTCGGCTGGGGCAATGGAGTGACTCTTTTACTTGTCTAAATGGAAATATTTTTAGGAATGTTCCAGCACAGTATACAGCATCGAACGCTTCATGTCTTCCGTCCAAGGTACCGGCTTCCCAGTGGCCTTGGATACTTGCACAATCGTCCCCCTGCCCGTTAAACAAATTGAACCATCTTGTTTAGTCCCCATATAGTGTAGGTCCACTGAAGAATTTCCGATATGGTCAGCTTTCACATGGATTGTCAATTGATCATTGAAAAACATCTGCTTAAGGTAATCACACTGTAAATTGGCAACAACCGGCATCTCACCGCATTCAGCCGAGGTCCAATCCTTCATGAACCCCATACTGTTGAAATACTCAATCCGAGCTTCCTCAAAATAAGTAAAAGGAATCGTGTTATTCAAGTGCCCAAACATATCAGTTTCCGAAAAGCGGATCTTAATCTCATGTTTAAAAGAAAAATCATTGATCCACTCCGTAATATTATCGATATATGATATTTTGCCCAACTTGTGCACACCCTTTCTGAATTGAATGACTATTCACTCATTTTATAAGAAAACAACGATTATGAAAAGGATTTTCTATTGAAAGCAGGGTAAATTATCAAGCTCACTTCACAAATCCTTCACAGTTGGCCTGGTGCCGGATTTACACTTCAACCCCAGTTATCAATCGTTTATGATTCTCTCGATTCCCAACCAAGTCTGCGTATGTAAAACAAGGACAAAAAAAGAACCCATATCATAAGATACAGGTTCTTTCTTGTTCATTATTAAACTTCATCACTGCCGAAGAAGTTACGGAATTGTTGGATCGTAGTATCACGGTTCAACGCTGCAATCGAAGTCGTTAATGGAATGCCTTTAGGGCAAGACTGCACGCAGTTTTGTGAGTTACCGCAGTTTGCAAGTCCTCCATCACCCATGATCGTATTTAAACGTTCAGCTTTGTTCATTGCACCAGTTGGATGTGCGTTGAATAAACGAACTTGTGATAATGGTTGTGGCCCCATGAAGTCTGAATTGCTGTTTACGTTCGGACAAGCTTCCAAACAAACACCGCAAGTCATACATTTAGATAACTCGTAAGCCCATTGACGTTTCTTTTCTGGCATACGCGGTCCTGGTCCAAGGTTGTACGTTCCATCGATTGGAATCCATGCTTTTACCTTTTTCAATGAGTCGAACATACGGCTGCGATCGACCTGCAGGTCACGAACAACAGGGAATGTACGCATTGGTGCTAGACGAACCGGCTGCTCCAATTGATCGATAAGAGCTGTACATGATTGTCTTGGTTTACCATTGATAACCATTGAACAAGCACCACATACCTCTTCAAGACAGTTCATGTCCCATGCGATTGCTGTAGTGTGCTTGCCTTGTACCGTTACTGGATTACGACGAATTTCCATTAGGGCGGAAATTACGTTCATATTCGGACGGTACGCTAATTCGAATTCCTCATCATAAGGAGCTGAATCCGGTGTATCTTGACGAGTGATTATAAAACGGACTGTTTTAGTCTCAGATTTAGTTTCAACCATTTTTTTGCTCCCCCTCTTTAGTGTTTCGTAGTGTAGTCACGTTTACGCGGTGCGATCAGTGATACATCTATGTCTTCATAATGGAATTCAGGTGCTTGATCCAAGCCTTTGAATGTTGCCATAGTAGTTTTCATGAATTCCTCATCATTACGTTCTGGGAAATCAGGTTTGTAATGCGCTCCGCGGCTTTCGTCACGGTTTAATGCACCAATTGTGATTACACGAGCCAATTGCATCATGTTTTGCAGCTGTCTAGTGAATGCAGCTCCTTGGTTACTCCATTTAGCCGTGTCATTGATGTTAATTTTCTTGTAACGTTCCATCAGCTCAAGAATCTTGTTATCCGTTTCTTTCAGCTTGTCATTGTAACGAACTACAGTAACATGCTGTGTCATCCACTCACCAAGTTCTTTGTGAAGGACGTACGCATTTTCGTTACCATCAAGAGACATGACTTCATTCCATTTCTCTTGTTCTTGTTTTTCGTACCCTTCATACAATGAAGAAGGAATGGATTCTGAAGTTTTAGCAAGGCCTTCAATATATTTAACGGCGTTCGGTCCAGCGACTGAACCACCATAGATTGCAGAAAGAAGTGAGTTGGCACCAAGACGGTTACCGCCATGTTGTGAATAATCGCACTCACCTGCAGCGAATAAACCTTTGATGTTAGTCATTTGGTCATAATCAACCCAAAGTCCGCCCATAGAATAGTGAACGGCAGGGAAAATTTTCATTGGAACTTTACGAGGATCTTCACCCATGAATTTCTCGTAGATTTCAATGATTCCGCCAAGTTTAATATCAAGTAATTTAGGATCTTTATGTGATAGATCCAGGTAAACCATGTTTTCACCATTAATGCCAAGCTTCATGTTCATACATACGTCGAAGATTTCACGAGTCGCGATATCACGAGGTACTAGATTACCATAAGCAGGGTATTTTTCTTCAAGGAAATACCAAGGTTTCCCGTCTTTATATGTCCAGATACGTCCACCTTCACCACGAGCGGATTCACTCATTAGACGAAGTTTGTCATCGCCAGGGATTGCTGTCGGGTGAATTTGAATGAACTCACCATTAGCATAATTAACACCTTGCTGATAAACGATGGAAGCTGCTGAGCCTGTATTGATCATTGAGTTCGTTGATTTACCGAAAATGATTCCAGGGCCGCCGCTCGCCATGATGACTGCGTCTCCAGGGAATGATTTGATTTCCATTGAAGTCAGGTTTTGTGCTACGATACCGCGTGCTGTTTGCTCATCATCGATAACAGCTCCAAGGAATTCCCAGCCTTCATATTTCGTTACAAGGCCTTCAACTTCATAACGGCGAACCTGCTCGTCCAATGCGTAAAGTAATTGCTGACCAGTTGTTGCACCAGCGAATGCTGTACGGCTATGTTGAGTACCACCGAAACGACGGAAATCAAGAAGACCTTCCGGAGTACGGTTGAACATAACACCCATACGGTCAAACATATGAATGATCGATGGTGCTGCTTCGCACATCGCTTTAACCGGCGGTTGGTTAGCCAAGAAATCTCCGCCATAAACTGTATCGTCGAAGTGGATATATGGAGAATCCCCTTCACCTTTTGTATTTACTGCCCCGTTTATTCCGCCTTGGGCACAAACTGAGTGAGAGCGTTTAACAGGCACTAAAGAAAATAAATCAACCTGTTGTCCCAGCTCTGCTGCTTTGATCGTAGCCATTAATCCAGCTAGACCTCCACCAACGATAACTATTTTACCTTTACCCAATTCTGTCACTCCCTTATTTCCATTAGCCAAGCTATGTTTTTCCTAATTCTTATAAATGAACTCTATCTTCTTATACGAATGCGAAAATTGCGCTGATTCCGATATAAGAAAGAAGAACGAAAACGATCAATGTAAAGTAAGTCATGATTCTTTGCGATCTTGGTGAAACTGTAAGACCCCAGCTCACAGCAAATGACCATAATCCATTAGCAAAGTGGAAGATTGCCGAGATAATACCAACAATATAGAACACAATCATGAATGGACTAGAGAAAATCTCTGCCATCATGTCAAAGTTAACTTCAGCACCCATAGCTGCTTGAATTCTAGTTGCCCATATATGCCAAACAAGGAAAATCAACGTTATGATTCCAGTTAGGCGTTGCAGCATGAACATCCAGTTACGGAAGAAACTAAATCTGCCTAAATTGTTTTTTGCTGTAAAGGCAATATAAATTCCGTACACAGCATGGAAAATGAGCGGTAGATAGATGACGACCCACTCTACCAAAATCTTCACGGGCGTATACTCAATTAAATGAACTGCCCCATTAAAAGTTTCTTCTCCTTTTGTTGCCATAAAGTTTACCGATAAATGAAAAATTAGGAATAGACCAATTGGAATTACTCCTAGAAGTGAATGAAGCCTGCGATTCCCAAACTCACGATTTTTTGCCACTAAGTGCCCCCCCTTAATTTGTGAAAAATCATGCAAAGATAAACTGGTGGCTCCCTTTTATCTCCGCGTGAAAATACAGTATAGAGTCAAAAAACTCCTCTATACTTCCTTTACAATTATGTGACATGTCCATTTTACTCCTGACTTCAATGTGCGTCAAGAAAACGGATACAAGAAATCTCTTTTTCAGAATAGATTTTATTGGATTATATTGGGTATTTTTTGTTTGTCAAGATGATATTTTGAAGAAATTTCTAATTTAACTATTAATATCCCGGTATAATTTCTCATTTTTTTCCAATTGCGATTTAAATAAATAAAAAACAGTATAATTTGCAAAAGAAATACGTTTATAATAGATTTACAGAAAGAGGCGATAAATTATGAAAAAAAATATTGCTGCTGCGATAGAAGAAGAGATTCAAACTGAAGAAATTCAAACAACTGAAGAATTCCAAGTTCCAGCTTTCGGATACGAATTAATCAGAGAAGTTCTATTGAACGATATTCTCGGAAAAGACTCTAATCAAATCCTCTATTGGGCAGGTAAACAATTAGCAAGAAAATTCCCATTGAATGGCGATCAGGAAGTGATTGAATTTTTCCAAAGCGCTGGATGGGGCAATCTGGAAATCTTGAAATATACGAAACACGAGATGGAATTATCCCTGACAGGTGAAATAATCAGCCGCCGTTTGGATTTACACCCTGATTGTCACTTCCAACTTGAAGCCGGTTTCCTTGCCGAGCAGTTTACACTGCAAAAAAAATTCCTCAGCGAATCAACGGAAGAAATCAAACGCCGCGCAAAAAAAGTGATATTCACCATCCAATGGGATCCCAGAGATCCAATCTAATGAGCCCTGAAAACAGACTTACCCTTTTTACCGGAAGTCTGTTTTTTATTGGACTCCTGACACTTAAGCTAGCACATTTGCATGCTGACCAAGTTTAAATGCTTCATGAAGGGATTCAACCGCCTTCACCATTTCCTTTTCATTGACGACGGTCGAAACTTTAATTTCCGATGTGCTGACCATTTTCACCTGGATGCCTGTATTGGCCATCACTTCAAACATTTCGGCAGCCACTCCCGGATTGGATACCATACCAGAACCGACGATGGAAACTTTGGCCAATCCGCTCTCCGTTTCGACTCGGTCGAACCCCAATTGTTCTTTATTATTTTCCAGCACGATCAAGGCCGCTTCCGTATCTTCACTTTTTGTGGAAAAAGATAGATTCGTCGTATCCTCGGCAGTCATGCTTTGAATGATGATGTCCACATTGATCCGGTTTTTCGCAAGTGTGGTGAAGATCGTGGATAAAGCACCAAGTGATTGGGGCAAACCATATATTGTGACTCTCGTAATACTGTCTTCAAAAGCAATGCCGCGTACAATTAAGTTTTCTTCCATAGTTGCTTCCTCCTCTATGATCGTACCTGATTCTCTCTCCATGCTTGAACGTACTTCAAGCGGAATTTGATAATTTTTTGCATATTCGACAGCCCTTGGGTGAAGGACGCCCGCCCCCAGGTTGGCAAGTTCCAGCATTTCATCGTAAGAAATGGATTGGAGTTTTCGCGCGCCTTTTATGTAGCGTGGGTCCGTTGTGAAAACACCCGTTACATCCGTATAAATATCGCATCTATCCGCATTCAGCGCTGCAGCGATGGCAACTGCCGTCGTATCGGAACCGCCTCGCCCTAAGGTAGTGATTTCCCCATTTGCATCGTTACCCTGGAAACCGGCTACGACCACTATTTTCTTCTCCTGAAGCTGAGCTTGGATCCTCGTGGCATCGATGTTTAAAATCCGGGCATTCCCATGAACGGATTCCGTTTGCATGCCAGCCTGCCAGCCAGTATACGAAATGGCTTCATGTCCTTCTTCAATCAATGCCATCGTTAACAGGGAAATCGTTACCTGTTCCCCAGTCGTCAAAAGCATATCCATTTCCCTCTTGCTCGGGGATCCGGAAATATCACGCGCCATGGAAACCAATTGGTCCGTTGTTTTCCCCATAGCTGAAACAACGACGACAACCTCATTTCCATTCTCCGCTTCCTCGATTACCCGATTGGCAACATTTTTGATTTTTTCTACGCTACCGACGGATGTTCCGCCGAATTTTTGAACGATTAATGCCATCCTCATGCACCCTCTCTACTTTTTAGGCAATAAAAAAAGCAATGAGAAATATCTCATTGCTGTGGTCACATATCCTAATACTGTAATCACAGTGAGATAGCTCTCCAGGGTATAAACCCTGACAATCCGCCATTTCTTAAATGTCGGACCAGGAGGACAAGGTATGAGTCTTGTCTTCCTTCGGCGGCGTCCCCTTTCAAAACCTTTCATGGAAGCTCATACTTCTCCAGGTTTTTACTCTTGAATTCCGCACCTCTATCAGCACTTTTAAGTTGTCTAGTTAAAAATTCCTTTTAATCATAGCATAGAGATTTATCGGTAGCAAGATTATTCTTGTAATTTTCTAACGATTCCCTCGGCTACCCCTTTTGGCATGCCAGCTTCCATGATTTCCTCGGCCGTCGCCTCTTTGATTTTCTTCAATGATCCAAAATGCCTTAATAATTGCTTCCTTCGCTTTTCCCCGACTCCTGGAATATCATCAAGCTGGGAGTGAACCGCATTTTTCCCGCGTAGCTGGCGATGAAACGTAATCGCGAACCGATGCACTTCATCCTGAATTCTTTGCAATAGGTAAAATTCCTGGCTCCTTGAATCAAGAGGTACAAGTTCAAGCGGATTTCCGATCATCAATTGCGAGGTTCTATGCTTTTCATCCTTAATGAGGCCTGAAAGTGGAATATCCAAGCCTAATTCATTTTCCAGAATATCCCGTACTGCTTCGACATGTCCCTTTCCGCCATCAATGATGATCAAGTCCGGAAGCGGCAGCCCTTCTTTCAATACTCGTGAATATCTTCTTCTGACCACTTCACGCATCGATTCATAATCATCAGGTCCCTGGACCGTCTTGATCTTATATTTGCGGTACTCTCTTTTTTCCGGCTTCCCATCAATGAACACGACTAAAGCGGAAACGGGGTCACTTCCCTGGATATTGGAGTTATCAAAAGCTTCAATTCGATGCGGGGTGTAGATACCCAGTTGTTTCCCGAGGTTTTCCACCGCATTGATCGTTCTTTCTTCATCCCTTTCAATCAAAGAGAATTTTTCCTGAAGGGCGATGGAGGCATTTTTATTCGCCAATTTAAGCATGTCTTTTTTCGCTCCCCTTTTCGGGTGAATCGTTTTGACACCAAGCAGCCCTTCGGCCATTTCGGCATCCACAGATTCTGGCAGCAAGATTTCCTTTGGTTTAAAGTGGTTCGTAATCTCGTAAAACTGACCGAGGAATGTAAGAAGTTCCTGTTCCGGTTCATCGTAGACCGGAAAAAGCGAAACATCCCTTTCTATCAATTTACCCTGCCGGACAAAAAATACCTGAACGCACATCCAGCCTTTATCATAGGCAAAGCCAAATACATCCCTGTCGATGAAATCGGTCGTCATCATTTTCTGCTTTTCCATCGTAATATCGATGTGGGCAATCTTGTCACGGAACTCCTTGGCCCTCTCGAAATCGAGCTCTTCCGATGCCTCCAGCATTTTTTCAGTCAGTTCTTTTTTTATTTCAGTATGCCCGCCGTTCAAGAACCGGTTGATATCATCGACCATTTTTTTATATTCCTGTTCCTCTACATCATATACACATGGGGCAAGGCACTGGCCAAGGTGATAGTAGAGACAAACGCGATCCGGTAACGTATTGCATTTTCTTAGGGGATAGATGCGGTCGAGCAATTTTTTCGTTTCGTTAGCTGCAAATGCATTCGGATAAGGACCGAAATATTTCCCTTTGTCTTTTTTGACTTTTCGCGTAATGATTAGACGCGGGTGGCGTTCCGCAGTCAGCTTGATGAAAGGATACGTCTTATCATCCTTTAGCATGACATTATATTTTGGGTCATGTTTTTTGATTAAGTTCAACTCTAAAATAAGAGCCTCGATATTGGAAGAGGTGACGATGTATTCGAAATCCTCAATCTCGTTCACGAGTCGAAATGTTTTCCCATCATGAGATCCCGTAAAATAAGAACGGACACGATTTTTCAACACTTTCGCTTTGCCTACATATATGATCGTTCCCTGACGATCTTTCATTAAATAACAACCAGGTTGATCGGGAAGAAGGGCAAGTTTATTCTTTATTTGTTGATTCATGCATTCAGCCTCCTGTTCTCCCATTTTTACAATCATTATATATCAAGATAGCGAAAAAAGCTTCAAGTCCGCAGACTTGAAGCTTTTTTTAGCTAACTTACTATTACGCGTGTTTTGCAATAAGTTCAGCAAGTGCTTCTTTAGGTTGGAAACCAACAACCTTATCGACCACTTCACCGTCTTTAAGGACGATTAATGTCGGGATGCTCATCACACCGAATTTTCCAGCTGTTTCTTGGTTTTCATCTACATCCACTTTTACGATTTTTGCTGTATCGCCAATTTCAGTATCAAGCTCTTGAAGAACAGGAGCGATCATTTTACAAGGTCCACACCATGGAGCCCAAAAGTCTACAAGAACGACACCTTCGCTAGTATCTGTTGTGAAAGTTTGGTCAGTTGCATTTACAATAGCCATATATATTTCCTCCTCAAATTTACTCAAATAACTAAAAACAGTATACCACTGTGCTCAAATCGATGCTAATATTTTGCTTCAGTGGTAGGATGTCCAAAAAAAGAGTAATTATGCAGGCCAAAAACCCTCCCCATTAGCGCAAATAAAGGGGCAAGACATGTTTCGGCTTATGCCGAATGTCTTGCCCCTCATCTGTATTATTTCTATTACGCGTTAACTTTAAGTTTTTTGAATTCTTCCGTAAGTAATGGAACGACTTCGAAAAGATCTCCGACAATTCCATAATCAGCCACATTGAATATGTTAGCTTCCGGGTCTTTATTGATGGCAACGATAACCTTGGAGTTGGACATTCCCGCTAAATGCTGGATCGCACCGGAAATTCCGCACGCGATATAAAGGTCAGGTGTTACGACTTTACCCGTTTGCCCGATTTGTAATGAGTAATCGCAATAGTCTGCATCACATGCTCCTCGGGAAGCTCCTACCGCTCCGCCAAGAACCTGTGCCAGTTCCTTTAATGGTTCAAAACCATCTTCACTTTTCACGCCACGGCCACCCGCGATGATTACTTTCGCTTCTGAAAGGTCGACCCCTTCACTGGCTTTTCTAACAACATCCTTAATGATTGTCCGTAAGTCCTTAATATCCACACTTAATGTAGAAACATCACCAGAACGGGACTCATCTTTCGCTAATGGTTCGATATTGTTCGGACGGATTGTCGCGAAAATCACGCCAGCTGTAACAATTTTCTTTTCAAACGCTTTACCAGAATATATCGGGCG
This sequence comes from Peribacillus sp. TE19612, assembly GCF_056279465.1. Lineage (NCBI taxonomy): Bacteria > Bacillati > Bacillota > Bacilli > Caryophanales > Bacillaceae > Peribacillus > Peribacillus sp. TE19612. The sequence continues at coordinate 91,361 of NZ_JBWCCL010000002.1, read as the reverse complement.
GGTGAAAACGATATTTCCGCCTTCTTCTTCAATGGATGTAACGTCGGAAATCAGTCCTGATTCAAGTTTTCCAGCCAATTTAGGGGCAAGGTCTTTTCCTAAGGCCGTATGTCCAAAGAAAATCCCTTCCGGCTTTTCCTGCTCGATGACGGCAAGCAAGCTTTGCGCATATCCATCTGAAGTATATTGTTTCAATTGATCATTTTCGACTGCAATAACCCGGTCTGCACCATACTGGATCAATTCATTACCGAAATTCTGAACACTGTCACCAACTAAAACACCAACGATTTCCCCGCCATCCGCAGCAAGCTTAGCCGCACCGATAGCTTCAAATGATACATTTCTTAGTGAACCATCACGAACTTCGCCCAATACAAGAAACTTTCTAGCCATTTATAAAAACCTCCTGTGCTCTATTTTTCTTTTTGTCGTGTGTTGTTGTTTTGAGAAGTACCGTTTCGATTAAATCACTTTTGCTTCACTGCGTAATAACTGAACAAGCTCGGTAACTTGAGCACTGATTTCCCCGTCCAAAACTTTTCCAGCTTCTTTTTTAGCAGGAAGGTAAATTTCAATCGTTTTTGTTTTGGCCTCAACATCGTCTTCTTCCAAATCCAGGTCATCCAATTCCAATTCTTCAAGCGGTTTTTTCTTTGCCTTCATGATTCCTGGCAATGAAGGATAACGTGGCTCATTTAGCCCTTGTTGCGCTGTCACCAATAATGGAAGAGAGGCTTCGATCGTTTCAGAGTCCCCTTCGACATCACGGATAACGCTTACATTTCCATTTTCTATGTCCAATTTAGTAATGGTTGTAATATAAGGAATCTCCAAAATTTCGGCAACGCGTGGTCCCACTTGACCGGAGCCGCCATCGATTGCAACGTTCCCTGCAATGATTAGATCGGCATTTTTATCTTTTAAGTATTCGCCAATAATTTTGGCAGTCGTGAATTGGTCGCCATTTTCTATGTCGTCTTCTATATTTATCAATACAGCTTTGTCAGCACCCATTGCCAGCGCTGTGCGTAATTGCTTTTCAGCCTCTTCCGTTCCGACAGAAATAACCGTTACTTCGCCGCCTTGTGCATCACGCACCTGGATTGCTTCTTCTACTGCATACTCATCGTATGGATTAATGATGAATTCTGCTCCATCCTCATTGATTTTCCCGTTGGATAGTGTAATTTTTTCTTCTGTATCAAATGTTCTTTTCAGCAGTACATAAATGTTCACGATAATACCTCCCGAATAATTTGAGTTTTGAAGATTATGAATTTTATTGATATATAGTAATGTTCTACAGATTTCACCAAAATCCTGCATGATATATAAAAATAGTTATTTAAACCGAAACATCATTTCCCTTTGAATACAGCTTCCCTTTTTTCAATGAAAGCGGCGATTCCTTCTTGTGCATCAGCAGTATCGAAAGCCTGGCCAAAGAGGGCAGCTTCCCTTTCCACACCTTTATGGTAGGAATCATGCTTGGAATAATTCAATAATTCAATGGCCGACTTTAATGCCAGTGGGCTCTTCTTGGCAATTTTATTGGCTAGATCCTTAGCTTTTGGAATCAGTTCTTCATCCGTGAAGGCATGATTCGCCAATCCGCATTGCACAGCTTGGGTGCCTGAAATCGGTTCACTTGTAAACAGCATTTCAGCTGCCTTTGCCATGCCTACGTAACGGGGAAGACGTTGGGTCCCAGCAAACCCGGGGATTAAGCCCAACTGCAGCTCAGGCAAACCAAGTTTAGCCCTTTCGGTGACTAAGCGGATGTGGCAGGCCATAGCCAGCTCCAATCCTCCGCCAAGCGCCGCTCCATGGATGGCTGCAATGACCGGTTTTGGAAAAGATTCGATTTTCTCAAATACAGATTGACCATTCTTGGTCAGCTTCTCGAAGGCTTTCCCATTTTTCACTTCCGTAAACTCTTTAATGTCCGCTCCTGCAGAGAAGAATCTTCCTTCACCATGAAGAAGGACAACCCGTACGGCTTCGTCTTTCTCAATTTGATCGAATGCCTGTGAAAGCTCTCCGATGATAGTCGAAGAAAGTGCATTTGCTGGTGCATGATCAATCGTTATAAAAGCCACATGATTTTCGACAGAAAGCTTAAGATATTCCATATCAATCCCTCCAGTCATGCTAGTCAAACTTTTTTGAAAATTCTATATGTATCACTTCCAGTTAAAGCTAGAAGCAGAATTAACCGATTCTTTCGAGGATGGCTAGCCATCCTCTATTTAAATCGTTAACTTTTTAGGCCACAACCGCCAATCAGCAGGCGGTGAACGTCTGGTGCAAGGTCAGGAAGCGAATACTTTTGCTCATTCATGACCCAAGTCGTCACAGTTTCATCAATCGTTCCAAAAATCATCTGCCTGGCAAGTAAATTATTTAAATCAGGCAGGAATTCGCCGTTCTCTTTTCCTTCTATAATGATCTGATCAATTAAATTTAAATACCCTCTTAACACATCATTAATCCTAAGGCGCAATTCTTTATTCGACTGTCTTAATTCCAACTGAGTGACAATTGCTAAATTCACGTCTTCTGAAAGGTTTTTAAAATGTTTTTGGATGAGCACATGCAGTTTTTCCGAAGCAGTGCTCTTTCCTTTTATCTCTTCTTCGATCTGTTCCACAAAATAGCCCATCTTTTCATGGAATAATGATATTAAGATATCTTCTTTATTTTTAAAATAAAGATATATGGTGCCATCCGCTACGCCTGCCTGCTTGGCGATTTTGGATACTTGGGCTTGATAGTAACCGTTTTGGGCAATGACAATAACGGCCGCATCAATAATTTGATTATACTTTGGTCTGTTGCTTTTCACTGGATGTCCCCTTTCAGAAAAATGAATGAACCATCATTCATATTTCTATCATAAAATGATGCCCCTTTACTGTCAAGCAAAACTTATTTAAGGATCTCTACATTCCACTTCTGTCCATTGTACAGCCACCATCCATAGCTTGTCCAGCTGTTCTGCAAAACGGAGCCCTCTTCCGCTGCTCCGTTAAAAGGGGGTGCTTGTTTAAGCTTCTTTTCTTTCCTCGGATATTTTTTTCTTTTCTTCCTCGATAAGGACTCTTCTCAGGATCTTTCCTATCGTCGTTTTAGGAAGTTCATCCCTGAATTCATAGCGTCGCGGCACTTTATACGAAGCTAGGTTCTTTCTGGCAAATTCATTCAATTCCTCTTCAGTGACCCTGGCATTTTTTTTCAGGACGACATAGGCCTTGACGGTCTCTCCCCGATAAGGGTCAGGGATTCCTGCCACAACTACTTCCTGTATGGCCTCATGCTCGTATAGCACCTCTTCCACCTCACGTGGATATATATTGAAACCGCCTGCAATGATTGTATCCTTTTTCCTCTCGACGACATAAAAGAACCCCTGCTCATCCATATAACCCAGATCGCCAGTAAGCAGCCAGCCATTTTTAAAGGTTTTTTCCGTTTCATCCGGACGGTTCCAATAACCTTTCATTACCTGTGGTCCTTTTATGGCAATCTCGCCTATTTCATTCGGAGGAAGCTCTTCATAGGACTCCAGGGATAGGATCGCCGAGTCAGTGTCCGGCCACGGCAGTCCAACGCTTCCTTTTACACGCGGCTGATCCCAAATGAAATTAGCATGTGTCACAGGTGAGGTTTCAGAAAGTCCATAGCCTTCAACAAGCTTCCCGCCGGTAATTTTCTCAAACTGCTCTTGAACCTCTAAGGGCAATGATGCAGAACCGCTAATACAGGCATTGATGGAAGAAAGATCATATTTAGCGATATCCGGATGGTTCAAGAGCCCGATATACATCGTTGGCGCTCCTGGAAACATGGTCGGTTTCTGTTTTTGGATGGTTTTAAGCGTCGCTTCGACATCAAACTTTGGCATGATGATCATGGTGTTCCCTTCCATGACGGAAAGAACCAAGACTGTAGTCATACCGTACACATGGAAGAAAGGCAGAATCGCAAGGATCCTTTCCTCACCGCGCTTATTTTTATAAAGCCATGCATTGCACATTTTCGTATTGGCCAGCAAGTTCTTATGTGTAAGCATGACCCCTTTGGGAAAGCCAGTTGTACCACCTGTATATTGCAAAAGGGCAAGGTCATTATCCACATCGATCGGCACAGTGACTTCTTCAGTGATCTTTCTTTTCATGATTTTGGAAAATAAATGATGATTCCCTTCATGCTCCACATTGATGACAATGCCGTATTGCTTTTTTTGAATAAAAGGATAGATAAGATTTTTTGGGAATGGCAAATATTCCTTGATAGCGGTTACAATTATATGTTCAATATCCGTTCTTGATGCCACTGCAGAAACACGGGGAAATAAAATATCCATCACTAAAATCATTTTCGCTCCGGAATCTTTCATTTGATATTCTAATTCACGTTCAGTATAGGTTGGGTTCGTTTGAACCACGACTCCTCCGGCCATCAATATCCCAAAAAAGCTTATGACACCTTGAGGGCAGTTAGGAAGCATGACAGCAACGCGTTCACCTTTTTGAAGTCCGATACTTTTTAAATAGGCTGCAAACTTTAAAGCAGATTCATGCACTTCCCGGAAAGTTAATTCTTTTCCCTGGAAATGAATCGATACTTTTTCAGGGAATTCTTCGGCTGATTCCTTCAAAAAAGAATAAAGAGGTTTATCTTCGTACGACAAAACAGCGGGTATCTGTTCCGGATAAATAGCTTGCCATGGCTTATTGCTCATTTGCCCCCTCCTTCTGAATATTCTCAATACTCTTAATCATTATAATACAATCGGGATTTTCTTACAATTGCCGAATTTCAGAGTATAAAGACCTTACGATGAGAAGCAGGATAGTAAATATATCCTATACCAACCACAGGGAATATTGGATGAAACATATAAAAGGGAAACAAAACTCATTTCAGAATGTAGACAACCCTTTTACCCTCATTTTTTTCTTTTAAAAAAGTTCCAGCTGATTTCAGAAATCCGCTCCCTTTCCGCCGACTGTCTGCCAAGCCTCCTCGACGCAAGCGCCTTTGGGGTCTCGGCTTGCCATTTATTCGGCAGGAGTGTCGCCATTTCTTCCATCCTTTATGGAATACTGTAAAAACTATGAAGAATAATCTAGTTTACTTTTAAAATTTTGGTTCGGGGCGAGAGCAATTCGGAACTCCTTTTGCCGGAAAATTGATGGAACCGCAAGACTGTAGACGAGTTAGAGAAGAAGAGCCAGTTTCCCTACAATATTTCTATTTAAAAAAGTTCCAGTGATTGGAACGGAAGGTACGAGACTCCTGTGGGAAAAGCGTCGCCAAGGGAGACCCCGCAAGCGCAAGCCGAGGGAGGACCGCCCGCGGAAAGCGAGTGCCTGGAGTGGAAATCAACGCTCAAATTTTACAACCCCTCAAAAAAAAAGTTCCAGCTGATTTCAGAAATCCGCCCCCTTTCCGCCGACTGCCTGCCGAGCCTCCTCGACGCAAGCGCCTTTGGGGTCTTGGCTAGCCAGTTATTCGGCAGGAGTGTCGTAAATCTCTTCAATCCTTTAAGGAATACTGTAAAAACTATGAAGAATAATCTAGTTTACTTTTAAAATTTTGGTTCGGGGCGAGAGCAATTCGGAACTCCTTTTGCCGGAAAATTGATGGAACCGCAAGACTGTAGACGAGTTAGAGAAGAAGAGCCAGTTTCCCTACAATATTTCTATTTAAAAAAGTTCCAGTGATTGGAATGGAAGGTACGAGACTCCTGCGGGAAAAGCGTGTCTAGGGGAGACCCCGCAGGCGCAAGCCGAGGAGGCTCCCCGACCGCCCGCGGAAAGCGAGTGCCTGGAGTGGAAATCAACGCTCAAATTTCACAACCCCTCAAGTAAAAAACATAATGGATATTCAAATTTTCTTTAAGTCACAGATCGGGGTGAGGGCATTCCGATCCTCTTTTGTCGTCTACTGAAAAGAGGCGTTCTACTTCTTGGTTTTAATTCTATACCAATACTTATATTTTTCTTCAAACCCCAATTTTCCGTACAAGCTTAAAGCAGGTGCGTTCGTTTCTATCACCTGAAGATAAGCATTTTTTGCTCCATTTTCTTTACCCCAATGCAATAGATTACGAATGAGAATTGCACCATTGCCTTGGTTTCGAAAGTTTTCATGGGTAATGATATTGTACAGGCCTATGTATTCGTCTTCCAAAACACCCAGTCCACTTGCTGTCACGGTTCCGCCTTCATCAGTCAACAACATAAAGCATGTTTTTGGAATGATATTCCCTAACATCTTTTTCAGGATGGTTTGATCATGATCATCAATATTACTTAGCAGGCAGAAATCGTGAAACCATTCATCATGTAAATGATCATACTTTATGACATTGGTTTCATTCGGTGACTCTGTATCTACCAAATTCAATACCTGGACACTTGTTGTTCCTTCAAGGGCATACCCAGACTCTTCCAGTACACGATCCAAGTTGATAGGGTTTGCCTGTGGAGTCACTTTGTACACGGCCTTATCATTCCTTGCAAAATATAATTGTTCACAATTCGAAATTTTCTTTTTCACATTTTCATTCGATGTATAGATGGGGCTGATGGAATTCGCCCGTTTCGTATATCCATCCGCAAATCGGATAACCCATCCATCATAGATTTGCGTTTGCATGGCGGGTAAAGCATTCAGCGATAATTCTTCAATCTTCTGTATCCATTTGGACTGTTCCATATTCCTCCTCCTCTCCAAAAGTCTATTTGATCATTATTATTATACATGCCGCCCCATTTTTTTTAATAGAACCAAATAAAAGAAGCGGCACAATGGCCGCTTCAGTTGAACAATGTCATATAAATGATTCCAAACAGAAAAAAGATTCCGCAACAAACTATTAAGACTTTTGCAAGTTTCTCCACAGCTTACTCCCTCTCATGAAGGGCATTAAGAAATTCCGGCTCCGATGACAAAAGATAATGCGATTGATATGATCATCGATAGGAATCCAACTGCCCGATTATCTTTTTGTATTTCTTCATCTATTTTAAATCCAGGAGTCATAAATTCAAAAATGAAATAACCGATCAACAGCAGGACAAAACCGTAGACGCCCCAGCCAATCATGGTAAGAAGCGAATTCTGATGGAGAATGGACTGTTGGAATACATAGGCGATCCCAAAAATTTTACCACCTGTTGCCAACGCGACAGAAAGGTTTCCCTGTTTGATTTCCTCCCAGTTCTTGTACTTTGTGACAAGTTCAAAAATGGCTAAAAAAACAATCATGCACAGAATAACGACACTGTAACGAGCAGCTATATATACATATTCATTTTCCCACATGTTCTCCATGGTCCAACTCCCGAATGGTAACTAGCCACCCGGCTTGGCTGAATTGCCGGAATGACCGCTTTCCTTTATTTAAATTCCACCACCGTAACACCTGTTCCGCCTTCACCGGCTTCGCCGAAGCGAATCCTTTTGACAGAGCGGTGATTTTTCAAGTATTCCTGGACCCCGGACCGAAGAGCACCCGTCCCTTTACCATGAATGATGGAGACACTCGAATAACCGGCCAAAAGAGCATCATCAACGTACTTTTCCACTCTTGATATGGCATTTTCAAAGCGCTCTCCACGAAGGTCAAGTTCGACGCTAACGTGATAATCGCGGCCTTTGATCGTGGTAAGCGGCTTTGTTTCTTTTACTTTTGTGCTCTTGATGAATTCCAGGTCAGACTCCTTCACCTTCATTTTCATGATGCCGATCTGAACCTGCCATTCATTATTTGAAACCTTCTCAATCAAGTGACCTTTTTGACCAAAGCTTATGACCTTTACTTCATCTCCAGGTCTCAAGCTTTTATCCAGCGGCTTCGCCGCTTTATTTGTTGTTTTTTTCACTTTAGGCGCTGCTTCTTCAAGCCGTTTTTTGGCATCGATCAGTTCATGCTCTTTAACATCGGCATGCTTTTCAAGTCGCAGTTTACGTAAGTCGGCAATGATCGCTTCCGCTTCCCTTTGTGCATTTTCAACGATTGCCGCTGCCTCTTTTGCTGCCTTTTCAACCATCGAATCCCGTTCTTGATGGTACTCATCAATTTGCTTTTGAAGGTCTTTATGAAGAATTTCCGCCTGTTTCAGGTGATTCTTGGCTTCCAGTTCCTCTTCTTCAGCCTTCTTGCGGCTGTCCTCAAGGGACGCTATCATATTTTCAACTTTATTCGTATCCTCACCAATATGGCTGCGGGCGTTGCTGATCACGTTTTCTTCCAAACCAAGGCGCTTGGAAATTTCAAACGCATTACTCCGCCCTGGTACACCGATTAAAAGTTTATAGGTGGGACTCAAAGTTTCCACATTAAATTCGACGCTTGCATTAATGACGCCTTCCCGATCATATCCATACGCTTTTAATTCCGGGTAATGTGTCGTTGCAATCACACGTGCTCCGCGCTTATACACTTCATCCAAAATGGAAATGGCCAAAGCTGCACCTTCCTGTGGGTCAGTTCCCGCTCCAAGCTCATCGAATAAAACAAGACTGTCATAATCGACATGCTTAAGGATATCGACAATATTGACCATATGCGAAGAGAATGTACTTAAGCTTTGTTCAATCGACTGTTCATCGCCAATATCGGCATAAACAGAGGAAAACACAGCCGTTTCGGAACCATCCAGCGCAGGGATCTGCAGACCGGACTGGGCCATTAACGTACAGAGTCCAATCGTTTTCAGGGTAACCGTCTTACCACCTGTATTCGGACCGGTGATGACGATTGTCGTAAATTCATCACCAAGAAAAATATCATTGGCCACGACGACATCATTCGGAATGAGCGGGTGTTTCGCTTTGAATAATTTTACGCGCCCCTCATTATTCAGAATCGGCTTGGATCCTTTTATCGCTTTTGCATATTTTGCCTTGGCGACAAGGAAATCGATTTGTGCCAGCACTTTGACATTATGAAGCAATTCAGGGGTGAACGCACCGACTTTTTCCGATAGTTCGACCAATATCCGTTCTATTTCCTGCGTTTCCTTCACTCGGGTTTCCTGCAGGACATTATTCAGCTGAACGATTGCTTGCGGTTCAATGAACAACGTCTGCCCTGATGATGATTGATCATGAATGATCCCGCCATACACACTGCGGTATTCCTGTTTTACCGGAATGACGAATCGGTCATTCCGGATGGTGATGATGGCATCGGATAACATTGTTGATGCATTGGAAGAACGGATCATACTTTCCAATTTTTCCCTTACACGACTTTCGTTCGTCCGAATTTGGTTTCTTAGGGTACGAAGCTTGTCGCTGGCCGAATCCATCACTTCGCCATGTTCGCTTACTGCATACGTAATTTCCTGCTGCAAATCAATCAATGGATGAAGGGAATCGATATATTCGGCTAAAAGCGGAACATCAATTTCCTGCTCTGCTAGTTCTTCGAAGAAACGGCTTAAGATCCTGCCGGCACGAATCGTACTCGCTAGTTCCATCAGTTCCATCGGTGAGAGCATACCGCCAATCTGTGCCCTTTTTGCATGTGGACGGATATCGAAAATTCCGCCCAATGGCAAGTTACCTTTCAACCTTACGATTTTGGCAGCCTCATCTGTTTCTTCCTGCCATCTCGACACTTCTTCAAAATCCGTGGAAGGCATCAATTGCTCTGCCTTTTCTTTTCCTATGGATGAGGATGCGTGTGAGATTAATTGTTCTTTTATCTTATGAAATTCCAATGTCTTTAAAGCTTTATTATGCATGGAGTTAAAGCTCCTCCTTATTTATGGGCAAATAGTTAATCATTTCTCTTTAAAAACGCCAATAAGCCATCCGTATCCCTTGCATTAAGAACCGTGGATTCTTTAATCCAGCCTTTTTTGGCTGACGAGACCCCTACAGGCATATGTTCAAGCATGTCGATGCTGTGGGCATCCGTATTGATCACGATCGGAACGCCTGCTTCCTGAGCCTTGCGCAGATGCGGAGGTGCCAAATCCAACCGGTTCGGATTCGCATTCAATTCCAAGGCCGTATTCGTTTCACGGGCCAGTTCAATCAGCATTTCTATATCCACATCATAACCGGTGCGTCTGCCGATGATCCTTCCCGTTGGATGGGCGATGATATCGACATGCGGATTATTCAGAGCCGTTTTTAAGCGCTCCATGATCGTTTCCCGAGGCTGTGAAAAACTTGAGTGAATCGATGCGATCACCAAATCCATCTCTGCAAGCAGCTCATCGTCATAATCAAGTGTCCCATCAGGAAGTATATCCATCTCTATCCCTGAAAGAACGGTAATGTCAGTGTATTTTTCATTAAGTTCATGGATGATCCGTTTTTGTTCACGTAAACGTTCAGCGGTCAAGCCGTTCGCCACTTTCAGATATTGCGAATGATCGGTGATGGCCATATATCGATACCCTTTTGCACGGCATGCTTCAATCATTTCTTCAATCGTATGAGCACCATCACTCCATGTTGTATGCATATGCAGATCACCTTTAATGGCCTCTAAAGATATGAGAGGTTCATTAGCATCATAATGCTCCACTTCCGTTCCGTCTTCACGTATTTCTGGGGGAATGAAAGGAAGGCCAAAATGATTATAAAATTGTTCTTCCGTTTCAAACGTCAATACATCACCGGTTTCAGTCACTTCCACCCCATATTCACTGATTTTCTCTCCGCGATCTTTAGCAAGCTGGCGCATCCGCACATTGTGATCCTTCGAACCTGTAAAATGATGAAGTGTCGTGATGAATTCCTTATCCTTGACGATTCGGAAATCGACAGAAATGTCATATTCATAATCAAGCACGACCGATACTTTTGTATCACCGGCCGCAATCACCTGTTTTATCCCTTTTATTGCAAGCAGTTGATTCTTGACCTCTTCGGGATGATCTGTTGAAATGATGAAATCGAGGTCCTTGATCGTTTCCCTCATACGCCGGATGCTGCCCGCCCTGGAGGAACGGATGATGTAATCCATGTTAGCAAGGGCCGTTTCAATATCAGCCGCAATCGGCTTCATGAAGGCTAGGGGCAGTCGATCGGGCCTTGAACCCGCCTCGGCAATTGCAGACAGGATCTTCTCTTCCGTTTTTTTGCCGAAACCGGCAAGCGCAGCGACCCTGCCTTCCTCACAGGCGATTTTAAGATCATTCACATCTTTGACATGCAGCTCTTTATGAAGCTTGGCAATTTTCTTACCGCCCAAACCTTGAAGCTGCAGAAGCGGAATCAATCCTTTTGGCACCTGCTCCTGAAGCTCTTCAAGTACAGTCGATTTCCCTTCATTTATATACTCTTCGATGACGGATGCCGTTCCTTTCCCGATTCCATTCAAAGCGGTAAAATCTTCGATCTCCGTCAGGCTCCGGTCATCCGTTTCCAAGGCGCCCGCTGCCTTTCGGAAAGCTGAAACCTTAAACGGGTTCTCTCCTTTTAGTTCCATATATATTGCAATTTTTTCTAATAGTTTAATGATATCTTTTTTATTAATTGTCATTTAATTCACCGCCGAAAAAATTAGTAGGGTGTCCCATGTTCACTTTCTTAAAGATACCTTTCTTGGAGGTAAAGTACAAGCAGTCAGATTCTTAACCATCGAATCAAATAGAAGGAAGCTACATGCCGCTACATAAAAAGGGGCCTCCCCCGTGTTCAAAGTATAGGAATCCAGGACTTTGAGAAAGGGAGGCAGGCCCTCTTATACTGACATTAAGATTGTTTTACATCATGAAACCAAAGTTCCTTCACTTGCTCGGAAAGGAACGGCGTATGTTTCACGATCGATTCTGCCAGAAATGAGCCGGTTAATGGTTTCTGGATGGAATCCATTGGCAGCATGGCAGCTATATTTAATATAATAAACATGATAAGATAGACTTCGAGAAAACCCAATATCCCTCCGCCCCAGCGATTCAGCTGCTTTAGTATCGGTAGATGGGTAATGAAATTGAGCATGGATCCTATCATTTGCCAAAGAATCTTGGCAGCAAAGAAAATGATTGCAAAGGCAATTGCATTGTAATACGCCGTATCAAGCCCGACTGTATTGAAAAACATATTAAGGGTCGAGGAATCACCCATCGTTGGGAACGGAATCCATAATTTCAAATTGGGAGCAAGATCTCCGTAAAATACATAGGCGACGATGAAGGCTACAATGAACCCAGTCATATGAACCGTTTGTAAAATGAAGCCACGCTTTAAACCGATTAATAAACCGATTAAAAGAATGGCCAGAATTGCTAAATCAAGCATGTACTCAGTCCTTCTCTCTCTTTAATTCCAGTTGAAGCTGGTCTAGTTCATCTTTTAATTTAATATATTCATGGATGGTATTCACGGCCGTTAGCACCGCTAGCTTGCTTGTATCCAAGTATGGATTTTTCATCCTGATCTCTCTCATTTTTTCGTCAACCATCGAAGCGACCAGGCGCATATGACTTGCGCTTTCTGTGCCGACGATTGTATATGGCTGTCCGTATATATCAACTGTTGTTTTATTTCGTTTATCGTCTGACAAAATGATGCCCCCAATCTAAACAATCCTAATTCTATCATATCATGAAGTTTTTCGTCATGAAAGAGAGTACATCGTCATTTCTTGCATAAAAATTTCAATAATTTGTCAAACGATATCGAATTCAGGAAGAAGATTACCTATTAAACAAAATGAAGTTAGGAGCTAACCCATTATGTCCCATGTTGTTTTACTTATCAGTCCTGAACAAATAAAGGCGATGAAGTCCCATTATTCCTCATCCTTGGCCGCCAAGCAGCCGCCGGGGAGCATCTTTTCCGCCAAACCGCCGCTATGTACGGTGACGGCCTATAAATCCGGGAAGGTCCTTTTTCAAGGTAAGAATGCCGAAATAGAAGCGGTAAAATGGCAAAAAGGTACCACTGCTGCGGCTCCAAAGAAAAAAAAGGCATCCTCTGCATCGGTCAACGTCCATCGATATTCGCCGCCTGCAAATATCGGAACCATGTCAGTGATTGGTTCAGACGAGGTCGGAACAGGAGACTATTTCGGCCCGATGACCGTCGTAGCCGTATATGCCAAGAAGGAGCAACTCGCTCTATTAAAGGAGCTTGGTGTCCAGGATTCCAAAAATCTGAAAGACCCACAGATCATCGACATTGCCAAACAGATTAAGGATGTAGTGCCCTTCAGCCTGCTCACATGCGACAACCCGAAATATAATGCGCTGCAGGCAAAGGGAATGTCACAAGGAAAAATGAAGGCACTCCTCCATAACCAAGCAATCAAGCACCTCGTGCAAAAAATCCAGCCAGAACAAGCAGAAGCCGTCCTTATTGATCAATTTGCTCAACCAGAGGTATTTTTCAATTACTTAAAAGGCCAAGAACTATTCCAAGCTAATGCCACCTATCTATGCACAAAAGCGGAAGGCGTTCACCTTGGAGTGGCAGCCGCATCCATCCTGGCCCGATATGCATTCGTCAAACGCTTTGACTTGCTGAGTGAGAAAGCCGGGTTCAAAATCCCTAAAGGTGCCGGATTTGCAGTCGATGAAGCGGCCGCAAGATTGATTCACGAAAAAGGAATCGATTCATTACACGAATTCACGAAAACCCATTTTGCCAACACAGAAAAAGCGAAGCGACTCTATCAACAGAAATATAATAAATAGAAGAAAGCGGCTGATCTTCCTGAACAGCCGCCTTTTTCTCGTGAATTTGCGCGGTTTACTTGTGAATTTACGCGGTTTCCTCGTGAATTCACGCTATTTACTCGTAAGTTTGCGCGGGTTACTCGTGAATTTGCACCTTTTACTCGTGAGTTTGCGGTTTACTCGTGAGTTTGCTCCATTTTCTCGTGAGTTTCCACTATTTACTCGTGAATTCACGCCTTTTACTCGTGAGTTTGCGCCTTTTACTCGTGAATTCACGCCATTTACTCGTGAGTTTGCGCCTTTTACTCGTGAATTCACGCCTTTTACTCGTAAAATAAAAAAAGACAGCTCCCCATGATTCAGGGAGCTGTCTTTTTGGTTTTATCCTCTTAGCTCTGCGCCGGCTTTTTCTTTAACGGCATCAAGCACTTTATCATGTGCTTTTGTAATGTCCTCGTCCGTCAGTGTACGTTCCGGGTCGTAGTATTTCAGTGAGTAGGCAATGGATTTCTTGCCTTCCTCCATTCTTTCACCTTCGTATAAGTCGAAGATGCTTACTTCTTTCAGCAGTTTGCCGCCGGCTTCTTCAATAATATCCTGAATGTCCCCAGCTTTCGTAGCTTGATCCACAACGAGCGCGATATCGCGTGTGGTTGATGGATAGCGCGGAATCGTTTGGTATGCTATCGGCGCGACTTCTGCTTCGGCCAATGCTTTTAAGGAAAGTTCGAAAATGTATGTTTCTTTAATATCCAAGTCTTTTTGGACAGTTGGGTGCACTTGGCCGATAAAGCCAATTACTTCACCATTCAATAGTACTTCCGCTGTCCGTCCTGGATGCATGTCGTTGATTTCCGCTTGGCGGTAACTGATTTGATCAGCTAATCCAAGTGTGTCGAATAATGCTTCGATCACGCCTTTGGCTACAAAGAAATCCACTGGTTTCTTTTCACCCTGCCATAGATGTGACTCCCATAGGCCGGTGATTGCTCCAGCAACATGTTCTTTTTCTTCAGGCAGTTCTTGTTCCTCACGCTTAAAGAATACCGAACCGATTTCATACAGTGCCAGTGAATCAATTTGGCGGGCATTGTTATATTTCACGACTTCCAGCAATTGAGGCACGATGCTTAAACGCAGCTGGCTTCTTTCTTCACTTATTGGCATTGCCAATCGAATGGATTCTCTTGCTTCCAATGCGAATTGGGACGCTTTTTCCTGGCTTGTCAGTGAATAGGTCACTGCTTGATAAAGGCCTGCGCCTTCAAGTGTACGGCGTGCCTTCCGCCGTTTAATTTGATAGTCTGTCAATTGGCCTGGGTTAGCAGAACCGATCGGCAGTGTAACGGGGATGTTATCATATCCATATAAACGTGCAGCCTCTTCGACTAAATCGGCTTCAATCGTAATATCACCACGGCGCGTCGGGACAGTGATCGTGAATGTTTCATTGTCAAGTTCCACGCCGAATTGCAGACGTTTGAAGATTGACTCGACAACTGATACGGTCATGCTTGTTCCAAGGAGTGTGTTGAATTTTTCAAGCGTGATGCTAATGACCGCAGGTTCCATTGACAATTCGTCAACTGCTGCTGCTCCTTGTAAGACTGTTCCGCCTGCATATTGTGCAATCAATTGTGCAGCACGTTCCCCTGCTTCACGAACACGTGCCGGGTCGACGCCTTTTTCAAAGCGGGCACTGGCTTCACTGCGTAATCCATGGTCCTTTGAAGCTTTGCGAACTACTGTACCTGCAAAATATGCACTTTCAATAATGATGTTCGTCGTATCATTTTTGACTTCGGAATCCGCTCCGCCCATCACACCAGCAATCGCAACAGGCTCACTGCCATTCGTGATCACTAAATGGTCAGGTGTCAAAGTACGTTCCGCTTCATCCAATGTTACTATTTTTTCAGCATCCTTCGCTCTGCGGATGACGATTTCCTTTGAACCAAAGCGGTCATAATCAAAGGCATGGAGCGGTTGGCCGTATTCAAGTAAAATGTAGTTCGTGATATCCACCACATTATTATGAGGTCGGATACCTGCAGACATCAACCTAGTCTGCATCCAAAGCGGTGAGGGTCCGATCTTAACATCCTTGATGATTTTAGCCATGTATATCGGGTTATCTTCTTTCGCTTCCACTTTGACACTGATATAATCAGTTGCTTTTTCAGCTGCCTCTTCTTTCTCGACTACCGGCCATTTCACTTCCCGGCCTAGAATGGCTCCCACTTCGTATGCAACACCAAGCATGCTTAGCGCGTCGGAGCGGTTTGGAGTCAGCCCAAGTTCCAGCACTTCATCACTTAAACCAAGTTCCTCCAATGCATCTTTCCCTACTTCCACATCATTAGGGAAGACGAAGATTCCTGTAGCATAATCCTTGGAAACAAGCTTGGATTCGAAGCCCAATTCTTGAAGCGAGCAAATCATTCCGTGCGATTCTTCTCCGCGAAGTTTCGCTTTCTTGATTTTGAAATTACCTGGAAGGACTGCGCCAACAGTAGCGACTGCGACTTTTTGGCCCTTATCGACATTCGGTGCCCCGCAGATGATCTGAACGGGATTTTCGGCCCCGATATCAACTTGGCATTTATTCAATTTATCCGCATTTGGATGCTGTTCACGTTCTAAGACATGCCCGATGACGACCCCTTTTAGCCCTTCACTTTTCTTTTCCACCCCTTCAACCTCAATGCCGCTTTTCGTGATTTTGTCAGCTAGCTCCGTCGCATTGATGCCTGAAAGGTCAACATAATCTTGTAACCATTTATATGACACAAACATGGTAGGTCCTCCTTTTTAAAATAAAAATTTATGCTTCGTGATGGTTGAATTGTTTTAAGAATCGAACATCATTCGTATAGAAATGACGGATATCGTCCACACCGTACTTCAACATGGCAATCCGTTCCACGCCCATTCCAAATGCGAATCCAGAGTATTTCTTGGAATCGAAGCCAGCCATCTCAAGAACATTCGGATGAACGATCCCAGCGCCAAGCACTTCGATCCAGCCTGTTTTTTTACATACGCTGCAGCCTTTGCCGCTGCAGATTTTACAAGAAATATCCACTTCGACGGAAGGCTCAGTAAATGGGAAGAAACTTGGACGAAGACGGATTTCACGGTCTTGACCGAATACTTTTTTCGCAAATACGTCTAGCGTTCCTTTCAGGTCGCTCATGCTGATGTTCTCATCGATGACCAAGCCTTCAATTTGCTGGAATTGATGGGAGTGTGTCGCATCATCGTTATCCCGGCGATATACTTTTCCTGGGCAAATGATTTTAACAGGGCCTTGACCTTTATGTTTTTCCATCGTTCTGGCTTGAACAGGTGAAGTGTGCGTGCGCATCAGGATTTCATCCGTGATGTAGAAGGAGTCCTGCATATCACGTGCCGGATGGCTTTTTGGCAAGTTAAGTGCCTCGAAGTTGTAGTAGTCGCTCTCGACTTCAGGACCTTCCGCAACCGTATAACCCATCCCGATGAATAAGTCTTCGATTTCCTCCACGATTCGTGTTAATGGGTGAAGATTCCCCTTGTTTACCGGACGTCCTGGAAGTGTGACGTCAATCGTTTCAGTTGCTAGCTTTGCGTTGACTGCCGCGGTTTCAAGCGCTTTTTGTTTCTCCTCGATCTTTGTTGCGATCGCTTCACGTACTTCATTGGCTAGTGCCCCGATTTTCGGGCGTTCTTCGGCAGATAATTTACCCATGCCGCGCAATACCTCAGTGATTGGCCCTTTTTTCCCTAAATAAGCAACACGGACTTCATTCAGTTCTTTTAATTCGGAAGCGGCGGCAACTTTTTGCAACGCTTCTTCCTGCAGTTCTAGTAAACGTTCCTGCATCATGTCTTCCTCCTTTATTTTCCTTTTGTAAAAATGAACACAAAAAAACCCCGATCCCTAAAGGGACGAGGTTTATGTATCGCGGTACCACCCTTATTAGTGCACAAACAAAAAAACTTCTGCACTCACTTCATTAAAAATAACGGCTCTTCACCGGAACATTTTTCGGACATTCTGTCTTCCCAATGCCAACTCGAAAGGTGAATTCACTTAAGCAGTGCCATAAAAATGCTTTCAGTCAAGGCATTTTCTCCCTGGATATGGTTAACTTTAAGCTACTACTCTTTGTCATCGTTGTTTTCATTATAAAATTCTGTTTTATTATATTATAATTCTTCGGCAGTTTCAAATCGATTTTCGTAAATGGTACATTAAAATCCCGGCAGCGATCCCCACATTCAAAGATTCACTTTTTCCGTAGATGGGAATATAGAGGTTTTTAGTCGTTTTCTCCAGTAATTCCTTCGATACTCCTTGGCCTTCATTACCGACCAGCAGGGCAAATCGGGAAGACTTTTCCACTTCTTCAAATGGCGATGCCCCTTCTAATGCCGTGCCATAAACCGGTGTGCCGCTTTGCTTCAGCCCATCGATGATTTCGGATAGGTTCCCTTTAATGACAGGCATATGGAAGAGGCTCCCTTGCGTCGAACGGACCACTTTGGGATTATACAAGTCAGCACACCCTTCCCCAAGGATGACCGCATCGATTCCCGCTGCATCCGCTGTCCTGATCATCGTTCCAATATTCCCAGGATCTTGGACGGCATCGATCAACAATAATTTCTCCGGATTGATGGAAGCCATGCTCGTTGATTTCTGTTCACAAACCGCAGCAATTCCCTGCGGGGCTTCGGTATCGCAAATCGCCTTCATAATATCATTTTTCACATAAATGAGTTCTGTGCCTTCCACCTTAAAATGGGCAGGCATTTCAGTTTCTTCATTGATGATCACTTCCAAGACGATTTCTTCCTTTAAAGCTTCTTCAACTAGGTGAAAACCCTCAACTAAATATTTACCTGTTTTATCTCGTTCTTTTTTCGTCAAAAGTTTTTTCCATTGCTTAACTTGCGGGTTTTTTACGGATTCGATATATTTCAAGGGTAAACGCTCCTTTAACTTCACACTGATTTTCCTATTATAACGCAATTCACATACATATTGCATGCGAGTTTGTGAAATGCTATTAATGTCAGTCATTATGTGTTAGAGGAGGAATAATTATGAATTTAAACTTACGTAATGCGATCATTCAAAATGTATCTGGAAATACGCAAGAGCAGCTGGAAGACACGATTGTCGATGCCATACAAAATGGCGAGGAAAAAATGCTTCCTGGATTGGGAGTATTATTCGAGGTCATCTGGCAAAATTCATCTGAGCAGGAAAAACAGGAAATGATCACTGCCCTCGAAGCAGGATTAAAAAAATAACAGCCTTCAAAGGCTGTTATTTTTTTAATCTCGCTTCGCCAGCCTTCAGTTCTTGGATGGAGACTTCTTCATCAAGCAGTAAGATGAATTTCTTTGCTTTCACTTCTTCAAGCATCGCTTTTGTCTCAGCAAAGGAGTAGCCGTATTTCGTGAAAAAGCTGCGTAAATCTCCAGATCCTTCATCTGTGAAGTAATGGAAGATTTTTAAAAAAAGAGTGTCCTCCTTATCCTGATTGGCGATGATCAGTATATCCGTATGTTCATTTCCAAGCTGCACATAATTTTTTATATCAGCTGCCACTGTCATTTGGGTGCCAGATACGCCTTTTGCTTTTAAGTCTGAAATTGCAGCAAGTAGTTCCGGATTAGAGTCAAAAACACCATATACGTTTTTTTCCATGTTTCTCCCCCTCCTTTTTACTCTACTTAAAATAAAATTCCTTTGTCATTATACCTTGCAGCTTTATCAATAAACAAGCAAATAGTCTATGGAGACGAACAAGGGAACCCTCAGCCTAAAGGGTTTTTATAAAAATAACAGCCTGTAGCAAACTCTGCAGTTTTATTAAAAAACGTTGCAGTTGATTTCAGAATCCGCTCCCTTTCCGCCAACTGTCTGCCAAGCCACATCAAAAAGCGGCTGCGGTGGCTCGGCTAGCCAGTAATTCGGCAGGAGTGCCGCACATTATTCAATCCAATAACGAATACAGAAAAAACAAACAAAAACAGCCTTATGCAGGCTGTTCTTGTTGCGTATTACAGATTGTCGGTATTGATTCGATTTTTGATGTATTCATCTTGTAAGCCTTCCTCTTGCTGTCCGCTGGCTGTCGGGCCCGCGGTCCGATCCAGTGATCCTTGAGCGTCCAGGTTTTTGTCAGCATCGTCTGCAAACGGGTCGCTTGCCAGTGTTCCTTCATGAATCCCTGGTTTTTTCTTCTTGAATTTTTCTGTGGAATTCCCCCAGATTTCCCTTTCTTGAGCTCGCTTCATATCCAGCTCTTCATTTTCATAGATATTGGCGGAATTTCCGTGAAGCTCTTCGCTTCTTCCTGGCTGTGCTTCCATTTCCCTTGTTTGATAGGCATTCGCGGTTGTTTCCGGAAAAAGGTTCGGGTCCGGATTGTTCACCACCCCTGTTTTAAGCGGATTCTCTGCAGGTGCGTCCGTATCCTCGATGCGATTGGAAGTTATGTTCTCTCGTGATGTTGCGGTTTCCGATTCATCTAAAAGAATGAGGAATTTTCCGGCCTCCACTTCATTTATATAAGCGGTTGCTTCACTATCGGCAAGACCTAACTCACCTAGACGGTTCCTTATATCTTTAGAACCCTCGTTCAGGAAAAAGTGTTTCATTTTATCAATGAAGGATTCCTCGTTAGAGTTAGTAACGACTTCGACATCCGGATCATGCTTTTCATTAACGAAATCCAAATCTTCTTTCTTATCAGCCATTACCGTTATTTCCCCTTCATGAACCCCCTTTTCCTTGAGGGATTGTATAGCCTGGATCATTTCTCTTTCCGTATTAAAAACACCATATAACGTTTTTCCCATGCATATTCCTCCTCCTTTTTCCGATATTTCTTCATATGTGTATTTATACCCTGATGGGTGCCAATTAAACAAAAAGGTTTGCCTTCCCTAAGGCTCGAACCTTTAATCAGTCTTTAAAAACCAAAAGGAAACCTGCAGTTTTAAAACTGCAGGCCATTTCCTTCACTCATAGAAGCGGTCGGTTCTACGTTCAGTTGCCTTTTTCTCATTCACGATCGATTCATCTGTACTATCAAGCTGGATATCTTCCTTTTTAAGAGTATCCTGAACTTGTTCCGTTTCTTGTACAGCATGTTTCTTGATGACAATTTCATCGGTGACAACCGGTTTTTTCGAAACTTCCAGTTTTTCTTCAACAACCGGGATTCGTAATGTTTCCCCATCTTCAATGGTTCCGGTTTCCCGATTCGCTTCACGTCCTGAAACCGATCTATGCTCAACTGTCACTTCTTCGTGTTCAACAGGGACATTGATCGTTTTATGCTGTTCATTGACTTCTTTATTAATGACGACTTCTCCTGTCTGAACTCTATCTTTGTCAATGTTCAGCTGTTCTTCCCGAAGTGTAAGTGTCCTTTCATCTTCTGGCAATTCACGGCCTTGTCCGTTGACTCCATAAACATCTTCTTTATTTAAAGCATCGGTTTTTTCCGTGCCATTATATAGTGGGTTGGTGGAGTTGGTATCAAGCCTTGTACCGGCAGTGTCCATTGTTCCGGTCGTGAATTTATCTCTTGCCGTTCCAAGATGGCCTTCACCTTCTTCAACCAGAACCAGGACTTTTCCATTTTCTACATCAAAGACATGTTCAGCCGCATCACTATTCGAAAGGCCTGCATTCGCCAATCTTGTTGAAAGGTCTGCCGTATCTTCCGGCATGAAGAAACGTGCCACCTTGTCCATAAACGATTCGTCGTTAGGAACATTCGTCATTGTGTGAACATCCGTTTCACGTTGATGGTTCGTGAAATCCAGTGTTTCTTCCTTATCTGCGACGACCGTAATATCGTCCCCTTCAAAGCCTTTTGCCTTAAGTGCATTAATTGCTTGGATCACTTCTCCATTTGATTCATATACTCCATATACTGTTTTATTCATTTTACATTCCTCCTTAGGTTTTGTTGTTTCGTTTAGTGGATGCTATATATAAACAATACCCGCCATGTTCCTAAGTAAACGAGGAATCCATATTTCATTTTTGTTATATCATTTACAATTCGTTCTCAGCACAGAACGCATTTTTAATTGAAATCCAAGCTTTACAAGGGTTTCCCCCTTTATAAAAATGTAACATTTAACCAAATCCTGCCATTTCATTTTTTCATAAACTGCTTGTGATCTTTTTTCTTCTATTATAAAGCCACAGCCTTTATTAGCAGGTCCGCGATATGCACCGCTTTTGTGCATTCCCCCAAGTTTTCCCTCTCGATCCCCAATTGCATTTGCAACAGGCAGCCAGGGTTTGCCGTGACAACAATATCTGCCTGTGTCGATTTAGTGTGCTCCATTTTAGAGTCGAGAATGTTCATGGACATCTCTGATTCAACAATATTATATATCCCAGCTGAGCCGCAGCAGCGATCGGCATCCTTCATTTCCCTGAAATCGATTCCTTCTATTGATTGAAGGAGAATTCGCGGAGCCGAGGAGGTGTTCATCACATTCCGTAAGTGACAGGAATCCTGGAAAGTTACGGATTGAGCTGGCAGTTTCAGGCGAACTTTTTCCTGAAAACGCAAATCAACAAGGATCTGGCTGATATCTTTCAACTTATTTTTAAATGAGATTGCACGGTCGTGCCATTCCGGTTCATCTTGGAGCAGATGATCATAATCTATGAGAAAAGCGCCGCAGCCGCCGGCATTCGTAATGATATAATCAACTTCCTCCGTTTCAAAGGCTTCAATATTACGCTTGGCCAGTTGCTTTGCACCTGCTTTTTCACCACTGTGACCATGCAGCGCCCCGCAACAGGCCTGGGATTTCGGAATCACGATTTCACATCCGGCCAGCTGAAGAAGCTTTAGTGTGGCCTTGTTCGTTTCCAAAAACATCGTATCCATCAAGCAGCCGGAAAAGAAAGCCACCTTTTTGAGGGGGGTTCCGATAGCAGGCAGTTCGGTTGGCCGATTTTTCATTTCTGATTTTTTCGGGACTTTCGGCAGCACTTTTTCCATGGCTGCCAAATTATCCGGAAGCATGTTGAGGACTCCCGTTTTACGGGCCATGTATTGAAGGCCTGATTTCTGATAGAAGCCAAGCAAACTTGTCATGGTCTGCATTCGCTCCTGGTGCGGGAATAGTCCACTAAAAACGGCCTTGCGGATCGTTTTTACAGGGAAGCTGTGTTTTTTATTCTGATGGATGATATCCCTTGCTTCTTCAAGAAGATGTCCGTATTTCACACCTGAAGGGCACACAGGTTCACAAGCCCTGCAGCCGAGGCAAAGACTCAACGACCGTTCTACATCCCTATCTGGCTCAATCACGCCATCGGCCACCGCTTTCATAAGTGCAATCCGGCCCCTTGGTGAATGGGATTCCTTCAGCCCCGATTCTATGTATGTCGGGCAATGGGGTAAGCAAAAGCCGCAGCGCATACAATTCAACAATTCATCTTCATTCATTTTTTCCGCGAATTGAATGGCAATGGTTTCCCTTTCCTGAACTGTCGTCATGTAGAAACCACCACCCTTTTCCTGGTTTCCTTGGCAAATACTTTGCCGGGATTCATGATGTTATTGGGATCGAAAGCCTGTTTAATCGCCCTCATGGCATCAATCCCTTCTTTCTTCAGCTTCCATTCAAGATACGGGGCCTTCATCGCTCCTACACCATGTTCACCGGTTATCGTCCCGCCAAGGTCGATAGCCGCGGCAAAAATGTCGGCAAAAGCGAGCTCCACCCTCTCCATTTCCTCATGATCACGAGCATCGGTAATGCATGTCGGATGGAGGTTCCCATCCCCAGCATGACCGAACGTGCAAATGTCCACGTTATGCTTGTCAGCGATCTCATTAATCGCTCTAACCATTTTGGCAATTTCCGAGCGAGGAACGGTGGCATCTTCCAAAATGGTCGTCGGCTTGAGGCGTGCCAATGCGGAAAGTGCTGTCCGTCTTGCCGTTTTCAAGGCGACAGCGTCAGATTCAGTTTCGGCAATTTCCACGGAAACCGCCTTTTCCTCTAGACAGATATCGGCCATTCTTTTCATATCACGTTCCACCACTTCAGGCGGTCCATCCTGTTCAATCAGCAGGACGGCTTCCACATTGGTAGGTAAACCGATTTTCGCAAAGTCCTCAACCACGATCAACGTCGGCCGATCCAGAAATTCCAATGTCACAGGAATGATCTTATTTGAAATGATCTTGGCCACTGACTGGGCTGCAGCATCCAGATCTTGATATAAGGCAAGCATCGTCTTAGTCGTTTCCGGCATTGGAATCAGCTTTAAGGTCGCTTCCGTAACGATGCCCAAGGTCCCTTCCGATCCGACAAAAAGTTTCGTTAAATCATATCCGGCTACATCTTTGGCAAGCTTGCCCCCTGTTCGAATGATGTCCCCATTTGGAAGGACCACTTCAAGCCCGATGACATAATCCCGGGTGACTCCATACTTTAAGCCTCGCAGTCCACCTGAATTCTCATTAATGTTGCCGCCAATCGTGGAGATTTTCATCGAACTTGGATCCGGCGGATAAAACAACCCCTTCTCTTCAACTGCTGAAATCAAGTCCAAAGTGATGAGCCCAGGCTGTACGGTCGCCGTTAAGTTCTCCTCATCTATTTCAAGTAATGAATTCATTCGATTGAATAAAAGGACAAGCCCCCCGTCTGTCGGGCATGTGCCTCCGCTTAAATTCGTCCCAGACCCGCGTGGAACGATCGGAACATTGTATTCGTTGCAAACTTTGACGATGGCTGCGACTTCAGCTGTGCTGCCCGGTTTGATGACAGCATCCGGCATCGCTTGAAACCCAGGCGTTGCATCATATGAATAGACTAGACATTCCACTTTCGAGTCATCGTAATTCTCCTGACCGACGATGGTAAGAAGTAGCTGCTTAACCTGCTTTGTTAACATGTACATCCTCCTCATATAAACATAGGAAATTCGAGATTTTTTATATGATGTAAGTATAAGAAAAAAACACTCGGCCTTCTATGTATGAATATATAGAATTTTGAGCTTTTCATAGAATTAATTTGTATGTTTATCCAATACACTTAATGCTAGATATATCGTGACTAAATCGACTGGTTTCCTAGGATTCAGCCGGGTCAAATCCTCTATGCGCTTGAGCCTGTAATGGAGGGTATTGATATGAATATGGAGGGCTCTAGCGGTCTCTTTTAAAGATAGATCACATGCAAAATACATGGAAAGGGTTTTAAGCAGCTCCTCATTAGGTAGCAACTCCTGAATCGTCCGGGATAAATATTCCTGTCTTGTTTCAGCGGTAACTTCATCAAGCAGGACCTCAAGTTTCAAGTCCTCGTCAAATATGATACCTGATGAAGAAGACGCGATTTTCAAGGAACGTTCCGCTTTAAAAAACGCTGGCCTGAAAGCGGATCCTGATGCACGCGAACTAACTCCTGCACACACTTTATAACCCGAACTCTCTTCCAGCTTTTTTTGCAGTTTACTTAGTTTCATATATTGCTGGTTTTTTGAACCGATGAAATCGGCCATTGAAAGAATGACGAATCGGTTCCTCCCCCAACGTACTGCGATGTCATTGGGATGCTGCTGTCTTATGAATATCTGAAGCGTTCTCCATACATGAGGTTCAATGATTTCCTCCGTCTTGAATTCACCAAGGGTGATGATCCGGTCCGCATGAACATCGACCCCAAGCAACTTGGCCTTCTGAAGGAAGTGCTCATTGAACGTCTGCAGCTGATGCCATTCAAATACAAAGAATTCCATCAGACGTGATTGGGATTCTGCTTGTTCAATATGATAGCTTTCCTGAATGAACATCTCCGTCATCTTTTTTAATAGTTCCGCATAAGGGGAAACATGTTTGGGGTCACCTGTAATTCCAATGACACAAACGGCTTCCTGATTAAAGAAAATAGGCAGGTTTATCCCTGCCTTCACTCCTTTCCAACTTCGTTCATCCTGTTTATTGATGATCAATTTCTCACGATTGTTGAAAGCGTGGATGGCTCCTTCATGAAAAGATCCAATACGGCTGCCATCGGTGCTGGCGATAATCATGCCAGCATGATCAATAATGATGATCTCCTCATCAATCAGTTTTCGAACCTCATGCACCAATTTTCCTGCAACAGCTGCCAATTGCATGATATGTCCTCCTTTTTTGAATGGACTTGAAAATATTTCGAGGCTCCCCGATGAAAAGGGAGCCTCATTCTACTTATGGAATCATCCAGGAAAGGACGCCATTTTGCAAGAAGGTAATCACACAAACAAGCAGCAATAAAAATAAGCTATGTTTAAGCGTGAATCTCAATAATTCCGATTCCCTGCCCGCCAATCCTACGGCAGCACAAGCTATCGCTATCGATTGGGGGGAAATCATCTTTCCGGTGACCCCTCCGGAAGAGTTCGCCGCCAGTGCCAAGACCGGTTCCATCCCCACTTTAAGCGCAGTCACTTTCTGCAGACTGCCAAATAAGAGGTTGGCTGATGTATCCGATCCGGTAATGAACACACCCAGCCAGCCGAGAACAGGTGCGAAGAACGGAAATAAATCACCCGATTTTGCCAGGGTCATCCCTAATGTTGTCGACATGCCTGAAGCATTCGTCACATAAGCAAAAGCGACCACGGTAGAAATCATCAAGATTGGTTTGGCCAACTCTTTCATCGCTTCAACAAAGGTGCCATAAAAGTCTTTTGCAGACATGTGTGCGATGAACTTCGTTACGATGGCAGCCAGTAAAATGGCCGTCCCGGCTGCTCCGAGCAGTTCTATTTTATAGAAAGCCGCAATCGGCAATCCATTGCTTCCGATTATCTCATTATGCAGACCTGGCACTTCGATTTGGAAGGTTAATAGTTTCCCGATTTCATTGATTCCGCCAAGCAGCACATTGTTGCCTTCATAATGTCCGGATAGTGCCGGCTTTATTGGGTTCATCCCCCATATTGTGATGAAAAGCGTTAACAGAAGGAATGGTGACCAAGCATGGAATATCTGCCATTTCGTGTATTTTGTTTCCGTTTCGGCTGTATATAATGGTTCGACAGCAGCTGCCGTTTCCTCTGATGCAAAGCGAAAGATCGTTTTAGGTTTCCAGAATTTAAGGAAAATCGCCAAAGCAAACAGTGACACTAACGCGGAAAGGATGTCCGGTAATTCGGGCCCAAGAAAATTCGAACTTAAGTATTGTGTGATGGCAAAGGAAATTCCGGAAACCAAAATTGCCGGCAAGACCTCAAGCGACCTCTTCCACCCAGTCATGATTAAAATGAGATAAAGCGGAATGAAAGCCGAAAGGAATGGCAATTGGCGGCCGACCATTTTGGAAATCTCCATGGCGGCTATGCCAGTAGGGCCTTCCATGGCGATGATCGGTATTCCAACCGCCCCGAATGCTACCGGAGCGGTATTCGCGATCAAACAAATCCCGGCTGCATATAGCGGGTTAAAGCCGAGACCGACTAAAAGCGCGGCTGAAATGGCGACCGGTGCTCCAAATCCCGCAGCACCTTCTAAAAAGGCCCCGAAAGAAAATGCCACCAATAATGCCTGGAGGCGCCGATCTTCCGTAAGCGAAAGCACAGAAGAACGAATGATATTGAATTGTCCGCTTTTAACAGTCATCTTGTACAAAAATACGGAAGTGATGATTATCCATCCGATTGGGAGCAGCCCATATACGCCTCCTTGTGAAGCGGACATCACTGCTTTTCCTGCAGGCATCCCATATATCAATACAGCCACTGCAAGAGCTACAAGCAACGTGGTTATACCTGCCATGTAACCTTTCATGCGTTTGATGGTAAGCGCCCAGAAAAAGTAAAGAATTGGAATGAGTGCGGCAAGAGATGATAAAACTAAATTATCGGTAATCGGCGTAAAGTTTTGTGTCCATGTCATTCATTTCGACTCCTTTTTCAATAAATTTTTTAAAAAATTCAGAAATTAAACGATAATTGAAACCCCTTACATATTCAAATATTCAAAGTCATCAGATGACTTGATGAGTACTCATTTAAATTAAATGATTGAAAATATAAAATCAAGATTTTTTTTATTTTTTGTTGATTTTTTAACGCTTCTGGAAGTGTCAAAGATCATTTGTGTTATATAATATTAACTAGAGAAACTCATAGAAAATAGAGGTGCTACTACTTGGTATATAAAAAAATAAAGCCGAAAAAAATTTATGAAGAAGTCAGCGATGAACTTTATGAAATGATTCGGTCAGGCAGCCTGAAACCAGGTGAACAATTGGATTCCATTCAGCAGCTTGCGGAAAATTTCCAAGTCGGGCGCCCGGCCATCCGCGAAGCATTAAGTGCATTGAGTTCAATGGGTCTTATTGAAATAAAACAAGGTGAAGGAACATTCGTCAAAACCTTCGACCCCGCCATCATGAACCACCCATTGTCTGCCGCCCTTTTGATGGATCAAGACAATATCAAGCATTTACTGGAAGTTCGGAAAATCCTTGAGTCCGGTACGGCAGAAGTGGCAGCGAAGAAGAGAACGGAAGAAAACCTTATCGAACTCAAGGACATGCTTTTTAATATGGACAAGGTCTCGGATGATGAAGAACTAAGTGATGAAGCGGATATCTCCTTCCATGTTGCCGTGGCAAACGCATCACAAAATGAGCTGCTGATTACATTGATGAACCATGTTTCAGAATTAATGACGGAAAAGATGCGTGATATCCGCCGGGTTGCGCTTTATTCCGAAGAGATGACACTCAAGCAGCTTTACCAGCAGCATGTCAGGATATATGATGCAATCGTGGCACAGGATGAAGACGGAGCCCGCAGTGCCATGCTGTTTCATCTTCAAAGCGTCGAGGAATCGCTGGACCGGGTCATCCAAAAAAATCAGCAAAAGAATCATTGACATTCCTTTAAATTTCAAAAATACCCTATACAAAAAAGGATTAAATTGATATATTATTTTGAAAACGATTACTTCATTTAAAAAATCTTGGAAATTGGTATCTTCTCTTAGCCATTTCCTTTTTCCATTTTCTAGTCATCAGATGACCTGTTAACCTATTTTGAAAAAGGAGGAGTTCAGATTGAAAGTTACTCTCTTTGCAACATGTTTAGTGGATTTGTTTCAATCCAATGTCGGCAAAGCGACAGTGGAGCTACTCGAGAGATTAGGCTGTGAGATCGATTTCCCGGAGTCCCAGATATGCTGCGGACAGCCGGCATATAATAGCGGGTATACGAAGGAATCGAAGGAAGCCATGAAAAAGATGATTAAAACGTTCGCGGATGCTGAATACATCGTAACCCCTTCCGGTTCCTGTGCAGCGATGTTCAAGGAATATCCGGTTCTTTTCAAAGGCGATGCCGTATGGGAAAGGAAAGCGGCATCATTAGCTGCTAAAACATATGAATTGTCCCAATTCATCGTGGATGTCTTAAAAGTGACCGACGTCGGGGCTACCCTCAAGGGAAAGGCCACTTATCATACTTCATGCCATATGACACGGCTGCTTAAGGTGAAGGAAGCCCCTGCCATTTTATTAAGCCATGTCAGGGGGCTGGAAATGACACCACTTCCGGATGCCCAAAACTGCTGCGGGTTCGGGGGGACCTTTTCGGTTAAGATGGGTGACATTTCCGGGCAAATGGTCGAGGAGAAGGTATGCAATATTGAAGCTACCGGTGCCGACTTTTTAATCGGCGGGGATGCAGGATGTTTGATGAATATCGGCGGACGGATCAAAAGGAAGGGGCAACCGGTGAAAGTCCTTCACATTGCGGAAGTCCTGAATAGCATTTAAAGAAAGCGAGGAGGGAAAAACTTATGGCTATGAAAACCAGCTCTGCCAAATTTAAAGACCGGGTGGATGAAGGAATACATAATGACTTTATGCGATTGGCCGTATCCAGTGCCCAAGAACGATTACACGGAAGGCGGCTGACTGCCGTTGATGAATTGGGGAGCTGGGAGGATTGGCGTTCCCTTGGGGAAGAAATCCGGCAGCATGTGCTCAGTAACCTTGATTTCTATTTGCACCAGCTTGCCGAAAACGTTTCGAAAAGGGGCGGTCATGTCTTTTTCGCTGAAACCACTGAACAAGCAAGCGGCTACATTAAGGATGTCATTGTAAAAAAGAATGCCAAAAAGGTCGTGAAATCCAAATCGATGGTCACGGAAGAGATCAATTTGAATGCAACTCTTGAGGCAGTTGGCCTCGATGTCGTTGAAACAGACCTTGGAGAATACATTTTACAAGTGGATGATCATGATCCCCCTTCCCATATCGTCGCACCTGCGCTCCACAAAAATAAAGAGCAGATTAGGGATGTTTTTAAAGAAAAGCTTGCTTATACGCAAACCGAAAAACCGGAGGAGCTTACCGCCCATGTGCGGGGCATTCTGCGGAAAGATTTCTTAAGCGCCGATGTGGGCATTACCGGCTGTAATTTTGCGATTGCGGAAACGGGCTCGATCGGACTGGTGACGAATGAAGGAAATGCCGATTTGGTCACTGCCCTCCCAAAAACGCAAATCACCGTGATGGGAATGGAACGGCTTGTACCTACATTCGATGAATTCGAAGTCCTTGTCAGCTTATTGACAAGAAGCGCTGTCGGCCAAAGATTGACCAGTTACATCACCGCACTTACCGGTCCGCGTGATGAAGGCGATGCAGACGGACCCGAGGAGTTTCACCTTGTTATCGTAGATAATGGCCGCTCCTCCATCTTAGGGACTGAGTTTCAATCCGTTCTTCAATGCATTCGCTGTGCTGCCTGTATAAATGTCTGTCCGGTCTATCGCCAGGTTGGCGGTCATTCATATGGTTCAATATACCCCGGACCAATCGGTGCTGTGCTTTCACCTTTACTCGGAGGATATGATGATTTCAAGGAACTGCCATATGCCTCCACTCTTTGTGCAGCCTGTACGGATGCCTGTCCGGTTAAGATTCCTCTCCATGATTTACTGAGGAAGCATCGGGAAGTCATCGTTGAAAAGGAAAAAATGGCGCCGTTTTCAGAAAAGATGGCCATGAAGGCCTTCGGAATTGGTGCGGCATCGCCTATGCTTTATAAGTTCGGCTCCAAAATGGCCCCATCAGCGATGTCACCTTTTAAAACCGGGGATATCATCTCGAAAGGACCGGGACCGCTCAAAACTTGGACAGAAAGCCGCGAGTTCCCTGCTCCAGGAAAAGAGAGCTTTCGAGACTGGTTCAAAAATCGGGAAAAAGGAGGGAAACCATCATGAATGGAACCATCCATAATGAAGGGACATTTTTAAACAATATAGCCAAAAACCTGGGAAGGGCTCCTATTACGGAAGGCATCTCCGTTCCGGAATGGAAGCATGCCCCCCAAAAAGAAGTTATGAAACATGCGACACAAAATGATCTTGTCGCGGAATTGAAGGAGCAATGTAAACGGGTGCATACTCAATTTCACATTACCGATTCCAAGCAAGTGGTGAATTGCTTAACACAGGTGATCGAGGAACTTGGAAACGGCCCCGTGATCATCCCTAAGGACGATCGATTTACCGAGTATGGGTTAGAGGGTATCTTAAAGGAAAAAGATGTCCATATATGGGATCACCAAGCCGGGAATGAAAATATCGAAAAAGCAGAAAGTGCTAACATCGGAATCACATTCAGTGAGATGACACTAGCAGAATCAGCGACCGTCGTCTTGTTCAGCGACAAGGACCACGGCCGTTCCATAAGCTTCCTTCCTTCCTGCCATGTTTCCATCATTCCAAAAAGCACCATCGTTCCGCGAATGACCCAGGCTGCTGCGGCCATCCGTTCAAAGGTTACCCGGGGCGAAGTCGTTCCTTCCTGCATCAATTTCATAACAGGGCCGAGCAATTCGGCTGATATCGAAATGGACCTTGTCGTCGGCGTCCATGGACCCATCAAAGCCGTCTATATTATGGTCGAAGACAAGTAGAAATAAGAAAAAGAAAATGGAGAGGACCTAAATTAGGCCTCTCCATTTTTAACTTACTATATTACTCATAAATGATCCGATCAACCGCTTCGCGATCGAGTCGTTTAATCACTTCGACAATGAGCTTAACTGCATTCTCATAATCATCCCTGTGAAGCATTGCTGCGTGTGAATGAATGTAGCGTGTGGCAATCGTGATCGCCAGAGCGGGAACACCATTTGCCGTTAAATGGATGGAGCCGGCATCCGTCCCGCCGCCCGGAATCGATTCGTATTGATAAGGAATATTCATTTCATCAGCTGTGTCGGTGACGAAATCGCGTAATCCCTTATGTGCCACCATTGATGAGTCATAGATGACGATTTGCGGGCCTTCCCCCATCTTGCTCATCGCTTCTTTTTCGGAAATCCCCGGTGTATCACCAGCAATGCCGACATCGACGGCAAAACCGATATCCGGCTGAATTTTGAATGTGGATGTTTTGGAGCCACGCAGGCCGACCTCTTCTTGCACTGCGCCAATTCCATAAACTACGTTAGGGTGGTCGCTGTCTTTCAGCTGTTTAAGCACATCAATGGCGATTGCACAGCCAATTCGATTGTCCCAGGCTTTGGCGAGCAGCATCTTTTCATTATTCATAACCGTGAATTCAAAATATGGCACAACCATATCCCCTGGCTTGACGCCCCATTCCTTAACCTCTTCTTTACTGGATGCCCCAATATCAATAAACATATCCTTAATATCAATCGGCTTCTTCCGCGCTTCCGCTGACAGGATATGTGGCGGCTTGGAACCGATAATGCCAGTTATATCCCCTTTACCCGTAACGATCGTCACGCGCTGGGCCAGCATTACCTGTGACCACCAGCCCCCTACCGGCTGAAAACGCAAAAAGCCTTTATCATCAATTTGGGTGATCATGAAACCGACTTCGTCCATATGCCCGGTAACGACGATTTTCGGTCCGTTTTCATCTCCCGTTTTCTTGGCAATCAAACTTCCCAGGCCATCTGTCGATATTTCATCCGCAAATGGTGTTATGTATTCGGTCATCACTTTTCTTACTTCACTTTCATTTCCTGCAATGCCTTTAGCATCCGTTAAGGCAGCAAGCATCTTTAACGTTTCATCCAATTGAGCCATTCCCTTACCTCCTTATAACTTACATTACAAGAATAATTATACAGACAATCGATTTCATAAACAATCAGTAGCCTTGCTTTTGCCTTTCGTAATTCACTTCATTTTTGCTTACATATGCTTTTTCCACATCCGCTGCGGAGAATCCAAGCAACTCCCCTAACTGTAAATAAGCGGTAAAAACCTTTTGGTAAGATGACTCTGTCAACTGTGTGCGAAATTCACTGATGTAGCCGTAAATGGCAGTAAATTGAACCGTCAAATCCTCCTGATGGAACTTTAGGGCAGATGGAGCTTCCGGTACAAATCCCCGTTCGATCCCGAGTGACAAAATGAAATGAATGCCATCCACGTATTCAGCCAAAATCGTTTCTTTATCAGAGGGTCCTTTAAGACTCCAGAATTTAAAACATCTTGTTTCATTGGCAAGCTCTCCAAGCTCCACTAAAAGAGCAAGTATCTTCCGTTCCACCAAGTCTTCCGCACCCAAATCATGCTTGGATTGTATATGCTCATCCAAAGCTGCCTGCATTTCCATTAATTTACTTATGTTCATTTTCATCACTTCTTTCCTTCGTCTCCCCTAAATTATATCAAATAAATGAAACTTATTAAAAACCCATACGTAAATGAAAGGGAATCACTCTGTTTAAGGAGGTAGCTCCATGGTATTGATCATGCGGTTCATTCTTTTGGCTCTCATCATTTTCTTAATTTATACAGTCATTAAATACCTATTTAATCCGAAAAGAAAATTAGAGCTGGCACATGAACAGAAAAAATTCTTTCTGCTCGACGATACAGCCAATATACGAAAGAATTTTCTATTGACGTACAACGGGGTGATGTTTGAAGGGGAAAAGTATTTAGGGACGACGGAACGCTCCTTCGAGGTCATCTCCATCTTCATTTGGCCTAAAAAAGTGGCAGGCCTGAAAGGCTTGAAGCGAAATGATTTCTTAAAAATCGAGGCAGCCATAAAAAAACAATACCCGGATGCCGTTATTGATTGGAAGAGCCCGGTCAAGGAGTTCTTACAAAATTGAAAAAAATCACGCATAATGAAGAGCCTTGAGGAAAATGGACTCAAGGCTCTATATTAATCATCTGAACGAAAAAATTCCTTCCAGGGGACGACCGTCTGCTTCTCTCTCAACAAATAGATCAATAAGGTTAAGGATAATAAAATGATGACGATCAGCGTGGGACTGAAATCTGCAATATAGTGGCCAAAAACCGTGTATACGAATGCTACAGGGAGATTGGTCATGAAGGATAGGTAAAAATAGTTTTTCAGTCCTTTATTGGATTCCAATAAACAAAGCGACAGTAAATAAAAGTGTATGAATGGTATTAGCCTGAGTACTGCAATTTGCCGGCTGTTCAGCTTTCGGTTTCCAAACAGCTTATTCTTAAGCCGCAGCAGCCTATCCTTTGTTTTCGGAAATTTGCCTATCACGAAATAAAAGGCCAGGCTGGACAGCGTCAAACCGATTACCGAATAGATGGTTCCAAAAGCTGCCCCGAATAATACTCCTCCAGACATGCAAACCACAATGACGGGAATGAATAAAAATTGCCTTAATAAATGAAAAGTGATAAAAATCAACGGTGCAAACACGCTTCCAGATTGAACGTAGCTCATCACAAGTGTCAGTTTATCATTCATGCTCTCCCTCCAGCTACTCTTTGCTGCTTCTACAAGCATATACACTATACGGGCTACATATTACAATTGAATGAATAACTTAATCAATAAGCCTATCTGAAGAATCATCAATATAGGCAGGCCCCACTTAAAAGCGGCATGCTTCGTCTTATGGCGGAATTGCTTCATCCCCAAAAAGGACCCAGTCCCTCCTCCTATGACTGCCCAAAACCAAAGTGTCTTTTCGCTGATCCTGTACTCCCCATTACGCGCTTTCCTTTTATCGATTCCCATTAAGGCAAAGCCGATGATGTTCGTGATGATCATATAAGCAGCAATGAACCATACTCCTTGCATTCCATTCCCTCCTTTAAATATGTAAAAAGCCACCCTCTTGAAAAGAGAGTGGCTGTATCAGTCAGACTTATTTGTCTAATTGTTGTTTAGCAGCAGTTGCTAATTGAGCAAAAGCTTGTTCGTCAGCAACAGCAAGATCAGCAAGCATTTTGCGGTTCACTTCGATACCAGCAAGCTTTAGGCCATGCATTAAACGGCTGTAAGAAAGACCGTTGATGCGTGCTGCAGCGTTGATACGAGTGATCCAAAGTTTGCGGAAATCACGTTTCTTTTGACGACGGTCACGGAAAGCATAGTTTCCTGACTTCATTACTTGTTGGTTAGCTACTTTGAAAAGAATATGTTTCGCGCCATAGTAACCTTTAGCTAATTTTATTACCTTTTTACGACGTTTGCGAGTAACAGTACCGCCTTTTACACGTGGCATGTTATTTCCCTCCTATTTAACTCGATAAATCGAACTTATTTAATGTTGTCTAGCATATGACGAATACGTTTGAAGTCACCTTTGCTTACAAGGCTAGCTTTGCGAAGCTTACGCTTTTGCTTAGTAGATTTGTTAGCAAATAAATGGCTTGTGTAAGCGTTAGAACGCTTAAGTTTGCCGGATCCAGTCTTTTTGAAACGTTTAGCAGATCCGCGGTGAGTTTTCATTTTAGGCATAAGGTATTCCTCCTCATTACAAATTACTTTACAATTACTTTTCGTTTTTCGGTGCTAAGATAATGAACATGCTGCGCCCGTCCATTTTTGGGTGTTGCTCGATTGTAGCCACTTCTTTACATGCTTCAGAAAAACGAACGAGTACACGTTGACCAATTTCCTTATGCGTAATGGCACGTCCTTTGAATCGGATAGAAGCTTTTACTTTATCGCCTTTTTCAAGGAATTTAATACCGTTGCGAAGCTTCGTATTGAAATCATGCTCTTCAATCGTCGGGCTCAAACGAACCTCTTTCAGACTGATGACTTTTTGATTTTTACGTGCTTCCTTGTCTTTCTTTTGCTGCTCGAAGCGGTGTTTTCCGTAGTCCATGATCCGGGCTACCGGAGGCTTTGCATTTGCAGCAACTAAAACTAGATCAAGATTTACACGAGCGGCAATTTCCAATGCTTCGAATTTCGTTTTAATTCCAAGTTGTTCTCCGTTTTGGTCAATAAGACGAACTTCACGGGCTCGGATGCCCTCGTTTACCATCGCGTCTTTACTAATAGTTAGCCACCTCCAAAGATATTGGCGAATACGAATATTTGAATAAATTCGGTCACGCTCACAACTCGCTTACAGGATATAATCATAATAAAAAAGTGTGGATGCATGTTGCACCCACACTGATAGACTCATTCAGAAAGATCCAAATAATCAAATCATGACCTGTTAACTGCATTGTTTGCGTCAACCAGGTGAGAAGCGGGTGCTTCTTCTTTTCCTCAAACACGTATTCAATTCACTTTAGAAATATATCATAAACACTGATGACTTGTCAAATGCTAATTTATTCGTTTTTCACAACAAAATTAATATTATCAGACATTCAGTTATTTGACAATACGTTTTTTTAAAGTAATTTGGACAAAAAATATTCATCATGATACTTTCCATCAAAAAACAGTGATTCCCGCTTTATTCCTTCCTTTTCGAACCCCATCTTTCGATATAAGGAAAGCGCAGGGGCGTTGTTTGCAATCACGGACAATTCCAGGCGCCGTATTTCGTTTGTCCGTGCATGCTCCTCCATTTTCTGAAATAGCTTCGGACCGATGCCTTTTCCTCTATCCTGTTCATGGATACCGATGACGATTTTGGCGGAATGCCTCGTTCGGCCCATTTGATTGCCCAATAAGATTAGGTAACCATTCAACTCATTGCCGCTAGCAGAAACGAGGACAATGGAAGGGGGATTTTTTTCGATTTGCTCCAATTGCTTTTCCATTTGTTTCGCCGTAGCTTTTCTTTCCCCAGGGTTAAACAGCATATACCCGGAATTTTCTACATGATTGATCAGAGCAGCCAAGTTATCCGCGTCTTTCCTTGAAGCCTTTCTAATCTCCATTTATCCCCATTCCCCCTTTAGTTACAGTCCATACTGGCCGAAGCCATCCAAAGTTAAGAGTCTTCTTTCGCCTTTTTCTTTTTCTCAATGGCGTCCCAAGAAAATAGCGCTATCCAAAAAAACAGGACCGGGACGATGGCATATTGTCGATAACCATCCAATAACAATAAGATGATGATGACAAGGAATGTCGGTCCGAATAGATAAGTAAATTTCTTTTTCATGCTGCCCCTCCTTTTCATTGCTGTACATATTTTCACATGATGATTTCATCATGCCATAATTAAAAAGAGGGACACAACTATATGTGCCCCTCTTTTTGCTGTTAACGGCTCACTTCCGCCTTAATCGCTGAAACGAAATCTTCAAAAGCGATCGTTTCGGATTTTTGTTCACCGTATTTACGTACATTCACGCTGCCTTCTTTGGCTTCATTATCTCCAACGACCAGCATATACGGGATTTTTTGCATTTGCGCTTCACGGATTTTGTAACCGATTTTCTCGTCACGTGTATCCAGGTCGACACGAATGCCTTGCGCTTTAAGTTTTTCCTGTACTTCTTTCGCATAATCCAAGTGCACTTCAGGTGAGACCGGGATCACTTGTGCTTGGATAGGTGCAAGCCAAGTCGGGAATGCCCCCTTGTATTCTTCAATCAAGTAAGCGACAAAACGTTCCATTGTGGAAACGACGCCGCGGTGGATAACAACCGGACGGTGCTGCTTGCCGTCCTCACCGACGTAATTAAGGTCAAAACGTTCAGGAAGCAAGAAATCAAGCTGAACAGTGGAAAGCGTTTCATCTTTCCCTAAGGCAGTACGCACCTGAACATCAAGCTTAGGACCGTAGAATGCCGCTTCACCTTCCGCTTCAAAGTAATCAAGACCAAGCTCATCCATGGCGCCTTTTAACATGCTTTGCGCTTTTTCCCACATGTCATCATCATCGAAGTATTTTTCTGTATCCTGAGGATCGCGATAAGACAGACGGAATGAATAATCCTTGATATCGAAATCTTTATATACTTCCAGAACAAGGTTCACAACGCGCTTGAACTCTTCTTTGATTTGGTCGGGGCGGACGAAAATGTGCGCATCATTCAATGTCATCCCACGTACACGCTGAAGGCCTGAAAGGGCACCTGACATTTCATAGCGGTGCATCAAGCCCAGCTCGGCAATCCGGATTGGCAGTTCGCGGTAGCTGTGGATGCTGTTTTTATAGACCATCATGTGATGCGGACAGTTCATCGGACGCAGGACAAGCTGTTCGTTTTCCATCTCCATGACCGGGAACATGCCGTCCTGGTAATGATCCCAGTGTCCGGATGTTTTATAAAGGTCCACGCTTCCCATTACAGGTGTGTAGACATGGTCATAGCCTAAACGTTCTTCCTTATCGACGATATATCTTTCGATTGTACGGCGAATTGTCGCGCCTTTTGGCAACCACATCGGCAGCCCTTGCCCCACTTTCTGTGAGCTCATGAACAAGTTCAATTCTTTGCCGATTTTACGATGGTCACGTTCCTTGGCTTCCTCAAGGAGACGCAGGTGTTCGGCCAAATCTTCTTTTTTATAGAAAGCCGTACCGTAAATGCGTTGAAGCATTTTATTTTTGCTATCGCCTCTCCAGTAAGCTCCAGCGATGCTCAATAGCTTGAATTCTTTGATTTTCCCAGTAGATGGAACATGAATTCCACGACAAAGGTCAAAGAATTCCCCTTGCTCATAAAGTGTTACCTGCTGATCGGCAGGAATTGCATCGATCAACTCCAATTTATACTCGTCGCCGATTTCTTTAAAACGGGAAATCGCTTCATCACGACTCACTTCGATGCGGGAGATTGCCAAGTTTTCATTGACGATTTTCTTCATTTCTTTTTCAATCAATGGAAGGTCTTCGGGAGTCAAGGATTCCTCCAGATCCATATCATAGTAAAAGCCGCCCTCAATGACTGGCCCTACGCCGAATTTAGCGTTTTTGTACAAACGTTTGACCGCTTGTGCCATCAAGTGCGCTGTACTGTGACGCAATACTTCAAGAGCATCCGCTGCGTCCTGTGTGACGATTTCGATTGTACCATCTTGTTCAATCGGACGTTTTAAATCATATAATTCACCATTGAATTTTCCGGCAATGGATTTTTTCCTTAAACCAGGACTGATGGATGCAGCGATGTCTTCAGTTGTTGTGCCTTTAGCAAACTCCTTGACCGCTCCGTCAGGAAAAGATATTTTCAGTAGTTCTGACATTCAGTTTCACTCCTTCTTATTTGTTCGAACAAATTACAGGTTTTTGATTCCATTACAACACAAAAAAGCCCGCCCCTGTATAAAACAGGGACGAGCTTAGTAATAAATATCATTAACCCGCGGTTCCACCCTCGTTCCAGCTTGCTTTTCACGGCAAAATGGCACTTGTAACTTGGTAACGGCAGCTTCCCGTCAGCTCATATTCGCAGAATGACTGCTTTCCGAGCCGAAGTTTAAAGGTGGTAAGTGTTCCATGCGAATAGGAAGCTTACAGCCTGTTGGCTTCCCTCTCTGATAATCGGCGACTAGAATACCCTTGTCCTCATCATAACTTTTAGTTTTTTAATAGTATGTAGGAAATTATAATTTGTTATACGGTGAAAATCAAGGTTAATTTTCTTTTTTCCACGAAAGTTCATTCAACTGCATAGAAAATGACGAAAGTGGCAAGATAGTCGCCCGTTCTTCGAAAATCCTTGAAATGGTCTGGATGAGCCCCTCTTCCTTGTCATCGGTATAGATGCACAAGTTTTCAGGAGCAATCGATAAAAGCGGGGCAAGTATCACCGTATCGAGAAAAAGTGAGCTTTTGGCAAGAAGCCTCCTGTCGATCATACTATTGATTTTTGGACGGTCGAGTTTGCTGAATTTCTGATCATAGAAGTGAAAACCATCCCGGTTGACCAGGTGAAGCTTTCTTAATTTCGACTCCTGCCCTTGAAGGCAATCCCGGAGCGTAGCAATGAAATTTTGATAGTCCTGTTCCAGCTTATATTCATCAATCGCCTTGAC
The DNA here is from genome assembly GCF_056279465.1 of Peribacillus sp. TE19612. NCBI lineage: Bacteria > Bacillati > Bacillota > Bacilli > Caryophanales > Bacillaceae > Peribacillus > Peribacillus sp. TE19612. The sequence goes on along the minus strand of NZ_JBWCCL010000002.1, from coordinate 51,477 downwards.
GACATACTTTTCCAAAGTGTGCTGAAACGATTTTAAACGGAAGGTCGTAAAAGAATCGAATGAAAAAGATACCTTTCCAGCCAAAATGCTTTGAAGTCCTTCCTCAATCAATCGTTTCTCCGTACTGAATGCTTCATCTTGATTCCTGGCTCTTTCCGCCTCGATGATGGATGATGCAATTTCAATGATGGCTTCAATTTCTTCCCGTTCCCTATAAAAAAATTTACCGACTATTATTTGCTCCAGAACAGGAAGCGTCTTTTCTTCCAATAAAAAAGAATGGAATGCATCACGAAGCAGAATTAGCCATTCATCACCTGAAGAATCCGTCATATCCACATGCATGCCTTGTTGAGGAATAAATCGAATATATGCTTGAAATTCTGCCCCCAGTGGATGGACAGAAACGAAATTCAGTAATTTCAATGCCTCTGAATCGTTTTGAAACAAAATTTGCACTACGACATCCCCCCTTCCCCCTTGCTTCTTTTTTCATGTATATGGGGATGGGGACGTGTTTAGAAGTAGGATGGGCCTTGTAAGAAGAAAAAAGTGACCTCCATTAAGAGACCACTTTTCTTCATCTTCTCCGATTCACGCCATCAAGCTTGACCGGCTCAGCTAAATATTGAATTCTTTCCAGTACCCGGGCCGCCTTCACTTCTTCTTTCTCACCGCGCTGTGAAAAGGTCAGGTGGTTCTCCAGGCCATTCAAGTCAAAATTCGAAGTGAAAAACGTCGGCAGGTTTTCCAGCATCCTAAATTGCAAAATCGGACCAAAAACCTCATCGCGTCCCCAGCTCGTCATGGATTCCGCTCCAATATCATCAAGCATGAGGATAGGTGCCGTTTTCACCATTTCAATTTTTTCATTGACCGTATTATCACCTATAGATCCCTTAAGTTCCCTCAAATAGTCAGGTACATAGACTATAAGGGAGGAAATTTGCCTTTTTGCAAGTTCATTGGCGATCGCACCTAATAAGTACGTTTTCCCAACACCGAATTTCCCATATATATACAAGCCTTTTTGCCTTTTACCCGGCTCATATTCCATAATGAACGCCATCGCTTTACTTAGAACAGACAAGCGTTTGTTTTCATTATCCGTTTGGGTAAAATCTTCAATGCTCGCCTTTAAAATATCCTTCGGTACATACAGGCTGCGGATCAGCTTTTCCCGTTTCCGCTTTTCATCCTCTGCCAATTTCCTCGGGCAGACTTCATAATGCAGGTTCAGGGCTTTTCCTTGAACCACCAATTTAGGATAATACCCTTGCATCATATTGATGCAGCCATCCAAGCTCGGACATTTATCACACTTATTGCTCTGTGAAGTGAACTCATAAAGCTTCCCCAAGTTTTTATCAATCATTTCCTTCGTGACCGTCGAGCTGTTGGCATTCATGAATAACCGCACTTGTTCGTTTTCAAAAATCTCCTGTTTCAGCTTTTCATAACGCTGTTGAAATTGATTTGTATTGGCCAATTTATTAAGGGACCTATTAATCTTTTCCATCGTTCATTTCACCTCCCGCTTTCCACAGCTTCCATTTCTCCAGAAGTTCGCGTTTCTGAGCATCCAATTCAGGCTGATCCGCATTCTGCTCCTGCTGTGCTTCTTCTTTTTTCTCAAGCCACTCAGGAACCACTTCTTCCCGTATCGCCTTTTTCCGGCTGCCCTTCGCAGCATTCCTGCTTCCTTGAGCCCAGTCCTGATATTTCCTATGTTCATTTTTGGCCAGTTCCATCGCCTCGACGACTGTTGAGACCTTTAGCCGTGCCCAATGGCCTGCCAGCTTTTCCACATAACCCTTCGTGAACTTCATATCCGTTTTGAGCATGACATATTCAATCAAGACATTGACGACACCCGGATTCAGCTTTTGATTGATCATCACGCCCTCAACCACTTTCAAATCACCGCTTGACGGCTCTGCACCGCCAGACAATTGCATTAGCCGCTCCCTCGGGGAAATCGTCTCCAAATGACGGATTAACTCTTGTTCCTTTGTTTTCGGTTCTTCTTTTTGTGTCCGTTCACGAATTGGCTGCACCCGATTGACAAGGGAAGGCATATCGGCCTGGCGTTCGATCTGGTACCAGTCCCTTGCCGCCTTTCTAAGCAATTCCTCATCAATCTCATCATCCAATGAAACGGCATCCATTACTAGTTTTTGCATTTCCAGCGGATCAATGCCATATAAAAAAGCGAGTTTGGCAATCGTACTTTTTATTTTCGGAGTAAAAGCCTTTTTCGGCACGATCGAGGATTTCATCCCGGCAAATAAAAGGTCAAAATCGAATAAGTCATCAAACCCCGATGGCTCAACGCCTTCCGCCCGATCGATGTATTGCTGTTCAGGCACCGGTTTCCATTCGTTTTTCGCTTCATCCGTTACATATAAAGAGTCCAAATGATCTGATGAGAATACTTCCGCAAAAGATTTAGTCACACCTTCATATTGATCGGTTAAGATATGGTCATCACAAAAGAATCTCTTTAACCGGTTGAATTGAGCTTTACCGATTTTTTTGTATAAGTAAATATTCAGCATTCCATCCGTGAAAAACTGCTGGGGTGAAAGCGGCGGGTTTAACTCATAAATGAATTCCTTCGTTTCATTTTTCGATTTCTTATATACATTCAACAGGCCGATTCCTTCAAGTAAAAGGCGTGCTTCGTAAATATCACCTAACTTAAGGCCGATGGTATTCATTAATTGATAATGCGAGGAGGTTTCCGACCATAGCCTGTTTTCCTCCAACTCACTCCATAACGTCATATATAGGCTAATGCAGATAGGTCCAATAAGAGGTTGATATAGTCGGGTAAGTATTTTCCGATCATAATCATGAAGCAGCCCCGCAGATGAGACCAAATATGAATCAGCTGGGAGCAATTCTTGCCAATGCATTGACATCTCCATTCAAACCTTTCAAAAGATGTAGTGAAAAAAGAGCCAAAGTGAATCTTCAGCTCTACTTTCTTTCTTTATTTATTAAATCTTTCAGTTCATCAATAAAGACATTGATATCTTTAAATTGTCGATAGACGGATGCGAACCTTACATAGGCAACCTCATCGACTTCTGCCAGCTTGTCCATTACCATTTCGCCGACACTGTCGCTTTTCACTTCCGATATGCCCTGGTTGCGTAGTTCTTTTTCTACATAACTGGTAATTTGCTCTAGTTCTTTCAAGGGAACCGGACGTTTTTCGCAAGCCCTGATTAAGCCACGCAGGATTTTATCACGACTGAACTCTTCACGTGTCCCGCCCTTTTTCACTACAATAAGCGGTGTTTCCTCCACCTTTTCAAATGTCGTGAATCGAAAACCACATGCCTCACATTCACGGCGTCGTCGAATCGATTTACTTTCATCGACTGGCCTGGAATCGAGCACTCTTGTTCCGTTATATTGACATGATGGGCATTTCATCATTATCAGCTCCGTATTTTATGTAGGACTCCCCTATCTAAATGTTCCCCAAGGAATTACTTCTCTATCTTAATCTTATATTAAAAGGAACGGACAGTACAAGTAAAAAGTGTAACTTCCGGCAGCAGGCACTTTTTGTTCTGCCGTTGAAGCACCGTTGCCAAGGGCATTGTGCTACAAGGCAATCCTCTCCAATAAAGTGAAGCAGACTGCCGATTCATTGCATTAAAAAAGAGATGCACCCATGGCATCTCTGTGTATACATTTTTTTATAGGGCACTTATATTGGCTTTTTTCATTTGTACAGGACCTAATCCACGTGGTAATTCTATGTTTTCACGTGTTTGCGCATTCAAAGCTTCTGCAATATAATCTGCCGCAATATTCGGATCCAAGTTACCGCATGTATAGACATCAATGCTCGCATAGCCGTGTTCTGGAAAACTGTGAATCGTTAAGTGTGATTCAGAAATGATGACAACCCCGCTGACTCCTTGTGGAGCAAATTTGTGAAAGGCAACTTCTCGTACCTCTGCACCTGATTTCAAAGCAGCGTCAACAAAAATCTTTTCAATTAAATCGATATTGTTCAGTTTTTCAAAGTCACAACCCCAAAGTTCAGAAATGACATGTCTACCCATTGTTTCCATAGTGTAAGCTGTTTCCATATTAAGCTTCCCCCTTACCATGATTTAAAAATAAGTTCTGATAACTACCACGGGGGAAAGTTAGTCCAAAGAGGTCCTAACCCTTTAAGTAGCCATCATGCAAACCGTTTTGAAGAAGTTCACGATTCATAGTATATATGGTTTGAATTTTTTTTGCAACTCCAAATTTAATTTTTGGAAAGATAAACTTTATATGTAATGGGGATATAGCGAAGGTTCCAATGTGGACCAAATTCCGTCTTCGGTTTATTCAGCAGCATAAAGCAGGCGGGAATTCATGGATCACTGCATGAAAAATAGCCCGCTAAAAAATTTTAGCAGGCTCGGGTTTTTCATTTTATTTTACTGATAATTCGACTTCGGACATTTTTTTCAACTCGGAGCCAACCAATTTTACAAGGTCCACTACACGGTTGGAGTAACCCCACTCATTATCATACCAAGCAAGGACCTTCACTTTCCTGTCCCCGATCATCATCGTCGTCAATCCATCGATGATTGCAGAGTGTGGATTCGTTTTGAAATCACTGGAAACTAAAGGTTCCATCGTGAATTCCATGATTCCTTTGAGTTCATTTTCTGAAGCATCGATGAAGGCTTGGTTCACTTCTTCAATCGTGACATCACGGTTTAAATCCACAACAAGATCGACTAAAGATACGTTTGGTGTCGGTACGCGTATCGCCATTCCATGAAGCTTGCCTTTTAATTGCGGCAACACTAGTGAGATGGCTTTTGCAGCTCCTGTAGTCGTAGGAATCATGCTTTCCGCAGCGGCACGGGCACGTCTCAAGTCTTTGTGCGGGTTATCGATATTATTTTGATCATTTGTATAAGAATGTATCGTTGTCATTAAACCGTTGTCTATGCCGAATTTTTCATCAAGCACTTTTGCAACTGGTCCAAGGCAGTTCGTTGTACAAGATGCATTGGATATGACGAAATGCTTGTCAATTTCCAGCACCTCCTGATTCACTCCCATTACAATGGTAACGTCTTCATTTTTACCCGGGGCTGATAATATAACTCTTTTTGCTCCTGCGTCTAAATGAAGAGCCGCTTTAGAACGATCATTGAATTTGCCAGTGGCTTCAATTACAATATCTATGTTCATCTCTTTCCAAGGCAATAGCTTTGGATCGCGGTTATTTATTAGTTTTACTCGGCGGCCATTCACTACTAGTGAATCATCTTCAGCTATAATGATACCGTCGAATTTACCATGTATCGTATCATATTTTAGTAAGTGTGCTAAAGTTTCAGCTGGATAGCTTGCATTTATGGCAACAATGTCCAAACTCTCATCTAATATGGCTTTTCGGAAAACCATTCTTCCAATTCTCCCAAATCCGTTAATCGCTATTCTTGAATTCATTGTTCGGACCCTCCAGAAATATTAGTGTTATACTTATTACCTTTCACATGTAATTAGTATAACATAATTCAGAGGAATTGTGCTAATAAAAATGCGGATTGTTCTTATTTTTTCAACATAAAAAGAAGAAACCGCCCGGTTTCTTCTTTTTATCATGATTATATGACATACCATTCGCTAAGTATGGCCTTCACTTGCCGCTTCGTTTCATTAATGTCACCATTATTATCGATGACGGCATCCGCTAATGCCTTTTTATCGGCCAAGGGCATTTGCGAATTGATCCTGGCAAGTGCCTCCGTCTCCGAAAGACCATTCCTGTTCATTAATCGCTGCAATTGAACTTGCTCATCCACATAAATCAAAAGCGTCTTATCCACCATGAATGTCAGCTTGCTTTCAAATAGGAGCGGAATATCCATGAACACCGTTTCTTCTCCTGATGCTAGTGCGGCTTCCGTTTTCACCCGCATCCAATTCCTGACGGCAGGATGCACGATGCCATTCAACAGCAATCTCTTTTCTTGATCATTAAATATGATCGACCCGAGCTTTACGCGATCTATATTCCCATCCGTCAATAAGATATCTTCTCCAAATGCCTTCACAACTTGGTGATAGGCTTCTTCACCTGGCTCAACGACAGCACGGGAAGCCAGATCTGCATCGACAATCGTGAATCCGAGTTCCTGTAAATAGAGGCTGACGGTGCTTTTCCCACTGGCAATGCCTCCGGTGATTCCGATGATTTGTCCCATAAGCTCCCCCTTTTACCCTTATCATAACTTGAATAAACCAATGATAATCAATAATACTCCTGGAAGAAAGGTCAAATGCTGGACAACTTTATTATTCGAAAGCAATTTTCCGCTTTGGATTCCGCTCCAAATGAAAATCGAACTCATAACAGCGATGCACCCTGCGAGGATGATCGGTGAAATCCCGATCATAGCCGCTCCAACTCCGGCCCCGAACGCATCTAACGAAAGTGCAAACCCCAGAACAAGCGCTTCAACACCTGTAATCGTACCTGATTTATCAAAATCGGCATTCAATGGTTTTTGTAAAATATTAATGACTACCCCAAGTGATTTAATTTCAAAATTAAAGATGATCTTTTCATGATATCTATCATCTTTCAAATCTTTTTCAGGCTTAAAATACTGGTATACCATCCAGGCACCAAGAAAAATGAGGATGATGCCGCCTGTTTTTTCAGCCGCCCCGATAGATATGAGCTGACTGATGAATTGTCCGATGACCATCGCTATACCTAAACTCAATGCAGAACAAAATGAGATGACCGCTATTGACCTTAAGGGGATTTTCATCTTCCGCATACCGAATGTCAAACCGACGCCAAATCCGTCAATACTAACTGCAAAAGCGAGAAAAATAATTTGTAGCCACATCGGAATAATACTCCTTCCCTACTCGTTGCTACCCTAGTATATGGAAGGAGCCCATCCGATGTGTTTGAAAAAACTGACCTATTTTAACGGCTGGCATGACGGGCAAATATGTGTGCCGCGTCCTGCAACAACCAGTTTTTCAAGTGGCGTGCCGCATGTTTTGCAGTTCTCGCCTTTTCGTCCATAAACATTCAGTTCCAACTGAAACATGCCGATTTGCCCTTGGGAATTAATGTATGAACGAATCGTGCTTCCGCCTTTTTCCACAGCTTCACCTAACGTCGCAATGATTTCAGCATGCAACGTTTCGATTTCCTGCAACGAGAGTGAAGATGCCATTCTCTCCGGATGGATACCGGAACGGAATAACGACTCGTCCACATATATATTCCCAATCCCGACGACAACGGTTTGATCTAGGAGAACGGGCTTAATTTTCCTGTTGGTCCTAGCCAACTTCCTGCTTAGCCCCTCGACAGTAAAATCCTCGGACAACGGTTCAGGCCCTAAGTGCAACAGGGGCAACTGTTCAAATTCTTCCCCTTTGGCAAATAGATGCATCGTTCCGAATTTCCGGACATCCCTGTACCGAAGTTCACTGCCATCCGTGAAAGTGAAGATCACATGGGTATGCTTATCATACGGCTCTTCTTTTGGATGGACGCCGTATTTCCCTTCCATCCTTAAATGCGAAACCATCGAATAATCATCCAAGGTGAAAATGAGGAACTTGCCCCGACGGCCTATTGCAGAAATCGTCTGCCCCCTTAAGGCATCCTGAAACTGTTCGACAGGCTCAGGCGCTTTAATGATCTTTGGCCAGAAAACGGACACTTCCTTGATCTCTTTTCCGAGTACGAGCTGCTCTAACGTTCTTCTGACTGTTTCCACTTCTGGAAGTTCTGGCATTGCAATCACCTATCTTTTATTATTTGGCATCAAACCATGTTGGCCCGAAAGCATAATCCACTTTAAGGGGCACGTTCAATTCAATGGCATTTTCCATTTCCTCCGGAACGATCACTTTAAGGATTTCGAGTTCCTCAGGAGGGGTTTCAAAAATCAATTCATCATGCACCTGTAGAAGCATTCTCGTTTTGAGCCCTTCCCTTTTCAGGCGTTTATTCATGTTGATCATGGCAAGCTTGATGATATCAGCGGCACTGCCTTGAATCGGCGTGTTCATCGCTGTCCGTTCGGCAAAACTCCTGATGTTGAAATTCCTGCTTGTTATCTCAGGTATATATCGCCTTCTTTGCATCAGAGTCGTGCTATATCCTTTTTGACGGGCCTTATGTATGCTTTCTTCCATATATTCCTGAACACCTGGAAAGCTTCGTAAATACTTCTCGATGAACTCTCCAGCTTCTTTTCTCGTGATTCCAAGACTTTGCGATAGTCCGTAATCACTTATACCATAAACGATTCCGAAGTTGACCGCTTTGGCATGACGCCTCATGTTCGAAGTGACTTGATCTGCCGATACATGGAATACATCCATGGCTGTCCTTGTATGGATGTCCATCCCGGCCTGGAATGCTTCCACCAATCCGCTGTCATTGGCGATATGCGCCAGGACACGTAACTCGATCTGGGAGTAGTCGGCAGCAAAAATGATCCAATCCTTTTCGGAAGGAATGAAGGCCTGCCTGATCTTCCTTCCTTCTTCCAGTCTGATCGGGATATTCTGGAGATTGGGATCTGTAGAACTTAACCGGCCGGTCTGGGTCAACGCTTGGTTGAACCGGGTGTGCACCTTGTCCGTTTTGCCATTGACCACTTTAAGCAATCCTTCAATGTAAGTGGATTGCAGCTTACCAAGCTGGCGATACAGCAGTATCTCCTTAACGATATCATGCTTGCTCTCCAGTTTTTCCAGCACATCGGCCGAAGTCGAATAACCTGTTTTGGTTTTCTTCATGACCGGAAGCTCCAACTTTTCAAACAGGATGGCCCCAAGCTGTTTAGGTGAATTGATATTGAACGCCTCTCCAGCCAATTCGAAAATTCGCGCTTCGATATTTCTTAAGCGAATGGCTAATTCCTGTCCCATGTTTTTCAATCGGCCTATGTCCACCTTGATTCCCTGCCATTCCATATTTGCCAGGATGATCGACAATGGCAGCTCCAGTTCCGTAAATAGGTGATACTGCTCGAACTCTTGCAGCTTATCTATCATCGGTTCTTTCAGAGAAAAGATCGCCTTCGATTTTCTGGCGATATGCTCCCTCAATTCCGCTTCCTCAGGTATTTTGCGTTTTGCACCTTTTCCATAAAAAACATCATCTGTTTCAAGCCGGATCGTACCTTGGGTTTTCGTGATTTCTGCGACTTCGTCCACTGACTCTGCCGGATCAAGGATATAGGATGCCAAAAACACATCAAAATCGATGCCTTTTATTTCGACTCCCCGATGACGCAGTGCCACGACCGTACGCTTCGCATCGAAAACCGTTTTCTTTTTTGTTTCATCCTCTGCCCAGGATTTAAATGCATCGGAGCTCAGAGCATCCTCTCCATTGAAGTAAAAATGACCTTGTTCATTACTGATGGCGATCCCTATTATGTCGGCTCGATGATAATTATCTTCTAAAATTTCAACATACAAGGCACTTTCATCTGCAAACATTCCTTCTGTCATTTCAGCAGTGTGCACCTCTATCTTCTCCTGTTCAAGCGGTGCGCTTTCCGTTACATCCAATTTATCGAGCAAAGTCGAAAAACCAAGCTCCTTATAGAATGAGATGACTCGATCCTGATCCATGCCAGTGTACTCGGTCTCGTTAACGGAAACTTCAAGCGGCGCTTCCCTCGTTATCGTAGCCAGCTCTTTGCTTAATAAGGCCAGGTCTTTATGTTCTTCAATTTTCTCTTTCAATTTTTGTCCGCTTACCTCATCAATCGACTGCAGAAGGTTTTCAACCGTTTCAAATTGATGCAATAATTTAAGGGCAGTCTTTTCACCAACACCCGGAATGCCGGGGATATTGTCGGAGGCATCTCCCATCAGCCCTTTTAAATCAATGATTTGCAAAGGGGATAGACCGTATTTTTCATGTATATGCTTTGGAGTGTATTCCTCAATTTCAGTAATCCCCTTTTTCGTGATGGAAACTGTCGTACTAGGGGAGGATAATTGTGTTAAATCCTTATCACCGGAAATTACCTTCACTTCAAAACCATCTTTTTCCGCTTGTAAAGACAGCGTACCGATAATATCATCGGCTTCGTAGTTCTCAAGTTCATACCTTTTTATTTGAAAACAATCAAGCAGCTCCCGAATGAAAGGGAATTGCTCGGATAATTCTGGCGGCGTTTTTTGGCGCCCCCCCTTATATTCTTTAAATGATGCATGCCTGAATGTCGTTTTACCCGCATCGAATGCCACAAGTATGTGCGTCGGCTTTTCTTCTTCAAGAATGCGGTTGAGCATCATGGTGAATCCGTACACGGAATTCGTATGGACCCCCTTATCATTATTCAAGAGCGGAAGCGCAAAAAACGCACGGTATGCGATGCTGTTTCCATCTATGAGCACTAGCTTTTTATCCAAATCCGTCTTCCTCCAGTCATACAGGTTTATGTAGTTATAGCTTCTATATAAAAACGCAAAAAGCCGTTCATTTTCCTTCTCTATTCTACCATGAGTAGAAGCGGAAAGAAAAATGACGGCATCAAGGTTATTTAGTATTTCCCATTAACAAGCTGGCATAAGGGGAATCAGAAGGCAGAACGATGACCGTTTGATCTCCAATCGTTTTCTTGTAGGATTCAAGAGTCCGGTATAGTTTATAGAATTCGGGGTCTTTGGAAAACGATTTATTATAGATTTTCGCTGCTTCCCCTTCCCCTTCTGCCCTGATCACTTCTGCATCAGCCTCCGCAGTAGAAAGCAGTTCCTTCACTTTCCGATCGGTATCTGCAATGATACGGTTTTTCTTCGCATCACCTTTGGACAGGTATTCTTGCGCTTTCGATTCCCGCTCGGAAATCATCCTCTTGAAGACGGATGCTTCGTTTTCGGAAGGCAGGTCAGTCCGCTTGATCCGGACATCCGTCAAGCTGATTCCATAACTGTCCTTTTGCAGCAAATCATTGACTTTTTCGGTTATGCGGTCGTTTAAACTTCCCCTGGATGACTTCTCATCATTGATGATCTCATCATAATTCAGCTGGCCCAGCTCTGAACGAACTGCCGAATAGATGAACTCTTCCATTTTCGTTTCTGCATTCTCAAGTGTCCTTGCATTTGTAATCAATTTCTTCGGATCTTCTATTCTCCAAACTGCATAGTTATCGATCAGCATCCGCTTTTTATCTTTCGTATTGATTTCCGCTTCGGAAACATCGGAAGTCATCTGATACTTCGGTAAGGTCATGATACTCTGAATGAATGGCACCTTCGCCTTCAATCCCGGGGTCTTATCGATCCTTACCACCTCACCGAATTGGCGGACGACCTTGTATTCGCCCTCTTTGACGATATAGACATTGGTGAAGATGATTAGCAGCAGCGCGATGAAAATAATCAGGAAAATGCCGATTCTCACATAGCCCCTCCAATGAAAATCCCCTTTTTTCAACTCAGAGAAATCTATTATTTTTCCACTCATTGTTTAGTGCCCCCTTCCCCTGTCGCTTTTTCTTCCGATGCATTCCCTTTTTTCGTTTCTTCTTCAGGTATGGCGGCTTCATCAGGGGCAGGAGTTTTTTTCGTTTCCTCCTTTTCAAGCGAGCGAAGCGGCAAGTACTTCATTGTGTTTCCATCATCATTCATAATATAAATCTCTGCATTCGGCAATACTTCCTCAAGGGTCTCAATAATAAGGCGGTCCTTCGTAATCCCCTTATTGCCTTTATACTCACTGAGTAATTTTTCAAAGACCGCAACATCTCCGCGGGCAGCTTCCGTACGGGCAGCTTTATCCCCATTAGCCTGTGAAATGATGGCATCTTTTTCCCCTTCCGCTTCATTCATACGCTTATTTTCATATTTATCCGCTTCGTTGATTTTCGTATTCGCCGTTTCACGGGCATCCGTTACATTGGTAAATGCTTTCCGCACTTCTTCATTCGGTAACTCCACGTCCTGGAGTTTAACCGCAGATATGGAAATCCCGACATCATACTTCTCCATTAGCTGTGACAATAAATCGCGTACATCCGCTTCGATTTGCGCTTTACCAGATGTAAGGGCATCATCGATTTTCGTGCTTCCGATTATGCTCCGTAATGCAGCTGAAGTCGTATCATATAATATTTTTTCTGGATCTTCTGCATTGTATAGATATTTTGGAGGGTCGGTGATTTTCCACTGAACGACTAGGTCAGCCAGCACAATATTTTCATCACCCGTAATCATTTTGGTCTCACTCGGGTAATCCGTCACCTCTCCATCCTCTTCCTTATATCCAAATTTAAGACTGAATGTTTCTTTGGATAATTTCTCGACCGATTGAACTGGCCAAGGCAGTTTAAAGTGAAGTCCCGGTTCCGTTATCGTCTCCTCCACTTTACCAAACGTCATTATGACAGCTTGATCGGATTCATCAACCGTGTACCAGGTCGATATCGCAACTACACCCAAAATTAAAATAAGAAAGACAAGTCCTGTAATTGTATATATCCTTTTTAAGCTAACGATATGTATCACCCCTTCTTTGCAGTTATATCTTATTTACGCAAGAAAGGGCCTAAAGTTTCATGAAAATCAAATATTTTCCTAGAAAAATAGGATAGAGGAATGGCTCCCGGGGAATATAGCCAAAATTAAAAGACAGAGACCATGTCTCTGCCTACAGTTTATTAAGGGTTTAGTACGATTTGAATGTTGATTGCAACTTAGACGCTATTCCTACAGGAGTTTTGTCTACCTGTTCCAATCATCTTTGCTTTAAAATTTTGGTTGAACTTCTAAATAATCAAACAGAGACTATGTCTCTGTCAATGTTTAACTCCTTGGATGAGGGGTTGTACAACCATTGTACCCCTGCATTATGAAGTCCGTTTTAAGGAATTGTAAAGGACATGTAAATAAGATGCCCGCTACATTTTCCCTTTTAAGCTTTTATTTAAAGTCACTGTAAAAGTCGTCCCGGTTCCAGGTGTGCTTTCCACGTTGATTTTACCTTTATGGACTTCTATTATATGCTTGACGATTGCCAGTCCAATGCCCGTTCCTCCTGAATCGCGACTCCTCGCCTTATCGATCCGGTAGAACCGTTCAAAGATCCTTGGCAGTTCTTTTTCTTCGATGCCGATCCCGTTGTCTTGAACTGTAATATCGACGGTCTGTTCATTTTCAATGATGTCAACGGTGACCCTGCCGCCATTTGGTGTATAGGTCAATGCGTTCGTAATCAAATTGATGAAAACCTGTTTGATCCTGTCAGATTCCCCTTCAATGAAAACTGGTTCCGGTGATGTTTTAATTTCAAGGGATACTTCTTTTTCCTTCAGCTTGCCTATAAGCATCTCTTGTATTTCACCAAGCACTTTCGTAATATCCACGACCCCTGCATTTAAAACGAATTCCTGTTGCTCCATTTTGGATAAATTCAAAAGCTCCTGAATGAGTTCTTGCAGCCGGTCACTTTCTTTCAAGATAATCGATAAAAAGTGCTTTAAGGTCTTTTCGTCTTTTAAGGCGCCATCTAACAATGTTTCAGAGAAGCCTTTAATGGAAGTGATCGGAGTCCTCAATTCATGGGACACATTAGCCACGAAATCCTTCCGCATCTGCTCGAGCCTTTTCAATTCGGTGATATCATGGAAAATGAGGAGGATCCCCTTCCATTCATCATGATTCCCGATTATTGGAGCGCCGTAAATCTCAAAATGCTTACGTTCTATGGCAAGCGGTATCTTCACCTGCCGTTTTATCGTTTTTTCCGTTCGAAAGATCTCTTCGATGATGGCTATCACTTCCTGGTCTTTAATGACCGAATAATATTCCTGAAACAAAAACGTAGCGGCGTTCACACGGAAGCTTTTCTTGAATTCCCGGTTGATCAAGGTCGTATACCCTTTACTGTCTATCAGCAAGACCCCGCTACCGATATTCTCAACAAGAGTTTCCAAACGATCCTGATTCATTTCCCTCGCTATCTCTGTTTCCTGGAGATTCCTCGCCAATATGTTCAAGGAAGTTGTCAGCATTCCCGTTTCATCGGAATGCCTCCCGAATGTCCGGGTTCCGTAATTCCCTTTTGCCAGTTCAATGGCTGCCATCGTCGCCTCTTCGATCGGACGGGTATAATATGAAGTGATTTTACTCGCAAGCATCAGGATGATGATCAAGGCAACCCCTAAACAAATGATCAATATTTGCCACATTTGTTTATTCACTTGATGGATGGCCTCTATTTCATTGCTATGGACGACAAAGCCTTCGATCTCGCCGTCCTTTTCAACCGTCTTCCAATAATAATGGAGGTCCGATTCGCCTTCGACCACTTCATACCCTTCCCCATTCTTAAGCCCTTTTTCCAAAGTTATTTTGCGAAGGACATTGGCATGGCTTTTAAGTATTTCATTGGATGATGTCGAATCGTATAATATTTCCCCACTCGTGGAAAGAATGGTTAAATTAGAATCTAAAAGGGGTGTCAGTTTTGCCGTCTTCCCTTTTTCCAAAAAGGACTCGATCCCGCCATGCTCCTGAATATATGTAGAAATGAAAAATGTTTCGTTCTGTATACGCTCATTGAACGTTTTAATATAATAACTTTTGAACAAGTGCCCTAATAAAAAGCCCACGGCCATCAGGACGACCATCACCAATGTGATGAGGGTATATAAGAGCTTTTTACGATAGGTCGTCATTCTTTTTTAGGCTCCTCAAGCTTATACCCCAAGCCCCTTATCGTTTTAATATAGAGTGGTTTTTTTGTATCTTTCTCTATTTTTTCACGAAGATGGCTAATATGGACATCGACGATCCGTGAATCTCCCGCGAAATCATAATTCCATACCGCACTGAGAAGTTGATCCCTGGTCAGAACTCTTCCTTTATTCTTCGCCAAATATAAAAGTAATTCAAATTCCTTTGGAGTCAATTCTAATTGCTGTTCATCAAAGAATGCTTCGTATCGTTCCGGGAACACTTTCAATTCCCCTAATTTCAGGAGACCCTCTTCCTGATCCTGATTTGACTCACTTCCGTTCGATTGCAATTGGGATCTTCTTAAAATGGCTTTAATCCGGGCCACTACCTCCCTGGGACTAAATGGCTTGGTCAAGTAATCATCCGCCCCCAGCTCCAGTCCCAGCACCTTGTCAAATTCATCGTCCTTAGCTGTCAGCATCAATATCGGTATATTGATTTTTTGCTGGCGAAGCTGCTTACATACTTCAAGCCCGTCCATTTTAGGCAGCATCAAATCCAATACCACTAAATCGGGTCGTATATCCACGGCAGCCTCCAGCCCTTGTTCTCCATCCAAAGCTGTGATCACCGTATAGCCTGATTGTTCTAAATTGTACTGAAGTAAGGTAACTATTGATTGCTCATCATCCACTACGAGAATTTTCTTTGACATTAGATCCTCCTGAATTATGTATTACCCAAAAGACCAATTTCTTGGTCTACTCATCCAATTCCATTATAAAGAATATTATATGAAATTTACACATAAAAAAAACGGAAATAAAGTTATTCCTATCTTCAGCAGGGAGATTATAAGTTCCAGGGTTCTTTTGAAACGGATTAAAAAACCGCCCGGAGTCGGAATAAGGCCTTGGCCTTTTCTTCCAATATCCGGGCAGTTCGATTATGATCTCTTATTGAAGGACTTGCATGACTGCTTTAACTGATTCAACTGATTTTGAAAGTGCCGCTTTTTCGCCTTCAGTCAAATCAAGTTCGATGATTTGTTCAATGCCGTTTGCACCAAGTACAGTCGGCACTCCAAGGTAGATGCCTTCAAATCCGTATTCACCTTCGAGATAAGCGATTGATGGAAGAACGCGACGTTGATCTTTAAGGATCGCTTCAGCCATTTCCACCAGGGATGCAGCCGGTGCATAATAAGCGCTTCCGTTTCCTAGAAGGTTTACGATTTCCCCGCCGCCAGTGCGGGTACGAGCCACTATTGCTTCTAAACGATCTTGAGGGATCAATTTTTCCAAAGGAATTCCGCCTGCATAAGAGTAACGCACTAGAGGAACCATATCGTCTCCGTGTCCGCCAAGTACGAATCCAGTTACATCTTTAACGGATAAGTTTAATTCTTGAGCCACGAAAGTGCGGAAACGAGCTGTATCAAGAACACCTGATTGTCCGATAACGCGTTCTTTAGGGAAACCGGATTCTTTGTATACAGTATAAGTCATTGCATCTACAGGGTTAGTCAAAACGATGATTGTTGTATTAGGGGAATATTTAACGACTTCTTTAGTTACTGATTTCATAACTTTTTGGTTAGTTTGAACTAAGTCGTCACGGCTCATGCCGGGCTTACGGGCAATTCCGGCAGTGATGATCACCACGTCGGAATCAGCTGTTTCTGCATAGTCGGATGTACCGATGATGTTAGCATCGAAACCTAGAACAGGTCCTGCTTCCGCCATATCAAGAGCTTTACCTTTTGTAGGGTTTTCAGCTTGCGGAATATCAACTAAAACGATATCACCAAGCTCTTTTTGAGCTGCCAGGAATGCTGCTGTAGCACCAGTGAATCCAGCACCTACAACTGTGATTTTTTTACGTTTAGACATGTTATTTCCTCCTTAAAATATATAAATACTTTTGGAATACTTTTAACATCCTCTGAAAATATATATAAGCCTCCTGGAAAAGCAGCCCGTTCAGGCACTTTTCCAGAAAGCATATAATGAATTATTTAAGGTTTTTGATAAGCTCGTCAGCGAACTCAGAACATTTAACTTCCGTTGCACCATCCATTAGGCGGGCAAAGTCGTATGTAACAACTTTAGAAGCGATTGTTTGTTCCACTGATTTAGTGATGCTGTTTGCAGCTTCGTTCCAGCCAAGGTGCTCAAGTAAAAGAACGCCTGAAAGAAGAACTGAAGATGGATTAACTTTATCAAGACCAGCATATTTAGGAGCCGTTCCGTGAGTTGCTTCGAAGATGGCATGTCCAGTTTCGTAGTTGATGTTTGCTCCTGGAGCGATACCGATTCCGCCAACTTGTGCAGCTAATGCATCAGAAATGTAATCTCCGTTCAAGTTCATTGTTGCAACAACATCAAACTCTTTAGGACGAGTCAGGATTTGTTGTAAGAAGATATCAGCAATGGAATCTTTAACGATGATTTTGCCTTCAGCTTCAGCAGCAGATTGTGCTTTGTTAGCAGCTTCAGTGCCTTCAGCATCTTTAATTTTGTCATATTGGTTCCACGTGAACACTTTATCGGCGAATTCTTGTTCTGCAACTTCATAACCCCAAGTTTTGAATGCACCTTCAGTGAATTTCATGATGTTACCTTTATGAACAAGCGTTAATGACTTACGGCCTTCTTTGATCGCATAATTAAGTGCAGCGCGAACAAGACGTTTTGTTCCTTCTTCGGAAATCGGTTTAATTCCGATACCTGAGGTTTCAGGGAAACGAATTTTTTGAACACCGAATTCATTTTGAAGGAATTCGATTAATTTCTTAGCTTCGTCAGAACCTTTTGCATATTCGATACCAGCATAGATGTCTTCAGTGTTTTCACGGAAGATGACCATGTCAGTGTCTTCTGGACGTTTAACTGGTGAAGGTACACCATCAAAGTAACGCACTGGACGAAGACATACGAATAAGTCCAATACTTGACGCAATGCAACGTTCAATGAGCGGATACCGCCACCGATTGGAGTTGTAAGAGGTCCTTTAATAGCGATTAGATATTCGTTAATGACATCGAGAGTTTCTTGTGGAAGCCATTCGCCCGTTTGGTCAAATGCTTTTTGTCCAGCTAAAACTTCTTTCCATTCGATTTTCTTTTCGCCATTGTAAGCTTTTTCAACTGCTGCGTCTAAAACGCGGGATGCTGCAGCCCAGATATCAGGACCGATTCCGTCTCCCTCAATATAAGGAACGATTGGATTGTTTGGTACGTTAAGAACACCGTTAGTAACTGTGATTTTTTGGCTTTGTGTCATGTCTCTTACCTCCGATTCAAATTCAAAGGTTAGATGGACTGTCCTTAAATAAGGCAGAACCACTAACCTTTTTTACTCACATCTATTAATTTACTACAAATTCGATGAAATAAAAAATGATTTTTCGAAAAAACTTTTAATTAGCGGTTTTCAATCGGTACATATTTTTGCATACCTGGTCCAACATACTCTGCACGCGGACGGATAAGGCGGTTGTTTGAATATTGCTCAAGGATATGAGCGATCCAGCCTGAAGCACGGCTTACAGCAAAGATTGGTGTAAATAGGTCATGCTCGATGCCTAAACTGTGGTATACGGAAGCAGAATAGAAATCCACGTTCGGCGGAAGATTCTTTTGACCGGTTACGATTTCATGAATTTTGATGGACATATCATAATATTGCGGTTGTCCAGTAAGTTCAGTCAGTTTTTGTGACATTTCTTTAAGGTGTTTAGCACGAGGATCACCTTTACGGTATACACGGTGGCCAAAGCCCATGATTTTTTCTTTATTGGCTAATTTTTCGTTGATATATGGCTCAACGTTATCAACTGAACCAATTTCTGTAAGCATTTTCATGACTTGTTCGTTAGCTCCGCCGTGAAGTGGGCCTTTTAAAGCGCCGATGGCAGCAGTTACACCAGAATAGATATCAGCTAATGTAGCCACACAAACGCGTGCAGTGAATGTAGAAGCGTTTAATTCATGGTCAGCATGAAGAACCAATGCTTTGTTGAATGCTTCTTCTTCGATTGCCGTTGGTTCATTACCGCTTAACATATATAAGAAGTTAGCAGCAAAGCTTAAATCTGTACGTGGAGCAACAGCTTCTTTCCCTTGACGGACGCGAGCGAAAGTTGTTACCAATGTAGGGATTTTTGCTTGGATGCGGATTGCTTTACGATAGTTAGCTTCTTCACTCATTACATCTGCTTCTTCATCATAAAGACCAAGAAGAGATACTGCAGTGCGAAGAGCTCCCATTGGATGTACTTTATCAATTGGGTATGTTTTGAAGTGATTAACCACTTCAGCTGGAATTTCAGCATTTTCAGCAAGTTGTTTAGTTAATTCTTCTAGTTGGCTTTTGTTCGGAAGAGCTCCGTGCCATAAAAGATAGATTACTTCCTCGAATGTTGCGTTCGAAGCCAAATCATCGATGTCATAACCTACATACGTTAATGTGTCATCGATAATGGAGCTTACTGATGAAGTTGTTGCTACCACACCTTCAAGACCTTTTGTTGCTGTCATACTAAATCTCTCCTTTTCCTAGATATTCCCCTATGCCCTTGCTATTAGCGTATAAATGTAGCGCTTCCAAGAAATTAGCTATTGTAAACAACCATCTATTTTTTAGCAGAAGACATACATCTTGTATTGGAAGCGTTCACAGAATATGACCCCAACAATAGTAAAATGTACGATAATCTTTAATAAGAAATTCTAAAAATAATGCTTGTAGCTATTCCTAGTGAGCGCTTGCTCAATAACTACATCTTTTTTTTAAGATTCCTCAAAAATATCAATGATATTCTGAATCCCAATTTTAATAAATCAGAGCAGTTACATGATTATTATAAACAATAAACACTTTTTTGGGAATGAAAAGCACTTAAAATGTGAAAAAATTATTATTTTATTAGAAAAATTAGCTACATATTCTCTTGCTTTATTCATGCGTTTAAAATCGTTTTTTTCAAAAAAAATGTCTCAAAGCAGAATAAACGAAACATTAAATAGAAAATTTACATTTCCAGTACTGACGGGCTTTTCTCCCCTTAGCCTCTCGCTTCATTTAAAAAAATTGAAGATCTGCATGCATAAATAAGCAATTCCTGCCCCGATTAACGGACCGACAGCCACACCTTTGAATAAGGCGACCGCAAGAATCGTCCCAAATACAAGAGCGGTGGTAATGTGCGGATCATGCGACAGCAGTGTAATCCCATTTTTTGCTATGAGCGCAACGGCTATTCCGGATGCAAGTGCAATCCAGGCATAAGGGGATTTTATCGCGTCTCCTAGTTCCTTGAAACCAATCGCCCCGTTTGCTATGGGAATGAGTATGAAATCGTGATGATCGTGACGCCCAGGTTGATTCCTTTCGCTTCCAGGTATGGAAACACTTTAGCGTCAAGGCCAATCAGTTTCATGCTTAAAAGAAAACCCGCAGCCATGATCAGTGAGGTATTTTTCCCAAACCAACCGATTGCAGCAAGCAGAATTAAAAATACGACAGGACCGTTTATCATTATCCCTTCACCTTCTTCCTTCTGTTTTTTGTTATTTTAACATAACAAACTCCCTTGTTCTTGGGAGAAAAATGATGTAAGGAACGATGCATCTGCAGAAAAAATTCAAAACGAAAGATGAAAGAATCTTTCCTTTCTTTTCCATCATCGTTACAATTATAATACAAACTTAATGGTTGAAGGAGGATATGACTTGAATCCGGTATATATGTATCGTTTCATTCGTTCTTTACTGGTCGTCGGAGGGATAATTTTAGGTGGAATTGCCTTGTTTTATTTATCTAAATATACATATCCTTTCATCATTGCCATGATCATCGCTTTCTTGATGAATCCCCTGGTCATTTTTTTCGAAAGGAAAGGGCGGCTGCCACGGGGGTTGGCCGTATTCGTTTCCCTTTTACTCATTTTCCTTTTATTTGCGGGTCTTATCACCTTACTGGTCACCGAGATCATTTCAGGGACCAATTACCTTGCCGGAGTCATCCCGAAACACATTGAAACCATCGTGGATTATATAGAAACATATATCGCTACCACCGTCATCCCTTTATATAATCAAATAGCTGCCATGTTCAATAATTTGGATACCGAACAGCAAGACACAATCCTCAAGAATATCCAAAATATCGGTGAATCCATCACGACGGGAGTAAGCGGCTTCATTCAAGCCTTCTTGAAGAACATCCCCACAATCATCGGATGGTTTCCAACTACAGCAACGGCACTTCTTTTTACTTTGCTTGGCACATTTTTCATCAGCAAAGATTGGGATACCTTCGGCCGCATGACCGGAAAAGTGTTGCCTGATAAGATTTTTGCAGGTGCAAAGCGATTATTCAGGGATTTAAAACGGGCTTTATTCGGGTTCATCCGGGCACAATTCACTCTTGTTTCATTGACGACTGTCACGATTTTAATCGGATTTCTCATTTTAGGGGTGAATTATTCAATTACCATTGCCCTGATATGCGGACTGGTTGATATTATTCCCTATTTAGGGACAGGTACGATTTTCATTCCTTGGATCATCTTTGAATTCATCGCCGGGAATACAAGTCTCGCAATCGGTTTGTCCGTCCTGTACATAATCGTCGTTGTCCAGCGTCAGCTAATAGAGCCAAAAGTACTTTCATCCAGTATTGGTTTGGATCCGCTTGCCACTCTCATCGCCTTGTTCATCGGATTCAAATTGATCGGTTTCCTAGGTCTGATTGCAGGACCTGTCGTACTTGTCATATTCAATACACTTCAGCGTGCCAATGTCTTCAAGGCCATATGGACTTTCATCATCGGGGATACAAAGAAAACCACTTAAGGCAATCCAGACATCTATTAGCATTCACTCTTTTCCATTTAAAAATCCGCCTCGGGTACAAGGCGGATTTTTGGTTTTAAACTAGAATTATTTCGACGTCTCGAATTGTTCTGTTTCAGTAGATCCTGCAAGTGCTGTTGTGGATGATGTTCCACCAGAAACGACTTGTGCCACTTCATCAAAGTAACCCGTTCCCACTTCACGCTGATGACGTGTTGCTGTATAGCCGTCCGGCTCACTAGCGAATTCCGCTTGTTGAAGTTCAGAGTATGCAGCCATGCCGCGTTCTTTATAACCAAGAGCTAGGTTGAACATGCTATGATTCAATGAATGGAAGCCTGCAAGTGTAACGAATTGGAATTTATAACCCAATTTACCCAATTCCACTTGATAATTGGCAATCTCTTCATCACTTAATTTCGCTTTCCAGTTAAATGATGGGGAACAATTGTAAGCAAGCAATTTTCCCGGGAACTCTGCATGGATGGCCTCGGCAAAGCGGCGAGCATCCGCTAGATTAGGTTCAGAAGTCTCACACCAAATAAGGTCGGCATATGGCGCATAAGCAAGGCCTCTTGCAATTGCTTGGTCAAGACCTGCATTCGTGCGGTAGAATCCCTCTGGAGTCCTTTCACCAGTGATGAATGGTGCATCGACCGGATCAATATCGTCGGTGATCAAATCTGCAGCATCAGCATCCGTACGGGCAATCAAGATGGTCGGTGTACCCATTACATCGGCTGCCAATCGGGCCGAAACTAAATTACGTACTGCCGTTTGGGTTGGAAGAAGGACTTTACCGCCTAGGTGACCGCATTTTTTCTCGGAAGAAAGCTGGTCTTCGAAGTGAACGCCAGCCGCTCCAGCTTCGATCATGCCTTTCATTAATTCGAAGACGTTAAGGGAACCGCCAAAACCTGCTTCAGCATCCGCCACGATTGGAGCGAACCAATCGATATCATTTTTCCCTTCAGCAAAGCTGATTTGGTCTGCACGCTGAAGTGTCTGATTAATGCGTTTAACAACTTGCGGCACGGAGTTGGCTGGATATAAACTTTGGTCAGGGTACATTTGCCCTGCGATGTTAGCATCTGCCGCCACTTGCCAGCCGCTTAAGTAGATTGCTTTTAAACCAGCTTTCACCTGCTGCATGGCTTGGTTACCGGTCAATGCTCCTAATGCATTGATGAAATCCTCTGTTTTTAATAGATTCCATAGTTTTTCTGAACCGCGGCGTGCCAATGTTTGTTCAATATCGATGGAACCTCTCAGTTTAATGACTTCCTCGGCCGTATAAGGACGTTTAATACCAGTCCACCGTGAGTCATTTTCCCAGCTTTGTTGTAATTTTTGCGCTCTCTCATTCATCATCATTATTTCCTCCTAATTCATATTATATATTTTGAATATTAAGATAATTTTTCATATGCCGCGTTAGTTAAGAAATCTGCAAAGTCATCGGCTTCAATCAATTGTTCAAATAGTTTAGTAGACTCTTCAAACTTTCCTGATTTGAAAGTTTCTTCCCCTACTTCCGATTTAATGACCGCCAATTCTTCTTCTTTGATTTGATGGAATAATTCCTCGGTTATTTTCCTGCCATCTTCGAGAATGCCTTTTGGATGACGGATCCATTGCCAGACTTGAGCCCTTGAAATTTCAGCGGTTGCAGCATCTTCCATTAAGTTATTGATAGGTGCCGCACCTCTGCCGCTTAACCATGAGGCGATATATTGGATGCCTACATTAATATTCGTCCTTAAGCCTGCCTCTGTGATCGTTCCTTCCGGTACAGCCAGCAACTCTTGTGCTGTTACATGGACATCTTCCCGTTTCCGGAAAATTTGATTCGGTTTTGGGACGAGCAGGTCAAAAACCTCTTTTGCCGTGCTTACCATACCTGGGTGGGCAACCCATGTTCCATCATGACCGTCTCTTGCTTCGCGTTCTTTATCTGCCTTTACTTTCGCAAAAGCCTCATCGTTCTTAACCGGGTCATTTTTAACGGGAATTTGCGCGGCCATCCCGCCAATTGCAGGAGCATTACGGCTGTGACATGTTTTGATTGCCAGTAAGGAATACGCCCTCATGTTCGGGACGGTCATCGTGACCTGCTGCCGATCTGGGAAAATGACATCATCCGAGTTACGGAATTTTTTCAGGAAACTAAAGATATAATCCCAGCGGCCACAGTTCAGGCCTGCCGAATGTTCTTTCAGCTCGTACAGAATTTCGTCCATTTCGAATGCAGCAAGAATTGTTTCTATCAGGACCGTTGCCTTGATGGTTCCTTGCGGGATTCTCAAATCGTTCTGTGCATATACGAATATTTCATTCCATAATCTTGCTTCGAGATGGCTTTCCATTTTCGGTAAGTAAAAGTATGGACCGCTTTGTTTTTCGACCAATGCTTTTGCGTTGTGGTAAAAGTATAGTCCAAAGTCAAAAATGCTGGCTGATATAGGCTGTCCATCCAAAAGGACATGTTTTTCCTCCAAATGCCAGCCGCGTGGCCTTACCTTTAGCACAGCTGTTCTTTCATTTAATTCATACACTTTGCCATTTGGATTTTTAAATGATATGGTTCCGCGGATTGCATCGCGCAGATTCAATTGGCCATCGATGCAATTCTCCCAAGTGGGTGAATTGGCATCTTCAAAGTCCGCCATGAATACATTGGCACCTGAGTTCATGGCATTTATGATCATTTTACGATCAACAGGTCCAGTGATTTCAACCCTGCGATCCTGCAAATCATTCGGGAGGGGCGCAATCGTCCAATCACTTGCACGAATATGCTTCGTTTCTTCAAGGAAATCAGGAAGCATGCCTTGATTCAGTTCTTCCTGAACGCTTTTCCGCCGTTCTAGAAGTTCTGCTCTTCTTCCACTGAAATGCCGTTCCATTCTTTCGATGAATTGAAGAGCTTCCGTTGTAAGTATTTGTTCATATCCTGGCTTAAAGTTGCCTGTAATCTGTAAGCCTTTTGCTTCCGTAATCATGTTGCCTCTCCACACCCTTTCCAACTCTTTTATGTTATAATACAGATGTTTTATTTCCTGTTTGTATTATATAACACGTTGTATAAATTTGTCACCATTTTTTTCAAAAAAATCTAAAAAAAGATTTTTTAGCATGGAAAAGCCTTATTTACCAATGTTTCCAAGGGTTAATCATTTAACAATCCTGTTATTATACACATTTCATTCTCGTGGAAATCATCATTCAATGGTGAAACAGGGAGCCATTTGTAAAGCAAAAAAGCACCCCATAAAAAACCGGGATGCTGTTGCGGACCTTTTTCAAAGACCAAAAAGGCTGCCTAAAAGCTTACGCCTTTAGACAGCCTTATATTATTTATGCCGAATAATGGTAACTTTCCCTTTATTCATCCTGTTCATGATAAACCGGATAACAATCGGTTTGAGGAGATTCCGGGTTGGCGGAAACACAAGGATCAATCCCATGATATCCGAGATGAGCCCAGGGGACAGCAACAGTGCAGCTCCGATAAAGATACAGATTCCATCAATGATTTCATTTCCTGGCATCATTCCGTAACGAATCTGTTCCTGTGCCTTTTTCCACGTTTCCATCCCTTGCCGTTTAGCCAAATAGGCTCCGATCAAACCTGTGGCTACAATCAGGAACAGCGTTGGCCAAAAACCAATCAGATTGCCTGACAGCAAAAGGACAATAATTTCAACGACCGGCATCGCAATGATAAACATTAAAAAATATTTCATCTTCATTCCTCCTGCACAGCCCATTTCTGGTGCGGTACATCCATCTTACCTCATTGGCAAGGAATCAGCCAAAATTTCGTTTTACAGAACGTTTGCATGTCCATCATAAATGACTCCACGACCTGCATCGACCGTTATTCTTTGACCATCCGTGAAAACCTTGGTTGCGTCCTCCGCCCCAACTATGACCGGTATGCCCAATGTGACTCCTACAACAGCTGCATGGCTTGTCAAACCGCCTTCTTCCGTAATCAATGCCGCACACTTTTCAATTGCCGGCATCATTTCGCGGTCAGAACCGATTGTAACCAATACAGAGCCTTCCTTCACTTTTTCCAAAGCTTCCTTGGCATTCTTAGCGATAACCACTTCACCTTTCGCTGATTTCCTGCCGATTCCTTGAGCCTTCAAAAGAACCTCTCCTAACACATGAATTTTCATCAAGTTAGTCGTACCTGTTTCACCTACAGGCACACCGGCTGTAATGACGACTAAATCCCCATGGGAAACTAAGCCAGAATGCAGGCTTTCATCTATTGCGGTTTGAAGCATTTCATCGGTAGTCGTCGCTTTTGGACCAATCTGCGGATAGACTCCCCATGCCAAAGCAAGCCTTCTTGAAACATGATCATTGGATGTAACCGCAATGATCGGTGCTTTAGGGCGGTATTTGGAGATCATCCTTGCCGTATGACCGCTTTCTGTAGGCGTGATGATTGCCCCGGCATTAAGATTAAGCGCAGTGTGGGCAACGGATTGACCAATAGCATCCGTGACATTATGACGGTTCACTTTGCTTCTGACTGATAATATATCCCGATAATCAAGGGCAGTTTCAGCACGTGAAGCAATGTTATGCATCGTTTGCACCGCTTCGACAGGATAGGTTCCAGCAGCTGTTTCGCCAGAAAGCATGATTGCATCCGTTCCATCAAATATGGCATTGGCCACGTCACTTGCTTCTGCACGGGTCGGCCTTGGATTACGCTGCATCGAATCGAGCATTTGTGTAGCCGTTATGACTGGTTTCCCGGCATTATTACATTTTTTGATCATTTGTTTTTGGACTAATGGCACTTCTTCTGCAGGAATTTCCACTCCCAAGTCTCCACGTGCCACCATCAAGCCATCTGAAACTTCCAAGATCTCATCAAGACGGTCCACGCCCTCTTGATTTTCGATTTTAGGGATGATTTGAATATGATCCGCACCATTTTGCTGCAATAATTCACTTACTTCAAGCACGTCGGAAGCCCTGCGTACAAATGAGGCAGCAATGAAGTCGATACCCTGTTCGATCCCAAAAAGGATATCCTGTTCGTCTTTCTCCGTTATGCCAGGCAGGTTAACCGAAACTCCTGGAACATTGACGCCTTTTTTGTTCTTAAGTGTACCGCTATTCAAGATTTTCGTATGGATTTCTTTTCTGACCTCATCAATCTTCAACACTTCAAGCCCGATCAATCCATCATCCAAAAGGATTTTAGATCCTGGGTGGACATCATGCAGAAGCCCTTCATAGGTAATGGAGAATTTTTCAGGTGTTCCCAGGACTTCATTCATGGAAATAATGACTTCATTGCCGGCTACAAGCTCCATAGAATCATTTTCCATATTATTTGTCCGTATTTCAGGTCCTTTTGTGTCCAACAGGATGGCAACCTGTTTACCCGTTTTTTCGCTCGCTTCTCTGATATTGCGGATTCTAGCTGCATGTTCTTCATGATTTCCATGAGAAAAGTTAAGCCGTGCTACATTCATTCCCGCCTCTATTAATTGAACCAGCTTTTCTATACTTTCACTTGCGGGGCCAATCGTACAAACAATCTTGGTTTTACGCATAGTGTCATCCTCCTTTAAGGAAAACTCGCCGCCTGTCCACTTCTTGAAGACAGGGGGCGCAGTGTTTTATGTCTTCTTTTAAATACCCATTACTAAAAAGCGATTCCTATCGGTCAATAAAAATGATTAAATGGATAGCTCAGCGGATAATTCATACATTTTCTTGTCAATTGTATGCGGTTTGGCAAGAGCTTCGATGATATCATAATCAACAAGTTGATTTTGTTCGATTCCGACAGCCCTGCCCCCTTTTCCTTCAAGAAGCAATTCAACGGCTCTTGCCCCAAGCCGGCTTGCCAATACCCGGTCATTTGCAGAGGGAGATCCTCCGCGCTGAACATGGCCCAGTACAGTTACACGGGTTTCAATTCCTGCTTTCGCCTCAATACTCCTGGAGATATCAACGGCACTTCCTACACCTTCAGCTACTATGATGATACTGTGCTTTTTCCCTCGGTCATGTCCGCGGTTCAGCTTTCCAATCAAATCATCTATTTCATATTCATATTCAGGACAAAGAATCGTTTCAGCTCCGCCAGCCAATCCAGCCCAAAGCGCAATATCACCGGCATCTCTTCCCATCACTTCAACCACATAAGTCCTTTCATGAGAAGTAGCCGTATCCCGAATTTTATCGATAGCATCGATGACTGTATTCAGGGCCGTATCGAAACCAATCGTAAAGTCCGTACCCGGTATGTCATTATCAATCGTTCCAGGAACCCCGATACAAGGGAAACCCCTTTCCGTTAAAGCTCTCGCCCCGCGGTAAGAACCATCGCCACCAATTATGACAATGCCCTCGATACCATGTTTATTCAATTGTTCAATCGCTTTCAGCTGGCCTTCCTCCGTCTTAAATTCCGGACAGCGAGCCGTATGTAACATCGTGCCGCCTCTATGAATGATATCCCCGACCGACCCAAGTTCAAGCTTCTTTATATTGCCATTTATCAGACCCTGATAGCCATGATAAATACCGAAGACCTCCATTTCATGAAAAATTGCTTTCCGGACAACTGCTCGGACTGCCGCATTCATTCCTGGAGAATCTCCTCCACTTGTCAATACACCTATTCTTTTCATAAATGTCACCTCTCTACAGCACTAATCAATTTTAAGCTTCGCTATATCATTGTACCCTTTTTCAAGCTTCAATAAGCAGTAACTGTTTCACTTATGCATACTTGATGTTATAAGCCTAACCGATTCTCTTCAGAAATTGAAGTAAAATGGTGTGAAACTTTACATTCTACCCACAAACCATATTCTTTACTCGTTTCGGTAATGAATACATATGCGCGAATGAAAGGATGAAAAAACGTGTTGCCCCAGGCAGCACGTTTTTCCTTTTCCAAAATGTGTTTATGAATGCTGTTCCACTTCCTTAGGTTCGCCCTCAGGTTGTTGTTTTGCAAATTCATATTCACCGATTTTCTTGAATTTCATATAACGCTGGTTGATAAGATCATCACTATTCAATGGCAACAGTTCATTGAATGAACGTTTCAGGATTTCCTTGATGGCTTCTGCCTGTAAATTCGAATCCCGATGGGCGCCGCCCCTCACTTCAGGAATGATCTCATCGATGACTCCTAAGCGGTTTAAGTCGGGAGCCGTGATTTTCATCGTTTCCGCAGCCCTCTTAGCCTGAGAGGCATCCTTCCACAGCAAGGCTGCAGCCCCTTCAGGGGAAATCACGGAATATGTTGAGTTCTCAAGCATGAAAATTCGGTCTCCGACGCCAAGCGCCAATGCACCGCCGCTTCCGCCTTCACCAATGACAATACTGATGACCGGCACCTTCAGCCCTGCCATTTCGAAAAGGTTTTTCGCAATGGCTTCACTTTGCCCGCGCTCTTCAGCAGCTTTACCAGGAAAAGCTCCCTTCGTATCAATGAAACAAATAATCGGCCTGTTGAATTTTTCAGCCTGTTTCATCAGACGCAAAGCTTTTCGATAGCCTTCAGGATGGGGCATGCCGAAGTTACGACGGATGTTTTCCTTCGTATCCTTCCCGCGTTGATGACCGATGACAGTCACGGCAAGTCCATTAAATTCTGCGATTCCAGAGACAATCGCTTCATCATCCCCATAATAACGATCACCATGAAACTCGATGAAGTCATTGAATAACAGCGGAATGTAATCAAGCGTCGTCGGACGGGCTGGATGCCGGGCAATCTGAACACGATCCCACGGTTTAAGATGGTTGTAGATATCCACTTCCAGCTTCTCTAAACGCTTTTCCAATGTTTCGATTTCTGCTGTAAGGTCTACATCAGCATCCTTCGAAATTGCCTTTAGCTCTTTAATTTTATTTCTCAGGTCCGTAATGGGACGCTCGAACTCTAATTCGTAAATCATAACCACTCACCGCCCGGGGCATGGATTTTAAGGATCGTCGTCAAGGTTTCCTTCATTTCCGTACGTTTGACGACCGCATCCAATTGACCGTGCTTCAACAAGAATTCAGCCGTTTGGAAATCTTCAGGAAGCTCTTCACGAATCGTCTGCTCAATGATTCTTCGTCCCGCAAATCCAATAAGGGCTCCAGGTTCGGCTAGATTAATATCGCCAAGTGACGCGAAACTTGCCGAAACCCCACCTGTGGTAGGATGGGTCATCATTGATATGATCAGTCCGCCTTCATTGCTGAATATCTTGAGTGCTGCACTTGTCTTTGCCATCTGCATCAAGCTCAAAACACCCTCCTGCATCCGGGCGCCGCCTGATGCCGTAAATATGATGAACGGAATCTTCAATTCACCAGCACGTTCAATGGCACGGGTAATTTTTTCGCCAACAACGGATCCCATGCTTCCCATCCGGAAATTCGAATCCATGATGGCAGTTGAAACTTGGTACCCATTGATGCTTCCGACTCCTGTGACAACCGCCTCATTAATCTTGGCTTTCTTTCTATCTTTTTCCAATTTTTCCAAGTAATCCGGAAAATCAAGCGGGTTAACGGAAATCATTTCTTTATCAAATTCATTAAAAGTGCCTTCGTCGAATAAAAATTCGATGCGCTCATGGGAAGACATCGGATGATGGTACCCGCAATGCAGACAGACTTTCTTGTTTTTCACCAATTCTTTTGTATACATGATTTTTTTACAGCCGGTGCACTTTGTCATGATTCCTTCTGGTACATCTTGTTTCTCCCGATCTAAAGGAACCGTTGCATATTTCTTCTTAGACTTCGCAAATAGCTCTTTAAGCAAGCTTAATCCTCCCTTTACCACCAATTATCTATTTTATGATACTTGGTAAAAACTATATCAGAAATAAAATTAGTATCGTGTAAAAAGGTGTCATTCGCCCTTCGACATATTTCTAATTCTAATAAGATACGTTTCGATGGCTTTTTCTTCATCACGTTCGAGCAAATATGTAAGAAGTGCCAGATAATCTTCTTTTTTCACATTACCCTGTACCATCTCTGATGTTCTAGCATAGCTGTTGACAATGCGCCAAATTCTTTCCAGCAAACGATTGCGATTCATAATGGCAATTCTTAAAAAGAAATCATCATCATGAAACATATCCGCTTTGACCCAGGCCATTAATCTTTTGATATCCTCAGCCGTAGCGAAAAAAGCGACGATCCGCAAACAGTCAATTTCAATCAGCCTTTTCGTCTCAGCCAAATCTTCTTGTACTTTTTTATCTTGCAAAAAAAAGGTTCCCAGAAGCTCGACTAGCTTATGCTCCTGGAAATCCCTAATAAACGTCCCTTCACCACGCCTTGTTTCTATTAAACCTAATAGCTCTAAGGCACGCAATGCTTCACGGACAGAGGAACGCCCAACATTAAAACGATCCGATAACTCCCGTTCTGATGGGATTTTATCTCCCGGCAGGAGGCTGTCCGCTTCAATCATGCTACGTAGGCTCTCAACGACATCGAGATAAATTTTGGATGAAGAAGTACGACCTGCCAAATTAATTATTCCTCACTTTTTCCAATGATCGCTAATTTCTTTGTTTTTTCTTTAATTACCTCTGGATCTACATTGATTCTAGCTACTCCAGTTTCCATCGCTGCCTTGGCAACAGCAGCCGCAACGGCAGGTGCCACCCTCTCATCAAATGGAGCAGGGATCACGTAGTCTTCGTTCAACTCATGCTCCTGTATTAATCCAGCAATGGCTTTTACTGCAGCGACCTTCATTTTTTCATTGATATGAGTCGCACGTACATCCAAGGCACCACGGAAAATCCCTGGGAAAGCAAGGACGTTATTGACCTGATTCGGGAAATCCGAACGGCCAGTTCCAACAACCTTGGCACCCGCTGCTTTTGCATCTTCCGGCATGATTTCCGGATCTGGATTAGCCATAGCGAAAATGATCGCATCCCGATTCATCGAAGAAACCATTTCTTTTGTCAATGCACCTGCGGCAGAAACACCTATAAATACATCAGCGTTTTCAATGACAGATTCCAAAGGTCCTGAAACCTTATTTCGATTGGTCACTTTCGCCACTTGTTCTTTTGTATCATTCATACCTGTCGAACGGCCCTCATAAATGGCACCCTTCGTATCACACATGATGATGTCGCGAACTCCATAGCTATAAAGCAATTTAATGATGGCAATGCCCGCAGCACCTGCGCCATTCGCTACCACTTTAATTTCTGACATTGATTTATTCACCAGTCGTAACGCGTTCACAAGACCGGCAACAGTAACAATGGCTGTACCGTGCTGATCATCATGGAAAACAGGAATATTCATTTCTTTCTTGAGTCGTTCTTCAATTTCAAAACAATTTGGTGCGGCTATGTCTTCTAAGTTCACTCCACCGAAAGTCGGTTCGAGTAATTTAACGGTCTCTACAATTTTGTCCACATCCGTCGTTTTTAAACAAATCGGGAAAGCGTCCACTCCGGCGAAACTTTTAAATAAAACGGCTTTTCCTTCCATGACCGGCATAGCAGCTTCCGGACCGATGTTTCCAAGTCCCAAAACAGCCGTTCCATCAGAAATGACGGCAACCGTATTCCCCTTCATTGTATAGTCATAAACGGTTTCCGGCTTATCGTAAATATCTTTACACGGTTCTGCGACACCAGGAGAATAAGCCAGGCTCAAATCTACTGCGTTCCTAACCGGCACTTTCGAAACTGTTTCTAATTTTCCTTGATTCAAGCGGTGCATATGTAATGCTTCTTCTCTTAATGTCATAGTTTCACTCCTAAAACAAATTGGGTAACCCATTATCTTATATGCTGAAATCTAGTGGTCAGACCACAGCGGCCTGTTTTCAATATAACATAACTATTAAAGTTGTAAAACAGTTATTCTTTCTTGTAAACCACATTCCCTTTTCCCACCAAGTCAAATAATGCCTGCATCAATCTATCTGTAGGATTGACCCAATCCCAATAAGATAGCTGTACATAGCGGTTTTCCCTCTCGTAAAAAAGCATGACCTTGGTTTCACCGCTATGCTGCATTAAAATTTTTTTTATTTTTTGCAGCGTATCCTTCGTTTGCTTGCCAGCCTCAATTTTCAGGAATATCGTTCCGTTTTTTTCCTCTTTCATCTGCTTCACTTTTTCAAGCGGGTATACGTTCCGGATGAGCAGCTGTGTTTTTCCATCCCGCTCTTCCAATGTCCCTTGCAGCATAACGAGTTGTCCATGATTCAAGTCGGCAGAGTGGTTTTTGTAAATATTCGGAAAAACAACCGCTTCAATATCCCCCTCTTCATCACTGACGCTCAAGAAAGCCATCACATCGCCCTTTTTTGTCCTTATGGTTTTAACCGACGTAATGTAAGCGCCAAGTAAGACTTTTGATTCCTTTTTATTAATAGCTTCATCTATAGTCAAACAGCCGAAGTGCTGAAAAAGTTCTCTGTAGCTTGTCACAGGATGATTCGATAGATAAAGCCCCAATGCGCTTTTTTCCAACGAGAGTTTGTCCTCGATTGGGATAGGATCGACCCGGTGGTATTTCGGTTTGAGTGAAAACTCGCCATCCGAAAACATATCGAATAGGTCATCATCCGGATTAACCAATTCCGTATGATTGATCGCTACGTCCAAGCTCGCCAACAATGTTGCCCGGTCTTCACCGAATTCATCAAATGCACCTGAATGGACAAGCGCCTCCAACACTTTTCTATTTACAATTTTCCCCGAAACGCGCAAACAGAAATCGAATAAATCAGCGAACTTCTTCTGACGCCTCGCAGCAAAGATATCTTTTAGGACCGTCCCGCCTATCCCTTTTATGGCTCCAAGGCTATAACGGATCCCTTCCTTTTCCGGTAAAAACGGGTAACCGCTCCGGTTAATCGAGGGAGGCAGAACCGCTATCCCTTTCTTCTTTGCTTCTCGGATATATTGCGAAATCTTTTCATCATTCCCGACGACCGATGTCAAAAGTGCTGCCATGAAATATTCCGGATGGTGGGTTTTCAAGTAACCCAGCTGATAAGCGATGAAACTATACGCCACCGCATGACTTCGGTTGAATCCATAGTTAGCGAAGCGGACAATCAAGGAATAAATCTCATCTGCCGTTTTTTCGGAGTATCCTTGTTTCAATGCGCCGCTCACGAAATGCTGCCGCTCTTGATCCAGAACATCCTTCTTCTTCTTCGAAACGGCACGTCGGAGCAGGTCAGCCTCCCCTAATGAAAACCCTGCTAAGCGGGAGGCGATTTGCATGATTTGTTCTTGATAAACGATGACCCCGTATGTAGGCTCGAGGATATCCTTCAAATCCTCGTGCAGGTAATCAATCGGAGCAAGTCCATGTTTTCGCTCGATGAACAGCGGTATATTTTCCATCGGACCTGGACGATATAGGGCATTGACCGCGACGATATCCTCGAATCGGTTCGGTTTCAGCTTGATCAAAACCTTTCGGATGCCATCCGATTCAAATTGGAACACTCCGGTTGTTTCGCCTCTGCCTAAAAGGGCCAGCGTCTCAGGGTCATCCATCGGAATATGGGACAAGTCGAGCTTTTTCCCCGTTCCCTTTTTGATGTTATTTATAATATTATCGATGAGCGTTAAATTGCGGAGTCCAAGAAAATCCATTTTAAGAAGTCCCAGTTCTTCGAGAAGGTCCATTGGATATTGAGTCAGGTGGATGCCCTCATGCCCTCCCTGAATCGGGATATGTTCGGTCAGTGCCTGGTCACTGATGACGACGCCGGCGGCATGTGTCGAAGCATGGCGAGGGAGCCCTTCAAGCAATAACGCGGTTTGAAATAATTTTTGATTCAGGTCACTCTCATTAACGAATTCCCTAAGCCTTTTCGATTCCTTGAAAGCCTCGGGAAGCGTGATGCCCAGACGGCCTGGAATCATTTTCGATACCGCTTCCTGTTCCTTTGAATTCAGGCCGAAAACACGTCCTGTGTCCCTTAACGCAGCCTTGGCAGCCAATGTTCCGAATGTAATGATCTGTGCTACATGAAGTTCCCCGTACTTCTTCGCGACATAGGCAATCACTTCTTCACGGCGGTTATCCGGAAAGTCAATGTCGATATCCGGCATCGAGACACGTTCCGGATTCAGGAAACGCTCGAATAGCAAGGAATGTTCGATTGGATCGACATCCGTGATCGACAGCACATAAGCGACCATCGACCCTGCGGCCGACCCCCTTCCTGGACCAGTCAGGATTTGATGGTCCTTAGCGAATTTCATGAAGTCCCAAACGATTAAAAAGTAATCGCTGAATTTCATCTTGGTGATTATATCCAATTCATATCGCAGGCGCTCTTCATATTGAATGGATGGTTCCGGCACTCTTTTCTTCAGCCCTTGGAAGCAGATGGCTTCGAGCATTTCCTCGGCTGTGGCTCCATCCTCAGTAGGGTACTTAGGAAGAAGTGAACGATGAAATGGAATGTCCAGATTGCATTGCGCGGCAATATGCAGTGTATTTTCGAGTGCATCCGGTCTGTCATGGAATAGTTCTGCCATCTGAGCCCGGCTTTTCAAATAAAATTGATCGGATTCAAGAACCGTATGCGTCTCATCCGCAAGCTTGTCGCCATTTCCGATTGCCAATAAGACTTCATGAGCGAGTGCATCGCTTTCGTTCAAATAATAGACTGGATTCGTCGCGACAATCTTTATCTCTAAATCTCTCGCCAACTGACTTATGGCTTCGTTACCTTTTTCCTCATCCGCAATCGACAGTCTCTGTATGGATAAATAAAAGTTATCATGACCAAAAATTTGCAGAAATCGCCCTGCTGCCTGTTTGGCTTCTTCAGGGTTTTCTTCTCTCAATAGCGTTTCTACTTGCCCCTCTGCACCTGGTGTGATTGCAATCAAGCCCCCGGAATAGGCTTTAAGCCAATTCATTGGAATGCCTGACGGGGATTTCGTTTTTATGGCACTGCTTATTTTAAGCAGGTTTTGATATCCTTGCAGACTCTTTGCCAATAAAAGAAGTCCATGTGGAGATTCCCGTTCATCAAGGACATCCGCAAGTATGCCGATGATCGGCTTAATGCCCTGCTTCTTGCATTCTTTATAAAAATAGACCGAACCGTACATAACATTTCGATCGGTTAAGGCAAGACTTGTACAGCCATCCGCTTTCGCTTTGGCCACAAGTTCAGTGATCTTCACCGTACTTGTCAGCAGGCTGTATCCGCTCTGAATATGGAGATGAGTATACACGTTTTTTTCTCCCACCTTTGTAAGGCATGTTTCTTTTCATTATAGTGTTTATTTCAAAAAAAGAAAATATGTTCTCATTACCAATGCAATTTAACTTCCTGATTTCCGGCGACTATCATAATACCTCTGAACATCCCATATAAATGGTATAGAAGAATATCAAGCAAAAAAGGATGATGATATATGAATGAAGCCTTTGTTCCAGCCTTCCTCAACAGCTTTTTCATATCGCTTGGCGTATTGCTTGGCGGCTCGATAATCGGGGGCCTCGCCGCTTTTTTTACAGGACAAGCCCCGATGACGACTGTATTCCGGCTGTCGGACAGCCTTCGTATTTGGGCGATTGTCGCTGCGATCGGGGGAACTTTTGATATGGTCTATAATTTTGAACGCGGTATTTTCCACGGGGAAACGAAGGATATAGTCAAGCAGGTCCTATTGATACTATCTGCACTTGGAGGGGCACAGACAGGAGCACTGATCATCAACTGGTTCACGCAGGAGCATATTTCACCATGAGGATTCCTCCCTATCACCGGACTCCTACCTGGCAGCGTTTTTTTGCCGGGGCCGCACTTGGCGGATTGATCAGCTGGGGGATATTCTTTTATATGCATGGTGTCCAGCAGGAGAAGCAGATCCTGACCCTTCACGAACAAAGAGAAAAGATCAAGGATTTAAACGGGAAGATCGCAATTTGGGAGCAGGATTATAAAAAATTGAACGAGAAAAACGAGGAAATCCTGACGATTCAGGAAGTGGAAGTAACGATCACGAATGAAAAATACAGTCTGGATCAGCTGAGTATTGCAGAAGCGGAGGATGTGATTGAGGACGACCTATCCTCTCTTCTCGCCAAAGATGTCGCCAGTGTCTATGACGGAAAGATGCTGTTGAAAAAATCGATAGAAAACAAGATCATGACCATCAATAAAAAGCGCTATCGACTTGAAGTCGTTGAAATCATGTTTTATACGAAAATGAATATAGAAATCAAACTAAAAAGGACTACTTCTTAAGGATGGGTGAGTGTCCACCGAATTTAAAAGACCAAATCATTTGTGATTTGGTCTTTAAGTTTTTATCATTCCGCTTTATTCAACTCTTCCATGTCGGCAAGGATATTATCCACTTCATCCCAAGAATAGATCGAAGCCCCTGCTGCAAACGGGTGGCCTCCGCCGTTATATTTACGGGCAATCGTATTGATGATCGGTCCTTTAGAACGGAAACGGACCCTGATTTCTTGATCCTCTTCAATGAAAAAGACCCATGACTTAACATTTTTAATCGAACCTAGCGAGGAAACGAGCTGCGATGCCTCAGATGTGGAAGCATTGAATTTTTCAAGTATATCTTTCGTGATGATCATTTTCCCCGTTCCATATGGAAGGATTTCAAAATGCTGCAGCACATATCCATTCAACCGGACTATGCTTTCCTCAACGTCATACATCTCCTGATATAACTGCGGGCGGGAGAACGAATAGTGAATCAATTCACTGGCATAGGCAAATGTCTTTTCAGTCGTGCTTTGGAATAGAAAACGACCTGTATCGCCAACAATGCCTGCATATAGAAGGCGTGCCGCTTCATCACTCATTCTCAAGCCTTGTTCTTTACCGAACTGGTAAAACTCGTAAATCATTTCACTTGTGGAACTTGCCGATGTATCGACCCAACGCATATCCCCATATGGATCTTCATTAGGATGATGATCGATCTTAATCAGTTTATCCCCCGTCGTGTAACGTGCATCACAAATCCGGTCCGTATTTGCGGTATCACAAACGATGACCAAAGCACCTTGATATGTTTCATCCGAAATCACATCGAGCCTTCTTAAATAATTCAATGACGGTTCCTCTTTCCCGACCGTATAAATTCGCTTTTCGGGGAAAGATGCTTTCAGGATTTCCGCCAATCCCCCCTGAGAACCATAAGCATCCGGATCTGGACGGACATGACGATGGAGAATGATAGTATCATAACGCTTTATATCTGCTAATATTTCAGCTTTCATATTGATCTCCCCTTAACATATGTATTATCGAGCCTTATAAAGATGATATATTTCATTTAATCAAAAAATTGCGGAAATAGGAAGACTCATCTTGTTTACTGTGGCATTCTCTTTCATTTCCCGCTACAATAAAAAGGTACATATGTTAAATTGGGGGAATTTCAAACGATGCCTATTCTTGTCACCTTGATCGTTCTTTCACTAGGGGTCTATCTGTTTTATAAAATCAAATCGGTCCGAACCAGAATGCCGATGGAGAAAAAGTGGATTTCAGGGAAGTCTTCCATTGCCCTCGGTGCGTTTGTCGCACTATTCGGAATCAATCAGCTTTTTCTATTCCACACGACCATCACTTATATCATTGCCGCCGTTTTCATCTTCGTTGGCTTATTCAGTATTTGGGGCGGCTATAAAATGTATAAATTTTATTTGCCGCATGCAATCGAAGAAGCTGCAAATCAAAAAGGATAATCGAATTTCGATTATCCTTTTTATTTTTCATGATCGGTCCAGCAATTGACAGGTCAACATCGCCTTGCCGACAAGTTTGCCTTGGTTAAACACCTCGACATCTACTTTTCCGAATTTACGTCCTACATCAAGGACACGCGGATGGATTTCAAGTGTACTGTCGATCTGGACTGGCTTGATGAAGTAGATCGTCATGTTTTCCACGACCAAGTCACCGCGCTTATAGCCTCTAAGTGCACGATTTGCCGAGTCGGTGACCAATGTCGTGAACACACCGCTTGAAATGGTACCAAGGTAATTGGTCATCTGCGGGGTGACGCCATAGTTATACACTTCCTCGCCCTTGCCGCGATTCGAAGTCATCACAAGCTGGCTGGTGATCGTATCGTCGATCGTTTCGCCGACCTGAGGCTGCCTTTGACTCATTTGCAATGCCTTCAGCACATCCTGCCTGCTCACGATACCCTTTAGGATATGACTGTCATTCACGACCGGGATTAACTCGATCCCTTCCCAAACCATCATATGTGCAGAAGATGCCACACTCATTTTATCGCCTACGGTCATCGGGTTTTTCGTCATCACCTTATCGATGAGAGTCATCTCTTCCTGTCCGATGATATCTTTTGATGTGACCATTCCTTGAACCTTCATATTGTCATCGACAACAGGGAAACGGCTATGCCCCGATTCCTGATTCAGTTCATGCCAGGTCTGAACCCGGTCACCCACTGTCAAAAAGGTCGTTTCCTGTACGGGTGTCAAAATATCCTCCACCAGCAAGATTTCCTTTTTGATCAATTGGTCATAAATCGCCCGATTGATCATCGTTGCGACGGTAAACGTATCGTAACTCGTTGAGATGACAGGCATCTCCAATTCATCGGCTAACCTTTTAACAGGCTCTTCAGTATCGAATCCCCCGGTGATCAGCACCGCTGCACCCGCTTTTAACGCGTGCTCATGGGCCTGTGTACGGTTCCCGACGATCAGCAGGTTTCCTGCCCCTGTATATCTCATCATGGCATCCAGCTTCATCGCCCCGATGACGAATTTATTTAATGTTTTATGAAGTCCCGTTTTCCCTCCAAGAACTTGTCCGTCAACAATATTGACTACCTCTGCAAAAGTGAGCTTTTCAATATTCTCTTTTTTCTTTTTCTCAATGCGGATCGTGCCTACCCGCTCAATCGAGCTCACGTAGCCCTGGTTCTCCGCCTCTTTAATTGCCCGGTATGCCGTACCTTCACTAACATTCAATGCTTTCGCTATTTGACGGACGGAAATCTTTTCGCCGACAGGGAGCCCATCGATATGTTTTAATATTTGTTCATGCTTTGTAGCCAAGCGCTTCACCCTTTTCACGGTATTCCTATTCTCCATTATAAGGTCAAAGAGCCTAGTTTATCAAACAACTACTAGTATTGGCGCAACCTTTTGTATTCCGGCTGGCGTTTTACCTTTTGTTTCTTAGGAGAATATAGTATGCCCGTCAAGTTTCCAGCTACCGCCAACAATGCAAACAACAGCCAGGATCCAGCAAACAGACCCTCCAGACCGCCACTTTCCAACGACAAGCGCGGCACGGCATAATACAGCATCACACCGCATAAAAGCAAACACAGTAATAACCTCTGTTTCATCCAATCCCCCCTTTTTTTTCATCTATTCATTTTATGCCTGTGAAAGGAAAAAAGACTTGGCTGCTGAACGTTCATTTTGCCGGGATCATCTTCGTAAAAGGAAATGCTACAGGTATATCCGTCATTTACAATCCAAATAAAAAACGGAAGCCCCTGCAGGCTCCCGCTCCTTTTAAAAGTCTATTTCATCCCCGGCTTCCATGATCAGTCCATTTTCCTCTTCAAGCAAGTCGAGGAATTTTTCAGGATCCTGTTTGATGACAGGGAAAGTATTGTAATGAATCGGCACGACTTGTTTGGCTTGAAGGAATTTCGCTGCAAGTGCTGCATCTTCCGGGCCCATGGTGTAATTGTCGCCGATAGGCAAGAATGCCAAGTCAATCGGATGTCGTTCCCCGATCAGTTTCATATCGGAAAATACCGCTGTATCCCCTGCATGATAGATCGTTTTCCCTTCTATCGTAAGCAATATTCCAGCAGGCATTCCTAAATAAATGATTTGCCCCTCTCCATTATTGAATCCCGTTCCATGGAAAGCTGGCGTCAGTTTCACTTTTCCAAAGTCGAACTCGAAAGCTCCGCCGATGCTCATCCCGTGGGTCCTGACCCCTTGATCACCCAGGTAGTCGGCAATCTCTGCAATGCCGATGACAAGCGCATCATGCCTTTTGGCCAATTCAACCGTATCACCGACGTGGTCATTATGGCCATGTGTTAAGATGATTACATCCGGTTTCACATCTTCCACCTTCAAATCGGTCAATTCGTTTCCAGTAATGAATGGATCGATTAAAATCGTTTTACCATTCGTTTCGACTTTTACAACTGCATGTCCATGAAAAGATACTTTCATTTTTGATGCTCCCTTCCCAATACCAACAATTTTTTTATGTAGCTTTCTTAGGCCTTTCCCATTTACTATACTTTTAAATATTGCTAAGGTAATTATATCTTATTAATGGAGGTACCGTCATGAATGAACGTTTGAAAGAACTACAAACTTGGCTACAGGCGAATGAAGCTGAAGCCGCTTTACTTACATCTACAGAGAGCATCTTCTATTTGAGCGGGTTTTTTAGTGATCCTCATGAAAGACTGCTGGCACTTGCCATTTTTGCAAATGCCGAACCTTTCCTTGTCTGCCCGCAGATGGAAGTTCCGGATGCTAAACAGGCTGGATGGGATGGAGATATCATCGGTTACACCGACATTGAAAACCCTTGGGAAAAAGTTAAGCAAGCAGTCAAGGATCGCGGTTTAACCATTCATACAATGGCCATTGAAAAAGAGCATATGAATGTGGAACGTTATGAAAAGGTCCAACAACACTTCGGAGCACCGAAGCTTGTTTCCGCAGAAGAAAAACTTCAAAAGATGCGAATGATCAAATCGGAAGATGAAATGGTCAAAATCCGTGAAGCATGCCGCCTTGCCGACTTTGCGATTGAAGTGGGTGTCAGCGAAATTCATGAAGGTAAAACGGAAATGGAAATCCTTGCAGCGATTGAATACGAATTGAAAAAGGCCGGAGTGAGCCAAATGTCTTTCTCCACCATGGTCCTGACTGGTAAAAATGGCGCTTCCCCGCATGGCACACCTGGGAATACGAAGGTTCAGCGCGGCGACCTTGTCCTCTTTGACCTTGGCGTCGTTCATGAAGGGTACTGCTCTGACATTACTAGAACGGTTGCTTATGGAGATATCAATGATAAACAGGCAGAAATATATGAAACTGTACGTAGAGCACAAGAAGCTGCCGTTGCAGCCAGTAAACCTGGTGTATCCTGTTCCGAGATAGACTTGACGGCCAGAAACATCATCAGGGATAAAGGATACGGTGAATTCTTCCCGCACAGGCTCGGCCACGGACTTGGGATCAGTGTCCATGAGTATCCATCCTTGACTGAAACGAATTCCCTCGAACTTCAATCCGGAATGGTTTATACCATCGAACCTGGCATATATGTTCCAAATGTTGCAGGTGTCAGGATTGAAGATGATCTATTGATCACCGATGCCGGCTGTGAGGTTTTGACCAAATTCCCGAAGAGCCTGCAAATCATAAAGTGATAATGCATGAACCATTTAATATAACGAAATCCGAATACCCCCGCCTTCATTTAAGACGGGGGTATTTTTTCAACATATCAACTAATCGGTCCGCAGTTCATACTTCATTGCTTTATCACTGCCGTCAAACCAAATGACCAGCCATTCACTATCTATTCTTATGATTCCCCTCTCGTCACCGAGATAATAAACAACATTATCTTCCTCTTTAAAATATTCCGTTTCTGTTGGAGACCCTAAAAGCGTGAACACTTCATCTTTTGTCATGCCTATCAATTCATGTTCATTGATTAAGTCATCTACCAGGTAGACTCTTCCTTTATCATCATTTAACCATCTTACACTGGTGAACCTTGATTCAGATTCATTTACCCCTAACAGAACCACACAAAAAACTAGAAGGGCAAAGCCAAGGCTTAATATGACTATAAATCTAATCTTGAGTTTCCTTTTATTATGCTTATTGGTATATTTCCATGAAATCCATTGAAAAAATAGTAATAGAATAAATGGAAGCAGCAGTGCTGCTATACTCATAAAACTGATCGAAGCATGTACAAAATTGATGAAGAAAATATAAATGAAATAGATCAAAGCATACAAAAGCATAAATGAATATAAAGCATAGTTTACTATTTTTGAAACACTCAATGAAAAAACTCCCCTCTCACATCAAAGGTTACCATTAATAAATAAATAAGGTAAAAAGGAGAGATTTTCGTTACTGCATGATTCATTACATCATAATAAGGTTGGAATCATATTGTTTCATTTTGCGATTTCCAGATTATTGGCATAAACATTCGCTAATTTGTTACAATTGAAATCAGATACATTAGGTAAATCATTGTATAATAGGAATGAAATAGAAGGAGGAGATTCACTTGAATAGTATAGATTATAAAAATATTCTTGTAGCGGTGGACGGCTCGGAAGAAGCAGAGTGGGCCTTAAAAAAGGCCATCTACTTAGCAAAACTCAGTGACGCTACCCTTGTGCTCACACACATCGTGGATACAAGGAATTTCCCTACTGTCGAAGCTTATGATATGACTATCCGTGATCACTCTGAAACCTTTGCCAATGAGCTATTGGACAAGTATAAAACGGAAGCCATTGCCTCCGGGATTACAAAGGTCCAAACAGAAGTTGCCTATGGTTCTCCTAAAGTTCAAATTCCAAGGGATTTAGCGAAAAAGCATTCGATCGATTTAATTGTCTGCGGTGCAACAGGCCTTAATGCAGTCGAACGTTTCCTTATCGGCAGCGTGTCGGAAGGCATCGTTCGCCATTCAAACTGTGATGTAATGGTCGTGCGTACGAATCAATAAGAGAAAATGATAAAAAGCTCGTTCGCCAAATTGGTGAACGAGCTTTTTCCTGTTATTCACTTACCAGTTTTTCCGCTTTTTCAATCGCCAGCAGGACTTGGGCAAAACCTGTACCGCCCGCACTGTTACGGCGTTTAACTGCCTCATAAGGATTTAATGCATCATAAATATCCTGATCAAACAACTCGGAAGCTTCCTGGAATTGTTCAATGCTCAGGTCGACTAAATAGCAGCCATTCTGGACACAGAATAATACAAGCTTCCCGACCACTTCGTGCGCCTCACGGAAAGGCATTCCCTTTGAAGCCAGGTAATCAGCTAATTCCGTCGCATTCGAGAAGTCATTTTTTGTTGCTTTTTCCATTACGTCCGTTTTCACTTTCATCGTTGAAATCATGCCGGCAAATATTTTAAGTGAACCAACAATGGTCTTAACCGTATCAAAAACGCCTTCTTTATCTTCTTGCATATCTTTGTTATAAGCAAGCGGCAGTCCTTTCAAAACAGTCAATAACCCCGTTAGGTTCCCGTAAACCCGTCCTGTTTTACCACGGATCAATTCCGCCATATCAGGGTTTTTCTTTTGCGGCATGATGCTGCTTCCAGTGGAAAACGCATCATCCAATTCAATGAATTGGAATTCCTGGCTTGACCAGAGAATGATTTCTTCGCTGAAACGGGATAAATGCATCATCATTGTCGCGCTGTTGCTCATGAATTCAATGGCAAAATCACGATCACTTACCGCATCAAGGCTGTTTTCGTAAATTCCCTCAAACCCCAATAGCTCCGCACTGAGGGCACGGTCAATCGGGAAAGTCGTCCCAGCTAATGCCCCAGCACCCAATGGAGAAATGTTGATTCTTTTGAAACTCTCGGTGAAGCGCTGCTTGTCACGCTCAAGCATCCAAAAATAAGCCATTAAATGGTGGGCAAACGAAATGGGCTGTGCACGCTGCAAATGTGTATAACCTGGAATTAGTGTTTCCACATTTTTCTTGGATTGTCCCAAAATCGCTATTTGCAAATCATTGATGAGTTCCAGAATCACTTTCGTTTGGTTCCGCATATACAGATGAAGGTCGGTCGCAACTTGGTCATTACGGCTTCTTCCTGTATGAAGCTTTCCGCCAACTGGACCGATTTCGCTTATTAGCATACTTTCCAGGTTGAGGTGGATATCTTCCATCTCAACCTTAAAAGTCAATTCACCCTTCTCAGCTTTTTCCTGTAAACTTTTCAGACCCGCAATGATCTGATCCGCATCTTCTTCAGGTAAAATGCTGCATTGCTTTAACATGGTTACATGAGCTAAACTGCCTTGAATATCTTCAAGGACAAGTTCCTGGTCAAAGGAAATGGAAGCTCCAAATTCATCTACCCATTCTTCGGCAGATTTCGTAAATCTTCCTCCCCAAAGCTTGCTGCTCACACTGTCACCTTCTTGTTATTGACCATGCTGTTCACTTTCGTCGGAAGTCCCCATAGCTTAATGAATCCAACTGCTGCATCATGATCGAATTCGTCTGCTTTTGTATAGGTAGCCAATTTTTCGTCATATAGGGAGTACTCGGATTTTCTTCCTTCAACAATCGCATGACCTTTGAA
This sequence comes from Peribacillus sp. TE19612, assembly GCF_056279465.1. NCBI lineage: Bacteria > Bacillati > Bacillota > Bacilli > Caryophanales > Bacillaceae > Peribacillus > Peribacillus sp. TE19612. The sequence continues at coordinate 6,492 of NZ_JBWCCL010000002.1, read as the reverse complement.
TAGTTTCACACGGACCGTACCCGTTACATTCACTTGTGTTTCTTTCAGGAATGCAGCCAAAGCTTTTTGAAGCGGAGAGAACCAAAGTCCCTCATAAATCAATTCAGTCATTTTCTTCTCGATCACCGGTTTGAAGTGAGCCAGTTCTTTAACAAGCGTGATATCTTCAAGTTCTTTGTGTGCAGCTATCAATGTCATCGCACCAGGAGCTTCATAGACTTCACGTGATTTGATTCCTACTAATCTATTTTCAACGTGATCGATACGTCCAACTCCGTGTTTGCCGGCAATTTGATTCAACTCGACGATCAGGTCAGCCAATTTATAGCTTTTATCATTCAATGTAACCGGCACACCTTGTTCAAAACCAATTTCAATGATATCGGCAGTATCTGGCGTACATTCAAGGCTTGTAGTCAAATCATAGGCCTCTTCCGGCGGAGCTGCCCAAGGATCTTCCAGGATTCCGCATTCGTTACTTCTTCCCCAAAGGTTTTGGTCAATCGAGAACGGGCTCGCCATGCCAATCGGAACGGGAATGCCATTTTTCGCTGCATATTCAATCTCCTCTTCACGAGACCATTTCCAGTCACGAACAGGTGCAAGGACTTGCAAATTAGGGTTCAATGCGGAGATGGATACTTCGAAACGCACTTGGTCATTTCCTTTTCCCGTACAACCGTGTGCAACGGCTACCGCGTTTTCCGCTTCAGCCACTTCCACTAATTTCTTCGCGATCAGCGGACGTGATAAAGCAGATACCAATGGATATTTCCCTTCATACAAAGTATGTGCCTGAAGAGCCGTCAATGCGAATTCATCAGCGAATTCGTCCTTCGCATCAATGACATAGGAACTTACCGCACCGACAGTGATCGCTTTTTCCTTAATGAAGTCCAAATCTTTTCCTTCTCCGACATCCAAGCAGCATGCCACAACTTCGTACCCTTGATCTTGTAACCATTTAATTGCAACGGAAGTATCCAAACCTCCGGAATATGCTAAAACAACTTTTTGATTTTCCATTTCCATCGTCCTTTCGTGTGAATAAAAATTCATCGTTTGTTATTTTTATTCAATCTATGATTAGTACTTTATCATCTTTATTAATGGAATACAAGGGGTATTTTAAAGATTTCGCTAAATAATACGCTAATATTTTCAGGGAATTTACACATTGGATGCTTCCGCGAGAATATAGTAAACTAGGAGTATGATAAATCGAAAAGCGGAGGGCATATGAGAGAACTATTTATCTATGATGAAAGGCTCGGCATCTCCATTCCCGATTTGAATCTGGAGTGGGATGAATATACAAAAGGCGAGCAGCAGCAAATACTCGTACATTGGGAGAATATCCGGGGAAGCATCCCGGACCGCATCAAGGAACTGGAATCCACGATTAACCGAAAGCAGTTTCGGCTCTCCGATGAGAGTAATTTCGCCAAATCATGCCAGCTCAATTCCGAAATTGCGGAACTTGCTTCCATCATCAATGATTTATGGCTTTGGTATCGTGCCAATCAAGCCGTGACGGAAAAGATGCATAATTAAGGCCTATTCCATGCAAAAAAAAGCCACAGTTTTAAACTGTGGCTTTTTTTGCATCCCTCTTATAAATCCTTGCGGAGTTCACCGACGACATGTCCCAATTCCGGAAGAATCAATTTATTCATCGCAAGCCGAACCGCCCCTGATGAACCCGGGGTGGAAAAAACCGCTTTGTTGTTCACGACTCCGGCAATCGCCCTGGAGAGAATGGCAGCTGCCCCGATATCCTCTTGATAGCTGAGCATACGGAAAATCTCACCAAAACCGGGTATTTCCTTGGTCATCAATTCTTTGACCGCCTCGATCGTTACATCCCTTTTGGCGATGCCAGTGCCCCCATTTGTTAATATGACATCAACCATGCCGCTTTGGCTGCCAGAAGTGACCGCATCCTGAATCGCCTTCCGCTCATCTTTAACGATTACATATTCCGTCACTTCATGACCACTCGATTTCAATAATTCCTTCATCAGTGCCCCGCTTTTATCCGTTTCTTCATCACGCGTATCGCTGACGGTTATCACCATGCAGCGAACTGCCTCCGTGACGGCTTTTTTATGATTCTTGACACTCATTCACCATCAGCCTTCTTTTCCAGTAAATAACGATATTGATAGAACTTCTGTGCAAATTCACTGACATTCCGGGTCATTTGATAATTGGATCCAGCCCCGATGGCCATGCTGATGAACGGTATGCCCCGAACCAGTTTTTTGCGGAAAACGGCAATGGATAATGCTTTCAACAGCTGCTTGAGCGGCTGTTCCATCCATGTAGGGTTTGTCAATTCTTCGATTCCTAAATAAAAATAGTCATCTTCTGCGGTCTGGACCTCCCGGATCAATTCTTCCCAGGCTATTCCTTGGAGCCTCTTTGGCATCGCTCCTGCATTGAATACCTTAAGGGCCAGCATCATTTCAAACGGTGTATTCACCTCGACACCATAAGACATCGCAATCAGCTGTACGATCCTGACATTGATGACGGTCATGGCCGGAATATCGCTCCCCAGCAGAAGCAGGCCTCCTGATCCGCTCATCCCGCCTTGTGCAAAAGAATATAAACGATGCTTAGCGATATGCTGATTGGCTATGTAATTCAACTGATCGATCGATAAGTGATTCAAATCACTCAACGTTTCGATTTCTTCATCAAACACGCGCGCAGATGCTAAAATCCGCTCTCTTGCATCTATTTGAACTTGTGAGCTCTGAACCATGGCATGCAAATGAAAAAGCCAAGTATCAAGCTTTTCAAAAAACTGTTGTTGGACGTTTTCCGGAAGCAGGGCAAACCCCTGCTCCAACCATTTATCATACAATGCAGCAAGATCCGTTGGCTCATATTGATAGAGTTTTTCCTGCCATTCACTAATTTCATTCCAAACTTTCATTTCCCGGTTCGTGAATTCCATGCATCAAGCCTCCTATGTACAGAATTGGTGGATTCTCCCTTAAGTATACCATAGAAGGAAGCACTTCTGAGAATAGATGATGGCGATCCGGCGTTCAAAGGTATGGATTGCCAGTACAAAAAATCCATGAGAAGGCGAGAAATTTGATAGACTGCATTCACTGGAAAGACCCCCTTACCAGAGAGATAAGGAGATCATTATAAAAAAACAGGAAGTCATGCTTTCCAGGTTTCTTTCAAAGCTATTTTCACGGTATCCCTGACAATCATGATTTCTTCATTGGTTGGGATGACCATGACTTTGACAGGGGAATAAGGTGTATTGATGAACGCTTCCTTGCCCTTGGTATGATTGAGATCCTTATCCCAATATACCCCCATGAATTCAAGTCCCTCCAAGATACGCCCTCTAATCTTTTGGCTGTTTTCACCGATGCCCGCTGTAAAAATGATGCCGTCCACACCTCCCATTTTAGCTGAATAGGAGCCTATGTACTTGTGAATCCGGTCTGCAAATACTTTAAGTGCAAGTTCAGCCCGTTCATTTCCTTTATCCGCTTCAACTTGAATATCGCGCAGGTCGCTGGAAAATCCGGAAAGGGCCAGCATGCCGCTTTTCTTATTCAGGACATCCAGCACTTCATCTGCTGTTTTTCCCGTCTTCTCCATGATATAAGGAATCAGTGCAGGGTCGATGTTCCCTGAACGCGTTCCCATGGTAACACCGGCCAAGGGAGTAAACCCCATTGATGTATCAATTGATTTGCCTCCCTTTATGGCCGTAATGCTTGCACCATTCCCTAAATGGCAGGATATCAATCGAAGCTGTTCAATTGGGCGGCCAATCATTTCGGCAGCACGCTGCGATACATATTTATGTGAAGTACCATGAAACCCATACTTCCTTATTCCGTACTTTTCATAATATTCAAGAGGTAAGCTGTACAAATAGGAACCTGCTGCCATCGTTTGATGGAAGGCCGTATCGAATACTGCAACCGCTGGCACATCATCAAGTATTCGCCTGAAGGCTTGGATTCCGGTGATATTGGCTGGATTATGAAGGGGCGCCAACTCGGAAAGCTTTTCGATTTCCTCTATTACATCCTCCGTGATCAAGACCGATTCACTGAATACCTCACCGCCATGCACCACCCGATGCCCTACGCCATCTATCTCTTCAAAGGAGTCAATGATACGATGGTCAATGAGCTTTTTCAATAAAAGCCCTACAGCCACTTCATGATTGGGTATATCCACCGTTTCAGAAACCTCTTCGCCTTCGACGCTTAAAGTGAATGCGGAATTTTTTAAACCGATTCTTTCTACAATACCTTTTGTAATTACTTTTTCACAAGGCATCTCAAAAAGCTGAAACTTCAATGAAGAGCTGCCCGCATTAATAGCCATGACTTTTGACATCGATCCTGCTCCTTTACTCTAAGTTAGTTCTTCCATATGCATCTCAATGATGACGTGCAGTGTATTGTACAATCTTATCATGGCATGCGATTACAACCAAATAATAATGAAAAATTGCCAATCATCACTTTTCCAAAAAAAAATGAAAGCCAATGCCTGCGGCATCAGCTTTCATTGATTATTTTTCCTCTTTAAACCAATCATCCATCTGTTGCATGACAGACCTTGTCGCTTCGAAATCCGACAACTTCGGAAGTTGTACAAGCAATGCCTTCTTCGGAGCTTCGATACCCTCTTTTTTCTTTTGAAGAATCAGGATGCTTTTGGCAGCCGATTCATTCTTGAACATGGAAAGCGGCAGTTGCACCATCCCTTGAATATGTGTATGCTTCTTCAGGAAATCATTGAGTTTCGGAGCTTCTTCCGAGACGAACAGGTTATTCGGGACAATGAAGAATAGGTGTCCGCCATCCTTCGCGTGTTTAACACCTTGTTCAATAAACAAATGATGTGCATACGAATGTCCCTTGTCGGCCTTCAATTCATATTCAGCTGCACGCACATCATTCGGGTAATAACCAATCGGCAAATCACTGACCACAACATCTGAAGGATCGATGAAAAGTGGCTCCAAGCTGTCCTGATTGAAAAATTCCAGTGGATGTTCTTGCAAGTTGGCACCAGCATAAGCAAGCCTGATCAAGGTTTCATCAATCTCGACACCATATGAAGCGATGTTTTTATCAGTAAGTTGATTCATGATCGCAAATAGTAAGTTCCCCGTCCCAATGGCTGGATCGAGCATGACTATCTCTTTTTGGTCCTTGGTGAATTTACCGACTAAATAGCTGACGAACATGCCGACTGCATCAGGAGTCATATGATGATTCGGCTGAACGCTCTGCTGCATGCCTTTTAAAATGGCAAGCTGATACGCTTTACGGATTGCTTCCTTCTCATATTTCTCTGGTGAAAAATCTGCATAATGCTTCGCTAACCTTTTCTTCGATACTTCACTGATTTCATCCTGCAGGACTTTCCCTTGGAAGAAATTCTCGCCCGTTTCGCCCAAGGCGTCCAGATACGTACATGATAGTTCACTTTGCAATATTTGAGCTGTTTCATCAAATTCATAAAATAATTGTTCAACTGGGGTAGACTTCACTTATTAATTCCTCCTGTTTGATTCTGTCCCTATTTTAAAGGTAAGAAGAAAGAGATACAAGCCGTACGTCCTGCTCATCATTCTTCGATTATTTAATGTACCGTTTTCCGTTTTGAAATTCCTCATTTAAGGAATCTCTCGCGCCCACTCCCTTTACAAAATTTTACCCATGAGTAAGTAAAAGGAAAATTAAATACAAGGTGTAAAATTTGGACATTGATTTCCACTTCAGGCACTCGCTTTCCGCGGGCGGTCGAGAAGCCTCCTCGGCTTGCGCCTACGGGGTCTCCCCTAGACACGCTTTTCCCGCAGGAGTCTCGTACCTTACGTTCCAATCAACTTTGTTTTGAAATTTAGATAGAAACTCTTTTGTCTAAAAAAGTGGCTAGGACTGGTCACACCCCGAACCATGAAATGTTATTGGGGGACTGATTTCCACTTCAGGCACTCGCTTTCCGCGGGCGGTCCGGGAAGCCTCCTCGGCTTGCGCCTGCGGGGTCTCCCCTAGACACGCTTTTCCCGCAGGAGTCTCGTACCTTACGTTCCAATCAACTTTGTTTTGAAATTGGATAGAAAACCTTTCTTTCTAAAAAGTGGCTAGGACTGGTCACACCCCGAACCATGAAATGTTATTGGGGGACGTTGATTTCCGCTCCAGGCACTCGCTTTCTGCGGACGTCTGCCCTCGGCTTGCGCCTGCGCGGTCTCCCCTGACACGCTTTTCCCGCAGGAGTCTCGTACCTTACGTTCCAATCAACTTTGTTTTGAAATTGGATAGAAAACCTTTTTTCTAAAAGGTGGCTAGGACTGGTCACACCCCGAACCATGAAATGTTATTGGGGGACTTGATTTCCACTTCAGGCACTCGCTTTCCGCGGGCGGTCCGGGAAGCCTCCTCGGCTTGCGCCTGCGGGGTCTCCCCTAGACACGCTTTTCCCGCA